>CAZXPU010000048.1:0-37029 GCA_964642905.1 uncultured Prosthecobacter sp.
AGGTGCTTCCGCAGCGAATTGAGCGCGGCGTAGGTGTTGATGCCGACGAAATCCAGGCTCGGCGTGTGTTCATTGAGCCCCTTCGCCTTCTCCTCAGAAAGCCCCGCCACCGCAGTGAACGTCGGATGCGCCGGATCGAGCTGCTTCACGATCTGCGCGAGCACTTCGAGCTGCTTCCAATACGCCGCGTTGTTGCCATCGCCCTCGGCCTCGTTGCCCAGGCCCCAGAAGAGCAGCGCCGGATGATCGCGATGCTTCACCACCTCGTTGACCACGCGGGCAATCTGCTTCGCGCAGTGTTTCGAGTTGGCGTAGGAGAACCAGCTGCACTCGGGCTCCAGCCAGATGCCCGCACAGACGGTGAGTCCGCGTTTCTGCGCGGCATCCAGGAGAGCATCGAGCCCGTTCGTGGTCCAGGTGCGGAAGCTGTTGCCGCCAGCCTCCACGAGTTCATCGAGGTGCTTCTCCCCACCCGCGCCTTTCACAAAGCAGGGCTCGCCAGCGCGCGTGATGCCTTGGCCCGGCAGAATCTTCACCGGCACCGACTCCGCCGTGGCAGGGTGGACAGCGGCAAAAAGCGCGAGGATCGCCAGAGAGGTCGGGAGCTTCATGGACCTCACCTTTTGCCCGCCTGGCGGCGCTCGCAAAGGATTCCTTCCCTCCACGTCCTCACTCACCACGCATGACAGCCGTCTCCATCTTCAACGACGTCATCGGTCCCGTGATGCGCGGGCCTTCCAGCTCGCACTGCGCCGCCGCGCTGCGCATCGGACGACTGGCCCGCGACCTCATGGAGGGGGCCATTGACGAGGTGCTCGTCGAGTTTGACCGATCCGGCTCCCTGCCGACCACGCATGAGAGCCAGGGCAGCGACATGGGTCTGTTCGGCGGCCTGCTCGGCTGGCAGGCCGATGACGAGCGCCTGCCCAACTCCGCGCAAGCCCTGGCGGAGGCTGGCATCAAGCTGCGCATTGAAACCGTCGACGTCGGCGATCCGCATCCGAACACCTACCGGCTCACGCTGAAGAATGCGCACGAAACCCATTCGATGGTCGCCATCTCGACCGGTGGCGGCATGATCGAGGTCATCGAGATCGACGGCGTGCCCCTGAGCATGGACGGCGGGCATCATGAGACCCTGATCTGGGTGTCCGCAGAGGAATGGCCTAACAAGGGGCCTGACATGGGTTCCAGCATCTTCAGCACCGACTGTTTCTGCGATGAACCCGATGAACTGACGGTTCACGACCTCGGCACACGGCGGCTGCTTCAGGTCAAAGCGGGTCAGTTTGTCTCCATCGACGGATTCAAGACCGCCGCCGTCAAGAAGCTGTCCCCCGTGCTGCCCGTCCCTTCCCGCAAAAACCTGCGCGTGCCGTTCACAAGCTGCAGCGAGATGCTGAAGCAGGATGGCGCGCAGAACACGCCCCTCTGGCGGCTCGCCCTCGAATACGAGCGTGCCCGCGGCGGTTTCAGCGGGCGCGAAGTCATCGACAGGATGACCGGGCTTGTCCGCATCCTGCGCAAATCCATCGCCAGCGGCATCGCGGGCACAACTTATGAGGACCGCATGCTGCATCATCAGAGCGGACGCTTTGCCGAGATGATGAACGCGGGCCGTCTGCTGGATGGCGGCGCCTTGAACCGCATCATCCTCCACGTCAACGCCCTGATGGAGGTGAAGAGCAGCATGGGCGTCATCATCGCAGCCCCGACCGCAGGCGCCTGCGCCGCGCTGCCCGGTGCGGTCATCGCGATGGCCGAGTCGATGGATCTAGGCGAGGAAGACATGGCCAGGGCGATGCTCGCGGCCGGGTTGATCGGTGTCTTCATCGCCACGCGCTGGACCTTCGCGGCGGAAGTCGGCGGCTGTCAGGCCGAAGGCGGTGCCGCTGCCTGCATGGCCGCCGCCGCGCTCGTCACGCTCGCCGGAGGCAGCCGTGATCAGGCCGTTGCAGCGGCCTCCATGGCCTTCCAGAGCATGCTTGGACTCATCTGCGATCCCATCGCCAACCGGGTCGAGGCGCCATGCCTCGGCAAGAATGTCATGGCCGCCAGCAACGCGCTTTCCTGCGCAAACATGGCCCTCGCCGGCTGCGATCCGCTCATCCCGCTCGATGAAGTGATCGACGCCGCCAAGGCCGTCGCGGAGCGCATGCCCCGCGAACACCGCTGCACCTCGCTCGGCGGCCTCGCCGTCACCCCGACCTCACTGGAAATCGAAAAGCGCCTCGCCGGCCGCAGGCAAGGCTGCGGGAGCTGCTCCTGCTCTTGAAGCCGGCAGGCAGGGGCGTCAAAACTCCAGCTTCTGCAGGAACCAGTAAAGAGCCTTCTTCCATTCGGCGGCGTCGTGTGCGTGACCGCTGACGTGCCAGACATGCGGAATCTTCCTGGCCGTCAGAAAGGCGTGCAAATCCTGGCTGATGTGCAGAAGCCCGTCACGACTGCCGCAGGAAAGCCACAGAAGTTTCAAAGAACGAGCGGCGGCGGGATCGGGCAGCAGCGCCTCGTTTGTCCGCGTGTTCGGAGCCGCTGAAAAACCACCGAGCCAGGCGAATCGGTCCAGGTGCCCGAGACCGATGTTCAACGTCTGTCCGCCGCCCATCGACAGGCCTGCCAGGGCTCGATGCTCCCGCTGATCCTGCACGCTGTAGCGTGCCTCAATCGTGGGGATGATGTCGTCGAACAACTCACGCTCGAAAACGAGGAAGGCAGGGATGTGCTGGAAGAGGTCGCCGGCCGCCCGGTCATCTTTTTGAGCGCGGCCGTTCGGCATGACGACGATCATCGGCCGCGCCCGGCCTTCGGCGATGAGGTTGTCGAGAAGCACCTCCGGCTGCGCATATCGGGCCCACTCGCTTTCATCACCCCCAATGCCGTGAAGGAGGTAGAGAACGGGATACTTGCGCGCCGGGGAATAATCCGGAGGCGTGTAGACATTCATCTTCCGGCGCACACCCACGGTCTTTGAATCGTACTCGAGCATCTCAAGCCTTCCGTGCGGGATGTCCTCGCGCTTCACATCCCAGCCGACGGGCGGTGACGGAAAGGCGGGCTTGTCATCGGCCTTGAGATGAATGGCGCTCCAGGAGGGACGCGGCTGGGGCGGGATGTTTTGGCCCGTCCGCGGTGCCGTGGGTTCCATCGCCAGCTCACGCAGCACGGCCTCAAAGGCGGGCTTGGGCCGGCCCTGACGATCAAAGAGCAGCGGATGATTCACACGCTTCCACGGGAAATCGTTCAGCCAGCTCCGGCCGTCATGCAGGTTCCAGAAGGAGACGCGCAGGATCGTGTCGGCGTACTTTTGGAACAGCCGGAAGAGCCGGGCATACTGCTCCGCCTGCCGCAGCAGAATCTCCGGCGGGCAGCCGTCGGCATACGGGTTCAGTTTGGAGAGCGCCTCGCGCTGCGCACCGTTGTCCGCCCACCAGCGGCCGCGCGGGATGACATCGATGTCGAGCTCGGAGACGACGACCTTCATCTGCATCGCGCGCATGGCGGCCAGGGTTTTTTCAAGGGCGGCAAAGGGCACGGTGTCGAGCTCGTAGTGCCCCTGCAGGCCGATGGCGTGCAGCGGAACCTTGCGGGCACGCAGGGACTCGATCAGCCGGATCATCCTCTCACGCTTGCCGTCCAGCTCGTTGTTGTAGTCGTTGTAGATGAGCAGGGCGGCAGGATCCGCCGCGTGGGCGTATTCAAAGGCCTTCACCAGAAACTCATCCCCGCAGGTGCGGCTCCAGAGGGAGTCCCGAAGCGGTCTGTCGCCATCATCCAAAGCCTCGTTGACAACATCCCACATGGCGATTTTTCCCCGGTAACGGCTCATCACCGTGTCGATGTGCGTCTTCATGCGCTCCAGCAGCACTTCCTTGGAAACCGGCCTGCCCTCCTCAAGGCCGAACCAGGGGGGCGTGCGGTCATCCTTCGCCCAGACAAGGCAGTGGCCGACGATCTTCAATTCCTTCTCGAGGGCAAACTCCACAAAGCGGTCCGCCGTCTCGAAGGACCAGCGGCCGGGCTCGGGCTGCACGGCGACCGGCTTCATGCAGTTCTCCGGCGTGACGAGGGAAAACTGCGCCGTCAGCAGCGGCCAGTCCCCGGTGTTTTCGAACACACGATCCTGGGTGCCAACCCCGACGGGAAAGGGCGAGGCTGATTTCAAGGTCTGCTGCGCCGGTGCAACCAGGGCCGAGAGATGCAGGAGGAACAGAAGAGGAAGGCGCATGGCGAAGAGGCCTTCAGGTTTGAACCGAAGCCGCTTCGGCGACAGGACATTCTCTGGGGCAAATCAGCCGTCGCTGCCTGCGCCGAGCGCCCTATCCTCAGCGCAGGTACATGAACTCGTTGGCGGCCAGCAGGCTCTGGCAGAGCAGGTTCCAGGCTTCGTCGGTGTTAGGCGCAGATTCGATGAAGCGGGTCGCGCGGGCGAGCTCGGCGGTCGTCGGGGCGCGGCCGTAGGCGAGGTCATAGGCGCGATGCAGGCGCGACTCGACGGAGCCGTTGCGGGTGTCGCGGGCGAGGCGGCGGGAGAGGGCGGCGGCGGCGTCCATGACCACCGGGGCGTTCAGCATGATGAGGGCCTGGGGAGCGACGACGGTGGCGTTGCGGCTGCCGGTGGGCATGGTGGGGTCCGGATAGTCGAACTGCTCCAGCATGTCATAAAGATGGTTGCGGATGATGGGCAGGTAGAGCGCGCGACGCGGGGTCTCGTAGGTCGTGTGGTCGCGCGAGGTGTGGTTGAAGACAAACTCGCGGTTGCGCAGCGGGATGGTCTTGCCGCCGACATCCTGGCTGAGGGTGCCGCTGACGTGCAGGAGCGCGTCACGGATCTGCTCGGCCTCAAAGCGCTGGATGTTGAAGTGCGAGAGCAGGCGGTTCTCAGGATCGACCATCGAAGGATCGGGCGAGGAGGAGCCGCCGCCGGCCGCCGGATGCACCGAGGCCATCTGGTAGACGCTCGACTTCATGAGGAGCCGGTGCATGTCCTTCATCGACCAGCCGGACTCCATGAAGGTGCGGGCGAGCCAGTCGAGAAGCTCCGGGTGCGAAGGCTTGTCACCGAGCACGCCGAAGTTGTCGGTGGAGGTGACGATGCCCTTGCCGAAGTGCCAGCGCCAGAGGCGGTTGACCATGACGCGGGCGGTCAGCGGATGCTCGGTCGAGGCCAGCCAGCGGGCCAGCTCCAGGCGGCCGCTCTGGCGGGATGGGAAGACCGGCTTGGTGAAGGAGGTGCGCATCACCTCGGGGAAGCCGCGCTCCACCTCCTTGCCGAGCGTGAGATAGCTGCCACGGATGTGGATGGGCATGGCGCGCACGATGTCGGCCTCGCCAACGCCCATGAAGGCGGGAGGATCCGGGATGGCGTCCTCGACATTCATGAGGTCGTCCATCATGGCGGTGACCCTGGCCAGCGTGGCTTGATCAAAGGCGTCCGCGTCCTTGTCCGGGATGGCCAGGAATCCGGCGATGTCATCGAGCGCGTCACGCGCGGCGGCGACATCCGCCGCGGCCTTGGCCTTCGACTTCGCGTCCAGCTTCAGCGCGGCGGTGAACAGAGGGGCGTAATGCGCGCGCACCGCCTCCGGTTTGTGGGCCGCCGAGAACTCACGCCATTTGGCAAAGAAGGGGTGCTCGTTTTTGCGGGTGAGGTACTGGCGGCAGGTCAGCAGGTAGCGCGGGCGCAGCTTGAGCGGCAGAGCCAGCTTTTCGACCTCGGCAAAGTCCGGATCATCGGGCAGGCGGGCGGCGGTGGCGAGATAATCGACGGCGGCGTTGTGCAGCTCGGCCTTGAGTTCGGCGCGGGCCTTGGCGCTGAAGCTGGTGACGATCTTCCTTTTCTCGGCGGCCTTCGCCTCATGCGCCTTTTTGGCGGCGATCTGCTCAGGCGTGGCCATGGAGTGCTCGTACCAGAACTTGATCGCGCCCATCTTCTCGTTGGAGAGCGAGCGGGTGCTGCGGAAGATGGCGGCGAGGCCGTAGTAGTCGGCCTGGCTGATGGGATCGAACTTGTGGTCGTGGCAGCGCACGCAGCCGAAAGTCATGCCGAGGAAGGCCTTGCCCAGCGTGTCGAGCTGCTCGTCGATGATGTCGAGCTCCATCTTCTTCACGTCGGGCTCGGCCAGCACGCGGCCGCCGAGGGCGAGGAAGCCGGTGGCGGCGAGGGCTTCCTGGCGGTCGCGCGTGTCCTGGGCGGGCAGGAGGTCGCCGGCGATCTGCTCGATGAGGAACTGGTCGAAAGGCTTGTCGTTGTTGAAGGCGCGGACGACGTAGTCGCGATAGCGCCAGGCATGGCCGTAGGCCACGTTTTCATCCATGCCGTTGGAGTCCGCATAGCGGGCCACGTCGAGCCAGTGACGCCCCCAGCGTTCGCCATAGGCCGGCGAGTTGAGCAGGCGTTCGACGACACGGGAGAAGGCGTCGGCCGAATCATCCTTGAGGAAGGCCTGCACCTCCTCCGGAGTCGGCGGCAAACCGGTGAGATCCTGGGTGGCACGGCGGATGAGCGAGCGCTTGTCTGCGGGCGGCGCGGGTGAAAGGCCTTTGGCTTCAAGCTGGGCGAGAAGGAAGGCATCGACCGGCGTCTTCACCCAGGCCGTGTCGCGCACCTGGGGAGGAGCGGGGGCGGACAGAGGCTTGAAGGACCAGAATTCGCGACCGGTCTTCACATCCATGCCCATGGCGGATTTGGCGGCCACGGCGCCGGTGCGCGGATCAGGCGCACCCATCTCGACCCACTGGGTCAGCGCCTCAAGCTCGGCGGCGGACAGCGGGCTTTTGGGCGGCATCTGCAGGTCCTGGTTTTTGTAGGCCACCGCCTCGATGAGCTTGCTCCTGCCGGGCTGGCCTGCGACGACGGCGGGGCCGCTGTCGCCGCCGGTGAGCATGGCGTCACGGGTGTCGAGGGAGAGGCCGCCCTTCACCTTGGCGGTGGTGGAGTGGCATTCAAAGCAGCGCTCCACGAGCACCGGCCGAACCTTTTTTTCGAAAAACTCAATGCCTGCGGCATCGGGCGCCGCCGGGCACGGCAGGACGGCCGCGCCAAGGGCGCTGACCAGCAGGATGGAGTGTTTGAACACGGGCATGGCGACGGGGGGAGGCGCAGAACATACGCCAGCCGCCTGCCAAATTTGTCACGGCCTGACCACCTTCACCCGCATGAAGCGGCGGCTGGCGGAGCTCAGCGGCACGGCATCACGCACGACCAGCACGGTCGGAGAGTTGGTTTCCGTCACCAGGCCGGCGCTGCTCCAGGAGCCGGCGTCCGTGACGGTGCCGGTGGCCTGGACCTCGAAGCTGACATCCGTGGCAGAGGGGTTTTTCGGCACCGTGAGCCGCAGGTAGCGCTCGCCGCCGTTGAGCACGATGTCCTGGGAGACCGGGGCTCCGGTGGCCAGGTCGGGCCTGCTGCCAAAGGCGTATTCCAGGAGGTTGAGCAGGCCGTCGCCATCCGGATCGACGCCCACCTCGGCGGCAGGGTTGGTTAGGCCGGAGGCGAAGCTTGCATCACGCCAGGCGTCATAGGTGTTCATGTAGCCGTTGAAGGCGAGATCGGCGAAGGTCACCGTGTCGCCATCGTCCGCATAAAGCCGCAGCCTGTAGGCGCCGCTTTGGGAAAGTGTGGCCACGGTCTGCAGCGCCTGCGGGTTGGCAAAGCTGACCGGACCCGGGCCGTAGACACCGGCCCAGGTGGTGGTGAACGCCCCCGGAGGGGTGGGCCGTCCGTCGTCGGTGACCGAGCCGTTCAAGAGGAAGGGCCCCAGGGAGGCCACCGTTCCCGGACTGACCACGGGCGCCGTGTTCAGCGGCTCGATGCTGAGGTTGGTGAAGGTGCCGACACCCAGGTCGGTGGTGCTGGTGGTGTTGCTGTCCACGACCACTCCGACGAGGAGCGGCCCGGTGAGGGAGGCGGGCAGGTTGCCGGTGACCTGGCTCCAGGTTCCTGGGACGCCTCCGACGTTGCTGGCACGGAAGGCGGCGACATTGTTGCCCTTGCGCACGAGCCTGATCCAGTTGCCGATGGCGCCTCCCGTTTGGAGCGCGCCGGTGCCGCCGCCCGGGGTGCTGCGCCAGTGGGACTGGAAACCGTCGATGGTGGTGGTTCCGTAGAAGCCAAAGGCGCCGTTGTCCGTCGTGTCACGGATGCCCACGCCGCTCTGGGCGCCTCGGGTAGCGCCGCTATGGCTGGTCAGACGCGCCGTGACGATGCAGTCCCCCCAGACCTGCTGATAGCGGAAATGACCGCCGGAGCTGTCATGCGAACCGATGGCGGTCACGGTGATGGTTCCGGCGGATTCGCTGGAACTGCCGGCCGTGGTGTAGTTGCCCAGATCTTCGGAATGCAGGGCGCTTCCCGTGAAGGCCGGGGTGACGGAGACATTGTCAAAGGTCGCCGTCGTCGTGGCGTTGGTGCTGGCGCCGGAGCTGACCACCATGCCGACGCAGACGTTCGCTCCCATCGTCACGCTGGTCGGTGAACCGATCTGAGTCCAGGTTCCCGGGCTGCCGCCAGCATCCGGAGCACTGCTGGCGGTGATGCTGCCGCTCACGCGTTCCAGTTTCAACCAAAGCGGCGAGGACAGGCCTGTGGCGGTCACGGCGCTGTCCGCAGTGTTCATCGTGCCACGGGTGCGGAACTGCAGCGTGCCACCGCCATCCAGGACGAGGTTGGTGCGGCGGGCACCCTTCCAGGAGGTGTCGCGAATGGTGATGCCGGCCAGACGTGTGGCGGGTCCGCTGAAGCTGACCAGCCTGGCGGTGAGAGAGCAGTCACCACTTCCTCCCAGCAGCTGGCGGAACATCATGTGGCCGCTGTCATTCGTGCCGCTGAAGCCGGTGCCGCTGCCGATGAGGGTGAACTGCCCGCCGCTGGACTCGCCGCTGATGCCCCGGACGCCCGGAGGCCCCTGATCCATGCCGATCCAGTTGGCAAAGGCAAAGCCGCCCACCTGCACGACGATGCTGTCGCTGGCGGTGAACTGACCGTCATCCACCGTGACGCGCAGGCCATAAACACCGGCGGCGGAGAAGGTCGCGCTGGTGTCCGCCGCTCCGGAGCTGCCAAAGGTGATGCTGCCGGGGCCGAAGATCTGGCTCCAGGTGTAGCTCAGGGGATTGGGCAGCCCGTCATCGGATCCAACCGCCTGCAGAAGCAGGCCGTTGGCGGCGGAGATGATCGTGGACTTGCCCGCAGGATTGCTCACATAAACCGTGGGCGGCAGGTCATCATCCACGAGGGTCACGTTGGCCACCGAGGGGGAACCGACAATATAGCTGGTGCTGGTGGCGATGGAGACGATCACCTCTTCATCGCCCTCCGTGCCCGAGTCCTGAATGGGCGTCACGGCAACGGTGATGCTGCTGACACCCACACCGAACGCCCGAGTGGTCGTGATCGTGGTGTAATCCGTGCCGTTCGTGGCGGTGCCCGTGATGCTGAGGGCGACATTAAGGGCGGAGGTCAGCGGACCCGTGCGTGTCAGGGTGAACTCACCCGGATTGCCAGCCGCCTCCGACGCCATCGCATCGGTGGCCGTGAGGGTGATCGTGTTGACGTCATCATCCACGAGGGTGACCGTGGCGGCGGAGGGGCTGCCTAGATTATAACCCGAACCCGCGCCCAGAGTGACAATGACGGTTTCATTCACCTCCGGAGTCGTGTTCTGCACGGTCGCCACGGTCAGGGTCGCGCTGGACTGGCCGGCGGGGATGACCACCGAAGTGGTGGGAGTGAAGGCCGTGAAGTCGGAGCCGCTTGTCGCCGAGCCCGAGAGGGCGAAATTCACCGTCAGGTCGGCGCCGGTGTCGCCCGTGCGGGCAACGGTGAAGACCCCTGAAGTGCCGCCTTCGAAGGCCTGGGGGGTGCTGGCCGTCACGGTCACCACCGGCGTGTCATCATCCTGGATCGTGAAGGTGTGGCCGGTGCTGCTGCTGAGCACGGCATTGGTCACGTTGGACAGCGTGATCACCACGGTTTCCTGCGACTCCGCAGCACTGTCATTCGTCACGGGAAGCTGGAGATACTGCATCACCTCGCCGGGTGCAAAGGACAGGGTGCCGCTGATCTCCGTGAAGTCGGCGCCGCCACCTGCGGCCGTGCCCCCGGTCACCGCATAATCGACCGTCACCGGCAGGCTGGCCGGGGAGTTCAGGACCACCGGAATCACCGCAGGCGTGGAAGCCTCCGACCCGCTGCTCGCCGCTCCGGCAAAGCCCAGGACCGGCAGGTAGGCCTCCGGCGCATCGTCATCCAGGATGGCGTAGGTGTAGCTGGCCGGAGAACCCGCCAGCGCCCCGTAAGGATAACGCAGCAGGATCGTGGCAAACTCCACGGGCTCGGGAATTAGGTCGTTGGTGATGCTCAGGTTGATGTTCTTCGTCTGCTCACCGATGCCAAAGGTCAGCGTGCCCGGAATGAGCTGGTAGTCCACCGTCCTGCCTTCACCGGAAGAAGTGGCGGAAAGCCTGGCACGAAACTCCGGCGCCGAAGTCGTCGAGCCGGTGCCCGGCAGGCCGAACCAGAGGGCACGGGCTCTGTAGTTGGAGGTTTCACGCACCATCAGGCCCGCCTGGGCGGTGCTGGCACCACCGCTGAGGCTGACAATCCTTGCAGTGAGTGTGAAGTCACCCGACACGCTGGCCCCGGCCATGTGGCCTTCATCCTCGGTGGAGGTCGGCGAGGGCATGAAGCCGGCACCGGAGGCGTTGAGGGTCCAGGTGCCCGAGTTTTCAAGAACCAGGCCGGGCTCATTGACATAACCAATGGTGCGTCCAGTCAATGCACCGCCGGTGCTGAGGGTGACGTTGTCAAACACCGCCTGGGTGATGAGGCCGTCCTGACGCGCCGAGGCCGCCAGTCCCACGAGGCAGAGGCTGCCCAGCGGCACTGCAGGAGCCACGCCGGTGACGGTCCAGGCCAGGCCGTCGTTGGAGACGGAGGCGGTGAAAACCGTGCCGCTGCGCTGCAGGCGCAGCCAGCGCGGCTTCGAGTAGATTGCCTGGCTGTTGGAGTTGCCGGCGTTGCCGGGGGCCGTCAGACGATAACCGGCACGGCGCTGCGCCAGCCCCGGCTCCGTCACGCTCGTCATGTGGCGCACGCTGTTCGACTTGCTCTCACGGATCATGACCCCGGCCTTCATCGAGGAGCTGCTTCCGGTGAAGCCGAGGACGCGGGCCGTGACCGTGCAGTTGGCCGAACTGCTGATCGGAACATAAACCATGCGCCCGCCGTCCGTGGTGCTGGTGGCACTGAGGTCAGGCCCGCCGCAAATGATGTTATACAGTCCGCCGGACTCGGTGAAGCCCCCCGCCGGACTCTCCGTGCCGATGGCCTCGCTGAGCATCGTCCCGGCCGAGCCGCCGGCTTCCAGGCCGGTCACGGAGAAGTTGTCCACCTGCATGCTGCCCAGGGTGCCGCTGCTTCCCGACGTGACGTAGATGCCCGCCAGATAACCGCTTGTGGCCATGCCGGAGATCGTCTGCGTGGTGCCCTGCTGGGTGAAGTTCACGCCGTCGAAGGAATACCAGGCCGAATAGAAGTTCGCCGTGCGAATCACCCGCAGCCACAGGCCGGAGAGCATCGTCGGCGTCCTCGGACCCGTTTCCAGAAGGTAATCCACGCTGACGGGTGCGGTGGCGGGCGCGGACAGCGTCACCGGAATGTCGACACTGGTCACGCTCTCACTGCCGCTGCCGCCAGAGGAGGCAAAGTTCACCGTCTGCGAACCGGCGTCGTCATCTAAAACATAGATCGTGGCGTCCGGACCCCGCGCATAACTTCCGGCACTGAGCCTGACGGTCACGGTTTCGGTGCCTTCAAACACGCTGTCGGCAATCGTGTTGAAGCTGACATCCGCACCCGAGGCTCCGGCAGGGATGGTCACCGTGCCGCTGAGGTTGGAATGGTCCGTGCCATTGGTTGCCGTGCCCACCAGCGTGTAGTTCACCGTCAGGGCGCTGGTGGTGCTGCCCGTCCTGGAGAAGAAAAACTTCAGAGTCGTCCCAATCGACGATTCCGAGATGGCATGCGTGATGCCCGTGCCGATCTGGGGATCAACGAAGACGGTCGGCTGATCATCATCCCGCAGCAGATGCGTGGCGGTCTTGCTCTGATCCCAGAGCACATAACTGGCGCTGGGCAGCAGCGTGATGACGATGTTTTCCAGGTCCTCTGCCAGGGCGTCATTGACCGTGGTGATCGTCAGGTTCTGCACCGCCGTGCCGCCGTTCAGCGTCACCGTCGCGCTGCCCAGCAGGGTGACGTTGTCCAGTCCGCTGATCGTGTAGTCGGATCCGGCGGTCGCCGTGCCGGAAATCTGGTAGTTCACGGTCAGGCTGCCCGAGCCCCCCTTGGCCGTGATGCGGAACTGCCCGTTGGTGGAGGGCTCCGCCGCGATGGCCCCGCTGGCAATCACCTCCAGCAGGGGCTTGTCGCTGGCAGGGTCGTTGATGGTGACGGTTCCGCTGCTTGCCGTGGACGAGGAGCGGTACGCGTCATTGCCGTCGGCGATGGAAAGCAGCACGTTTTCCGGTCCTTCGCCAAAGCCGTCAAACCTCGGCATGAGGGTGACGGCACGCTGCGTCACCCCGGCCGGAAAGGTCACGGAACCGGGAAGGGCGTCGTAGTCGGTGCCATGCAGCGCCACGCCAGCCACGCTGTAATAGACGGTCAGCGGGGCGCTGGTGTCACCGCTTCGGGTCAGCAGGAAGATGCCGGGATCCGGCACGACCCCCGGCTGCGCACGGTCCGCCTCCGTGGCGGCCGCGTCGGGCACGCTGACTGAAACAATCTGGTTGTCATCATCCACCAGGTTGAGCACCAGGCTGTTCGCCGCCGCATCGGCGATGAAGGCCGCTCCTGTGGCGATGCCCAGGCGCACGCTTTCCGTGGCTTCAGGCAGGCTGTCGTCCACGGGCGTCACGGCAAAGGTGGCGCTCACACTGCCCGAGGGAATGGTCACCGTGCCGCCCAAGGCGGCATAGTCCGTGCCGCTCGTGGCGGTGCTGGTGGCGCCCACGGTGTAGGTCACGACCAGATCGGCCGTGGTGGCGCCCGAGCGCGTCACCGTGCAGGTGATCGGCTGTCCCGCGCCTTCCACCACCTGCGTCATGGTGGAAGTGAGGGACACCCGCGGGAGCGCGGTGTCATCATCCTGCACGGTCACGGTGGCCGAGGCCGGGGTACCATTCACATAGGACGTGTCCATGCCCAGGATCAGGTCCACGCTTTCATTGCCCTCCGAGGCGGCGTCATTCGACGGCGTCACCAGGATGTCCAGGGTGTCGCTGTCCGCCGGAATGGTGAAGGCAAAGTAGGGGGCCGCCGCCGCCGTGTAGTCGGGTGAAAACGTGTAGTCCGTGCCCTTGGTGGCGGTGCCGCGCACGACCAGCGTGTAAACGGTCAGCGGCAGCGCCGTGGAGCCGGTCCGGGTCAGCCGGAACTTGCCGGCCACGGGGCTGGAACCCTCCTGGGCGACCGCGACAGGCGTGCTCAGCGAGACCACGGGCAGCGGGTCGATGGTGAAGTCGGCGCCGCTGAAGGACGGGCCGACGGTGATGCTGTTGTTGAATAATTCGTTAAACTGCAGGCCATGCCCCGCCGGTGTCACGGTGTAGGTTCCCGCGGCCAGGTTGGAGATCGCATAGTAGCCGTCGCTGTCCGTCAGCGTGCCGTTGGTGCCGCTGGTGGTGACGTTGACGCCGGGCAGGCCGGAGCTGTTGAGAGTGATGCGGCCCCGGATGGCAAAGCGGCTGCCGCCGTTGCCCACCGTGATCAACGCGTTGCGCACGGCGATGCCGCCCTTCATGTCCGAGACGACGCAGCTCACCGTGTACACGCCGCTGGTGCTGAAGCTGCGCGTCACCGTCGGGCTGTTTGGTGAAACCACCGAGTCATGCCAGCGCCACGAGTAGGAAAGCGTGTCTCCATCCGGATCCGAGGCGGTGGCCGTGAAGGTGATGCTGGTGTTGATGGGAACGACGGGAGAGGCCGGGCTCAGGCTCAGCACGGGCACCTGGTTGCCAGGGAAGCTGCCCAGGTTCACCTGCACCTCCAGGCTGGGCGGAGACGTGGCGGAATCGGCGGAAAGGGTGGTGATGTGAATGCCGCTCTCCGTGTCGGAGAAGGTGCTGCCCAGGGCGATGGGGCAGTCGGTCTTGCCGTTGATCGAGCCCGGCGTCGTGTCGAGGAGCTGGATGTTGTCGCCATTGTTGTTGCTCCACTTCCAGCCCAGGATGAGCCCGTTGGCCGCCCAGACGTTGGAGGGGAAAAGAGTGCGGTACTCGCCCCAGAACGTGCGCTCGTAATCCTTGCGCACCTGCAGTCCGTAAAGCCTGCCTGGCACGAGCCGCGGCGTGTCAAAGGCATACACACGATACCTGCCGCTCGCGGTGATGGGAGGGGCGAACTCCGGCGGCATCCAGCGCACCTGGTTTTTGGCCTGGGCGTTGTAATGCCCGGTCGGCGGAGAGGTGCCGCCCATGTTGTCGAAAATGTCGCCATACTCCTCGTTGCCTCCCGGCCCCGCCACGCTGGCGCCGTTGGTCAGCCAGAAGTTCGCATGCGTCAGGCCGAAGGCATGCCCCACCTCATGGGCGATGGTGCTGGCGCTGTCACTGCGCATCCAGACCTGACCCGCGCCGATGCTGCCATAGCTGGTGGGTGAACGCGCGCCGCCGTTCGCCCGCACGCAGAAGCAGTGATAGTCCTGCCAGTCATAACCGGCGGCCCGCGCCGCCTCCTTGGCGTGCTGCATCTCCGCACCCAGGCCGTCGATCTCCTTGATGAAGCCGCTCGTGGTGTCCTTGCCGACATACCAGGCCTGGTTGCGCGGCAGCCTAACCGGTGGTGTGACCGTGGCCACCAGGGTGAGGCGGCCATAGGACTGGGTCTGATAAAAATCGGCCGCCTGACGCAGGCCGTCCAGCATCGTCGCCTCGCTCGCCGGCACCTGGCCCTGGTCGGCAAACAGCGCCGGCACATAAAGCACCTTCACCACGCCCACGGAAGGCACCGCCGCAGAAGGCATCGGCCCGGTGAATCCCTGCGCGCCCCCCGAGCCGCCCTCGGCCATGACGATGCCGTTTTCATAAGGGGCGATGTGGGCGCCATCACACAGAAAAACAATCTCGTCACCCGTCTCGACAGCGGCCACGGTCTCAGGCACCGCCTGGCTGGCGGCAGCCGCCTCCCTCTCCGTGCTCAGGCCGGAAACCGGGCAGACCTCCACCTGTTTTTTTCCTGCCGGAGGCACCTCGCCCGCTTCCAGCCGCCGCACGGGCGACTCGCTCAACGCCAGCTCCCCGTCCAGCGCCACGCCAATCAGGCTCAGGTCGGCCTTCTGCTGATAATCAAACTCACGACGGCCGAAGACATGGGCTTCAAAGGTCCGCCCGTCTCGGGTGGCCGCATAACGCAAGAACGGCTTTTCACCCGTCTCCCGCGCCTCCGGGCTGGCGCCGTAAACGCGCAGCTCACCCCGGGCGGCGACGCGTTCCTCCAGCCGGCTGACAATCTCCGGCGGGAGCTGCTGCCTCACCACCATCGACACTGCCTGCTGCAGCGCCTCCCGCGGGTTGTCCTGGATCATCTGCTTGAACACGGGCCGACGTTGCTCCGCCAGCCGCAGCCCCTCGGCGACGAGCGCCGGATCCTGGGCGGCCAGATAGGACCGCGTCCAGTCGGCAAACCGCACCAGCGCGTCCGTGGAGGCGGCCTGCGCCTTCACCGCCTTCGACTCCTTCCTTGGCGTGGCCGGAAGCCTGGCGGGCTCCACACGTCCGGGGCCTGCGGCCGCAGACGCCGCCTTGACAGGGGGCTTCACCGCCTGCCCCGGCCGGGCGAGATGGTGGGAAATGGCGACGACGAGAACGAGCAGGGCGATAAGCCCTGAGGCCTTGATGAAACGCATGACAGGATCGGCGGGTTGGGGACCATGCCAGAACGGACCGCCTTTCCTAACCTTAGGTTAGACTATCCGTGCCGGACGAATTTAACCGGTTGGCTTTCAGGCTACTGAATCCACCCGTTCCGGGTCAATCCTGAATGCGGCGGCTTCCCCACAAGGCCCGCGTCATTCCTCGTCCGTCTCCTCCTCGGCGTCCGTCTCCTCGTTGAGCTCGATCTGGATCTCCCTCTCTTCCAGGGCGTCGCGCATGTCGAGGATGTCCTGCGGCTCGATCATCAGGGAAAACATGGCCGAGTGCCCGACCCCGCCGCCGGTGGCCCCTGGATGCACGCGTTCCAGCTTGAAGCCAAAGCGCCCGTAGAAGGGCACCGCCGAGGGCGGCGCGCCCATCCAAAGCTCCAGCGGCCGCTCATCCGTCTCCAGCAGGGCGATGCGTGCCGCCAGCAGCGTGGTGCCGAAGCCGCGCCGCTGGTACTCCCGGTGGATCATGCCATGCCGGAGCAGGGCCGTGTCCGAATCCCCCACCAGCTCCAGGCCGCCGAAGCCGATGACATCGCCTCCATGCTCGATCACCAGCATGTAGGAAGTACCGCCCTCCAGAAAGGCGGTGAAGGAGTCCAGGCCGCCGGCAGGCAGCAGGTCCGGCTCGTTGGACCGGTAGACCTCGACGCAGGCCTCCAGATCCTCGGGGTCGTATTCACGGATGCGGCACAGCGCCAGCCTGGGCACGATGGCCTGCATCAGGGGGGACAGCTCCTCGGAGCCGGCGTCTTCTTCTTGGTGGTCAAACATGGAGTTAGGCAGGGGGTCGGGGAAGGATCACAGGCCGAGCGACTTCAAGGCCCAGGCGATGACCAGCGGCGTGGTCACCATGCTGACCAGGGTGGTGGAGAGCACGCACTGCACGGCCGTCGGCGCATGGCCGCCATAATGGCGTGCGATCATGATGCTGAACACCGCGCTGGGCATCGCCCCCTGGACGACCAGGATGCGCTTCAGCTCCGTCGTGAGCGGCAGCAGCCAGGCGGCTCCCAGGAAGGCCACGGGGATGATCCCCAGCCTCAGCACCGGCGACAGCACGGCCACCGACCAGCGCAGCCTTTCCTGGCCCCAGATGTCGGCGATGGAGGCGCCGATGATGATGACCGCCAGCGGCACCGCACAGGCGCCGATCATGCTGAAGGTCCGGTGCGCCACCTCGGGCATGTGGACATGCAGGCCGGTGAAGTTCAGCAGCAGCGAGAACAGGATGGTCAGCACCGGCGGGTTCAGGGCCAGCTTCCAGGGGGCGTTGCCCAGGCCGGTCAGCAGGCCCACGCCCGCCGTCCAGCAGGCCAGCTCCACGCCCAGCGTGAAGGTGAACAGAACACCCAGGGTGCCCTTGTCAGGAAAGAGGGCGGTGACGATCGGGATGGCCACGAAGCCGTAGTTCTGCAGACCGGAGGAGACCGCAAAGCTGCGCCGGCCCTCATGCGTCTGCAGGCCGATCAGCGGAGCGGCGAAATACGACAGCGCGATCCCGAAGGAGACCAGCGCAAACCCCAGGCCCGCAGCCGCAAGCACCGGCAGCGGCCTCATCACCGACTCATTGCCCACCACGCGCTCCAGGATCAGGCAGGGCGTCAGCAGGTTCACGCACAGCTTCATCACCCCGGCGTCCACCTCATCCGTGAGCAGACGCCGTTTCCGCATCGTGAAGCCCGCCGCCATCGTGAGATACACGGGCAGGACCACCGTCAGGATGCTGGCATAATCAAGCATTGCACCGCATCTAGGCGTGACACCCGCGGCTTGCAAGCGGCGCGCCGGATTCCGCATCGCCGACGGCCGTTTCGGTTATTCCCGGCCAGCACCCCGGCAAGATTCCTGCACGGTGGACAAGCCGCGCCAGCACGCCAGATTGCAGGCTTCCCTTCCAACCCTCCCCACATCACTGCCATGCCCCTCTCCGCCCAGATCGTCGAAGACATGAAAACGGCCATGAAGGCCAAGGACACCGTCGCCCTCAACGTCATCCGCGGCCTCAAGAGCGCGATCAAGTACGCCGCCATCGAAAAATTCGGCGCCGAGGGCGAGCTCGATGACACCGATTCCATCGCCGTCGTCCGCAAGGAGATCAAAAAGCGCCAGGACAGCGTCGCCAGCTACGAAGGCGCCGGCCGCCAGGACCTCGCGGACGTCGAGAAGGCGGAGATCGCCGTGCTGGAAAAGTACCTTCCCGCCGCCATGAGCGCCGATGACCTCGTGAAGCTGGTCGAGACCGTCATCGCCGAGCTCGGCGCCACCACCAAGAAGGACATGGGCGGCGTCATGAAGGTGCTCCAGGAACGCGCCGCCGGACGCGCCGACAACCGCGCCCTCTCCACCGAGGTCGCCAAGCGCCTTCCATAAGCCAGGCAACGTCCGCGCCATGACCTCCGCCATCATCGTCGCCGCCGGCAGCAGCAGGCGCATGGGCTTCAACAAGCTCCTCGCCGAACTGGCCGGCGCACCCGTCCTGCTGCGCACCCTGGAGGAGTTCCAGGCCTGCGTCGACATCGACGAGATCATCGTGGTCACCGGCGACGACGTGGCTTCGGAAATCCAGGCCTGGGCCCAAACCCACCCGCTCTCCAAGCTCAGTGCCATCGTTCCCGGCGGGACCGAACGCCATTTCTCCGTCTGGAACGGCCTGCAGCAGTGCTCGCCGCAGAGCGACATCATCGCCGTGCATGACGGCGCCCGACCCCTGATCAACCCCGCGCAGATCTCCCGCTGCGTCCACGCCGCCCGCAGCCAACGCGCCGCAGCCTGCGCCCGCCCCATGACGGAGACGATCAAGCGCACGGAGCCGGACGGCCGCATCACAGAATCCATCGACCGCACCGGCGTCTGGGTGATGGAGACCCCCCAGGTCTTCGCCAGGGACCTGCTCACTCAGGCCTATGAGGCCGTGATCCGTGACGGGGCGCTGGTCACCGATGAAGTCTCCGCCGTCCAGCATGTCGGCGAACCCGTGTTCGTGGTCGAGAACACCACGCCCAACCCCAAGATCACCTTTCCGGCCGACCTGGTCCAGGCGGAGCGTTTTCTGCCCTGAACATTCGTTAGGCCGCCCGACGTCATGCCGCTGCTGACCTCCAGCTATCGCGCCCCGGGATGGCTGGGCGGCGGCCACGCCCAGACCATCCTGCCCGTGCTTCTGCCCCGGCGCCGCCGACGTCTTGTCGAGCATGAGCGGCTGCGCCTGACGGACGGCGACTACGTCAGCCTCTTCTGGCACCGGCAGGGCTCCAGCCGCCTCGCCCTCCTCTGCCATGGCCTGGAAGGCTCCGCCGACGCCGTCTACATGCGCGGCATGACCGCCACCCTCGCCGCCGAAGGCTGGGATGTCCTGGCCTGGAACTACCGCGGCTGCGGCGGCGTGGAGAACGACCTGGCCCGCTCCTACCACAGCGGTGAAAGCGCCGACCTGCGCACCGTCGTGAACCACGCGGCTCAAACCCACGGCCGCATCGCCCTCGTCGGCTTCAGCCTCGGCGGCAACATCAGCTTCAAGTACCTTGGCGAGGCACCGCCCCATCCGGCCGTGCGTGCAGCCGTGGCGCTGTCCTCGCCCATCGACCTCGCCTCCAGCGCCCGGGTGCTAGATGAAGATCCTGGCAACCGCCTCTACCTGCGCCGTTTCCTGAAGTCACTCAAGGACAAGACCCTGGCCAAGGCCCGCCGCTTTCCCGAGCTGCGCGAACGCCTGGCGGGCCGTGACGGCATCGACGCCGTGACCACCATCCGCGAATTCGACGAACGCATCACCGCGCCGCTTCACGGCTTCCACGACGCCGACGACTACTGGGCGCGTGCCAGCTCCCTGCCCTGGCTGCCGCGCATCGCTTTGCCATGCCTTTTGTTAAGCGCGAGGAATGATCCGCTGCTCGCACCGCCCTCGTTTCCGGAGGCGGTCGCCGCGCAGAGCGCCCACCTCCACCTGGAATCCCCGGACCAGGGAGGCCACGTCGGCTTCATCGACTTCCAGGCCGGACTGCAGCCCTGGTCGGAGCGCCGCATCGCCGTCTTTCTCAACGAGCACGTCCCGGCTCTGTAAATCCTCGCCTCACCCCACGTTTACTTCCGCTCCTCCATGATCCGCCCCCTCTGCCTTCTCCTCAGCCTCCTCGCCCTCGCCCTGCACGCCGGACTGCCGCCGGAACAACGCATCCTGTTTCTCGGCGACAGCATCACCCAGGGCGGCGCCTATGTGGAGTTCATCGAGGCCGCGCTCATCGCCCGGCACCCGGATTCGGACAAGCAGATCCTTCCGCTCGGACTCTCCAGCGAGACCGTCAGCGGCCTCAGCGAGGAAGGCCATGCCGGCGGCAAGTTCCCGCGTCCCGACCTTCACGAGCGCCTTGATCGCGCCCTCGAAAAAACCCGGCCGCAGCTCGTCTTCGCCTGCTACGGCATGAACGACGGCATCTATTATCCCCTCGGCGAAGAGCGCTTCCAGGCCTTCAAAAACGGCATGAAAAACCTGCACGACAAGGTCGTCGCCAGCGGCGCGCGCATCATCCACCTGACACCGCCGGTGTTCGATCCGGTGCCGATCAAGAACCGTGTGCTGCCCGCCGGCCTCGACAAGTATGAGAAGCCCTTCGAAGGGTATAACCAAGTTCTCGACGCCTACAGCGACTGGCTTCTCAGCATGCGCCAGGAAGGCTGGGAGGTCCTCGACATCCACGGCCCCTTCAACGCCGCCCTGGCTGAAAAACGCCGGACCGACCCGCAGTTCACCTATTCCAAGGACGGCGTGCATCCCGGTCCTGAAGGCCATCTCATCATGGCCGGAGCCGTCCTCAAGGCCTGGGACCTTCCGGTGAAATCCGACGGCACGCCCGACCACCTCAACGGCGCGGCCATCCTCGCCACGATCCAGAAAAAGCACGCCATTCTACGCCCCGCCTGGCTCGGCCATGTCGGTCACAAGCGCCCCGGGACCGCCCCCGGCCTGCCGCTCGCCGAGGCTCAGGCGAAGTCCGCCGAGCTTGATGCTGAAGCGCGTCGCCTGGCGAAGTCCACCGAGCTCGAGATCCCCGGACGCAACGGCGAGTGGAATGGTTATCCGAAGCATGACCTCGTCATCGCCGGCAGGCCCGTCACCCTGGTGGCGCCGAAACAGGCCGCCCCCGGCCGCCCCTGGGTCTGGCACGGCGAGTTCTTCGGCCACAAGCCCGCGCCCGACATCGCCCTTCTCGGCAAGGGTTTCCACATCGCCTACATGAAGATCAACGACATGCTCGGCTGCCCTGACGCAGTGAAGCTTTGGAACCAGTGCCATGCCGAGCTGACGAGCCGTTATGGCCTCAGCCAGAAGCCCGCGCTCGTCGGTCTCAGCCGCGGCGGTTTGTACTGCTACAACTGGGCCTCCGCCAATCCGGACAAGGTTTCCTGCATCTATGGCGACGCCCCGGTGTGCGACTTCAAAAGCTGGCCCGGCGGCAAGGGCAAAGGCAAGGGCGATCCGAAAAACTGGGGCCTGGTGCTGAAGCTCTGGGGCTTCAAGGACGAGGCCGCCGCCCTCGCCTACAAGGGCAATCCGGTGGACAGCCTCGCTCCCCTGGCCAAGGCCGGCGTGCCCCTGCTGCATGTGTTTGGCGATGCCGATGACGTGGTGCCCTGGGACGAAAACACCGGCCTCATCGAGTCACGCTACAAGGCCCTCGGCGGCAGCATCACGCTCATCCGCAAGCCCGGCGTCGGCCACCATCCCCACGGCCTCGATGACTCGACCCCGATCGTCGATTTCATCCTCAAACATGCGAAATGAACGGCGGCCTTGAAGGAATTCAGGATTGACGGCTCATGCCGGCCCATGATGGCATGGTGCCGTCATGAACATCCTTCCAGCCGCCCGCCTCCTCCTTCTCATCACCTGCCTTTCCTCCGTGAGCTGTGTGCTCGGCAAGCGTGAGGCATCCGTCAAAGTTCCGGCCGGCACGCATCCAGCCTCCAAGGGGGCCGCACGCATCGCCTCCGTTCAGGACGCGCGCAGCTTTCAAAACCAGCCCTCGGACCCTTCCACGCCCTCCATCGACGGCGATGCCTCCGCGCTCACGCCAGCCCAGCGGGAAAACTACATCGGCCGTCAGCGCAACGGCTACGGCAAGGGCATGGGCGAGGTCATCCTGCCGGCCAACGGCACCGTCACCGCCAAGATGGGTGAGATCGTGACCGAGGCCCTGGCCCGCCGCGGCTACAGCGTCGGTTCCTCGGGAACGCCGGTCAGCGTGAAGATCCGCCAGTTCTGGGGCTGGATGTCGCCAGGCATGTGGGCCATCACCCTGGAGGCCCGCATCCAGGCCGATGTCGCCGTCGGAGGTCGCACGGCCGCCCTTGAGGGCCATGGTCGCAATGTTTGTCAGGCAGCCACCACCGCAAACTGGGAGCTGGCCTACGAGCGTGCGGTCACCGACTTCATCGACAAGGCGGTGGCGGCCGGCCTGTAAGCCTGTCGCAAATCACACATTCTTTGTCGTGGTGGCATCACGGGCTGGGCTATGCTCCAGTCACCCACCATGAAATCCGCCGCCGTCGTCAATTACGCCCCCGAAAAAGGTTCCGTCGAAATCCGCGAGATCGAGAAACCGTCCATCGGCCCCGAGGACGTGCTGCTTGAGGTCGCCAACGTCGGCGTCTGCGGCTCCGACCTGCACCAGTGGACCTCCGACCACTCCTGGCCGGTGAATTATCCCGTGGTGCTCGGCCACGAGTTCGGCGGGCACATCGTCGAGGTGGGCCGTGAGGTCGAAGGCTGGAAGGAGGGCGACCGCGTGGTCTCAGAGACCGCGGCCATCATCTCCAAGGACAATCCCATGACCCGCCGCGGGCTCTACAACCTGGACAACACCCGCAAAGGATTTGGTTATGGCGTCGATGGCGCGATGACGAAGTTTGTCCGCGTGCCCAGCCGCATCCTGCATCACGTGCCGGATCATCTGCCCTTCGAGCAGGCCTGCCTCACCGAGCCCTGCTGTGTGGCCTACAACGCCGTCGTCAAAAACGCCCGCATCGAGCCCGGCGACCGCGTGGTGGTCCTCGGCCCCGGCACCATCGGAATCCTCTGCGCCGCCATGGCGCGCCTCTGTGGAGCCGAGGTCGCCATCGTCGGCCTGCCCCAGGACGCCCATCGCCTCGAGCTCGCCCGCCAAAGCTACGGCTGCGAGGTCATCATCGGCGACGCCAAGCCCTGGGCGATGCAGCGCGACGGCCTCGGCTGTGACGGTGTGATCGACGCCGCCGGCGCCAGCGTCACGCTGAAGATCGCGCTCGACATCGTGCGCCCCGCCGGCTGGATCAGCAAGGTGGGCTGGGGCCCCCAGCCGCTCGGCTTCAACATCGACCCGCTCGTGCAGAAAAACATCACCCTCCAGGGCAGCTTCAGCCACAACTGGCCGATCTGGGAGCGCGTCATCGCCCTTCTCAGCAGCGGCCAGTTCGACGTCAGGCCCATCATCGGCGGCGTCTGGCCGGTCACCGAGTGGCACGAGGCCTTTGAAAAGATGCACAAGGGCGAGGTGGTGAAGAGTGTGCTGCGTCCGGTCTGATCCGGCGGTGCACCGCCATCACAGGTCCAGCACCTTGTCCATCCGGCGCGCCACGTCGGCCAGATAGTCCCAGCCGCCCGCCTTCACCTCGGCGGCGGCCCAGCCTTGAAAACCCGTCTTGGCCAGCTCGGCGCGCACCGCCGGCCAGTTGATGCTGCCCTCGCCCAGCGGCGTGTCGAAGCCCTTGCGCATGCCTTCCTTCATGGCCTTCTCCAGGTCGTATTCCTTCACGTCCAGCTTGCCGCTGCGCCGGCCCAGCACCTCCACCCAGTGCTCGGCCACGCCCCAGCGCATCTGATTGCCGATGTCCAGATGCACGCCGACCGCCGGGCTGCCCACCTCGTCAATGAAGCGCGCCATGTCGAAGGCGCTGATCAGGAAGGTGTTCCAGACGTTTTCGATGAGCATGCGCACGCCCTGCTTTTCCGCATGCGGCGCGGCGGCCTTCATGCGCGCCACCGCCTCGTTCCAGGTCTTCTGCAGCGGCTGGCCCTGCGGATAGGCCAGCACCACCAGCATGGACTCCGCTCCCAGCTTCTTCGTCAGGTCCACGCCCGCCTCCAGGCCTTCGGCGCGGCCGCCGACCGTGCCGTCGATGACCAGCCCGCTCGCCTGGCTGGCACGGATCCATTCCGACGCATTTTGTTCGGTGACCTGGCCGATCAGGCTGGGCTCGACGCCCTCAAAGCCGCAGGCGCGCAGCTTTTGAAAGGCCTCCGTCAGGCTCATGCCCTCCGCCGCCTTCTGCACCATGCCCCACTTCAGGGACTTGCGGATGCGGCCGGTGAACTGCCCCGCCTGCACCTGGGGCGGCGAGGAAACGGCGGCGGTCGTGGTGGCGGCGAGCGACTGGAGGAAATGGCGGCGGTTCATCGCCAGAGACAAACGCGCTGCGCGCCGAAGATCGTGCTGCGAACCTCCGAATGCCACTCCGGCCCCAGGCCCAGAGCCTGCCTCAATTCATCTCCACGGAAGCCCGCGCGGATGCTCACCTGCATGTCAAAACAGGTGATCGGATGCAGCTCCGCCAGCCAGCAGAAGAAGCGCCCGCCCAGCGTGTGGATCCAGCGCCGGTCCGGCTCCGCGGCCAGGATCAGCCGGGTCTTCGGGGAGATCCGCCGCCCCAGCTCGCGCAGCTGCTCGTCGCGAAAATGATGCAGGAAGAGATTCGCCACCAGCACCTCGCTGTCCGGCAGCGGCTGCTTCAGCAGATCACCCTGGCTCCAGGCCGCCTCCTTGGGCCAGCGTGCCGGACGGCCCGCGAGGTCAAAGGCATGCAGGTCCTTCGCGGTGCAGATGCCCTGCTCAAGAAAACGCAGCGACAGCGAGCCATCACCCGCGCCGATCTCCGTGATGTGCCAGCCGGGCGTGTAGAGCGCACGCAGCTTCCGCTCCATCCAGCGATGGTTGCCCATCACCGCGTTCACCAGCAGCAGGTCCTCCCGTCCGATGATGGCGTCGGGATGATCGTCAGGATAAGTCTCCAGCAGTTCCTGCTGCACAACACGGCTTCTCATCCCGCTGGTTGCACCCGTTCGGCCCGGATGACAAGGGCGCTGATCCTTGAAAAAACCCGTGCTTATGACGGGGACAGCGAGTCGCCGGAAATCGCGACCACCAGCAGGCTTAAAACGGTAATGGGCAGCAGAACAGAAACCGCACCCAGCAGTATGTGACCGAAGCTGAGCGTGGGGCGCCGGGCCTGAGCCAGCACACTTTGTGCCCGCACCGGCCCTGTCAGCAGCGGCAGCACCTCCGAGGTCATGTCCGTCCCACCCCTGCAGTTGTGCCAAAGGCTCAGAAGAGTGTAGACCAGCCCGTGGATCGACCACCAGCCGAAAACCATCGTGCTTAGCGAATAGAACCAGGCTTTCCCCGAGCTTGCTCGTGTTGACCTCACGAAACATGGGCTGGTACGCCGGCTGTAGGAAATGACAATCAAGGACACACACCAGTTCCATGCCCGGAAACGGCCGCCTTTCAGAATGTCATCCTCAACATCCTTGAGCGTCATGCCCTCCGTGCCTGGAAACACTTTGCCGCCGGCCATGACCGGCCTTTCCATAAAGGCACGCACCTCGTCATCAGACCATGCAGACTGCTCTTGGGATTCTTGAGGAAGGGGCGGCACGGGCATGGGCGAAAAATTTGAGATGCAAGGATCCCATTCTTCCTTGCCGGCGGCTCCTGATCAATGATGCAATGATTCGTTTATGAAAAACACTCATCTTGACCGGTGGACTGCAGCCTTCGCCCTCAACAGCGGCTGTCTTCCCCTGATCTTCATGGTCGCTCTTCTATGGGGCGGAGGACAGGAGCTTTACACAGCCCTCCGGAATCAGAAGCCCCTGGTGATTACCTGCAGGGAATACGGCGAAAAACGACCTTCTGCGGAATGGGTGACGATGAATGAAGCCCGTCTCGACTTTTTAAACTCTGCCTCCAAGCAGAGCAGGCTGGGGGACCGAACCACCGAAGTCTTCATCCCAATTCGCCATCCGAACGAGCCTCTGGATGCTCCCATCAAGATCCTGCTGGCAAGTGAGAAGAGTGAAACGATCGGCCTCTTAGATGCTGTGTCCCAGGCCATGAACAGTGCCGGCAAACTGACTGACATGCGCCCTGATCTTCGGGATGAATTTACCAAGCTTCACTCCATAAGCGGGCTTGTTCGCTTCGGCATTCATTCAGACAGCAAGACCCTTGATCAGCTGGGCAGGCTCAGTCTTCCTCTGGCGGAGGATTATGTCATCCTCAACGAAGGCAAGCAGCCCAATGCAACTGCAGGCCTGATCATGTTTGGCCTTGGCCTCCTGCTTCTTGGCTACGTGATTCGAAAAGGCCTTCAAAATCCTGAAGCGCCTGCGGAGCCTCCCAACCTGCCTCCTCTGCCTCCATCACCACCTGCAATGCCGCCCAGGGATGAATAAAGGCCATTCCCTTTAACCCTTGCCTTGAAGCTTTGACCGGCTGCGAACGTAGTCTGCGTTCATGCTTCATCCCTGCCTCCGTCTTTCCATCCTTCTTCTGCCAGGCTTGCTGACGCTCGAGGCCGCCGACTGGCCGATGTGGCGCTTCGATGCCGGACGCACCGCCGACTCTCCCCAGGCCCTGCCGGACAAGCCCGCCCTTCTCTGGTCACGCGAGCTGCCGCCCCTGCGCCCCGCCTTCCGCGAAGCCCGCCTGCAGTTCGACCGCAACTACGAGCCCGTGGTCGCCGGCAAGTCGCTGGTCGTCGCCAGCTCGCGCGAGGACTGCCTGATCGCCTTCGACACGGACTCCGGCGCCGAACGCTGGCGCTCTCTCGCCGACGGCCCGGTGAGGCTGGCGCCGGTCATCGTCGATGACCTCGTCCTGTTCGGTTCCGACGACGGCCTGATGCGCTGCGTGAAGCTGGCCGACGGCTCGCCGGTGTGGTCGAGGCGCGTCGTGCCTTCCGAACGCATGCTGCTGGGCAACCAGCGCCTCATCTCCGTCTGGCCGGTCCGTGGCGGCCCGGTGGCGCGCGACGGCCGCATCTACTTCGCCGCCGGTGTCTGGCCGATGGAGGGCACCTTTGTCTTCTGCCTGGAGGCACGCACGGGTGCCGAAGTCTGGCGCAACGACCGCTGCTCCTACCTCTACGGCGTGCATCCGCACCAGACCGAGGCCATGGGCGGCCTTGCGCCCCAGGGCTACCTGCTCATCGACGGCGACGACCTCGTCGTGCCCTGCAGCACGGCCTACCCGGCGCGTCTCGACCTGAAGACCGGAGCGCTCAAGGAGTTCGAGCTGCCCTCCGCCGGGCGCCTCACCGGCGGCTGGTTTGCCTCGACCCCCGCGGAGAAGGAGGCGGCGAAGCTGAAACGCCGCGGTCTGCTCTTCGACGAGGCCGTCAGCACCAAACGCCACGAGGACAAGCCGCGCGCCGAGGGGCTGGCGGGCATCCAGCGCTCCATCCACGCCGCCGGCCGCGCGCTGAGCTTCGACCATCTCACACTGCCCGGCCTCACCGGCCGCGTGCACAGCCTGGTCGTCGCCGACGACAAGGCCTTCGTCGTCACCGAGGACGGTCATCTCCACGCTTTTGGTTCGGCCAGGGGCGCCACCGCCCGCCGCTGGCCGCGTGAAACCAAGGCTGTCTCCGGGGACGAGGAGCACGCCAGGAAGCTCGTCGCCGCCGCCGGCACCGACCGGGGTTACGCGCTCCTCACCGCCCCCGGAGAACCCGGCCTGGTCGAGTCGCTCGCCGCCCACAGCCGCCACCAGCTTGTCGTGGTCTCCGACGACGCCGGGCTGCGCAGCCGACTGACCCGCGCCGGGCTCTACGGCGAACGCGTGGCGATGGTGAAAAGCAGCCGCCACCTGCCGCCCTACTTCGCCAGCGTCATCTTTGGCGACGAGCCGCTCGAGCACCTGCTCAAGCCCCTGGGAGGCCGGCAGGTCTCCCTCCGCAACGCCGCGCTGCTGCACACCCGCGGCGCGCTCACCGGCTCAACCAATTATCTGGCCGACTGGAACCGCAACGACGACCCGCTCGTCCGCGCGCCGCTCGGCGTGCTGTGGTTTGACGACGCGCTCAGCCACTTCAAGCGCTCGCCGCAGCCGAAGATCGTCGACGGCGTCATGATCACCAGCGACAAGGACTGGCTCGACGCCTCGAACCGCAAGGGCAAGGTCGACTACCGCCTCAACGCCCCGGTGTTCAGCGACATCTACACGGGCCGCGTGCTTGACGAGTACGAGGCGCCGGAGCTGCGCGCCCGCTTCGGCACCGTGGACCAGCAGAGCATCCAGCCCGCCCAGTACCGTCCGCCCAACCAAAAGAACGACTGGGCGCCCGAGCAGCCGAAGGCCGGCCTGCGCATCAACCCGCTGACCGGCGAGGAGGAGCCGCGCGTGTTCCCCAAGAGCTACGGCTGCGACGGCGGCTTTGATTACGGCGGCATCTACACCTTCCGCAGCGGCACGGCCGCCTTTTACGACAAGAAGGTCGAGAGCGGCACCATCCACATCAGCGGCCCGCGCAGCGGCTGCACGAACAGCATCGTGCCCGCCGGCGGCATCCTCAACGTGCCTTATTACTATGAGGGCTGCACCTGCAGCTACCCGCTGCCGATGGCCCTTGCGCTCTTCTCCATGCCCGAAACCCATGAGCAATGGGCCACCTGGGGCGCGGTGGAAAGGCAGCGCCTGCATGGCCGCATCGAGCGTCTCGGCCTCAACCTCGGCGCCCCTGGCGACCGCCGCACCCGCGACGGCACGCTCTGGCTCGACTACCCCAGCGTCGGCGGCCCGTCGCCCGACATCGAGGTCGTCACCGAGCCCGCCCAGCCCGAGGTGTTTTATCAGCACTCGCTCTGGATGCAGGGCGGCCGCGGCTGGCCCTGGGTCGCCTCCAGCGGCCTGAAGGGCCTGCGCAGCCTCAGCGTGCACGGTTTGAAAAACAGCACCTACACCCTGCGCCTCACCTTCGCCGCCCCCGACACCGCCCCGCGTCGATTCAGCATCGACATCCAGGGCAAGGCCGCCCTCAAGGACATCGCTCCCAAGCCTCACCTCGCGCAGACCGAGACCCTCACCCGCATCCCCGTCACCGACGGCATCCTTCGCCTCCAGCTCACCGCCGAACAGGGAGACACCCTCCTCTGCGGCCTCGAGATCCTCCGCGACGGCCTGAAGCCCGGTGAGCTGCCGGAGAAATGAGGGCGATTGAGAGGCCGCTGCGCGTCCACTCCTGGGCTGCATGACCGGACTCCGTCGGGGTCCTGGGGACCCTGTGGGCTGGAAGGATCCAGCGGCACAAAAAGACAAAGGGAGGCGCGCATCTTTATCGGACTTCGTCTTCGGCCCCGACGCAGAGGTGGGATCTGCGCATCCTCGAGAGGCAGCGCTGATGAACCCATCGGCAGGTTTTTCTGCGGACGTTCAAGCTCAAGGAGCGTGCGCATCATCGAGAGGCAGCGGGAGTGCGTCAGCAGAGTGGCCATCTCGCTCCGCCGAGATGAGCGAAAGGCTTGCGCTGGCAGGAAGGCTTTTCGGAGTTCGTGGACGGCTGAGTCTGCCGGACTACCCGCTCATCTTGCGGAGCAAGATGGCTTTGCTTCGCTTGCCCGGCGCGTTCCGGCTGCATCATCAGATGGCTGAAGCGTCCTGATCACGTCCAGCGCCTGCACAGGCTCTGGACCAGGCCCTCCAGAAAGGGCCGGTTTTTCAGGGTTGCTGCTTTCCAGGCTAGCACGAGCGAGCGCTTGTAGGTCATCTTCCGGCCCAGCGGACGCAGGAGGATGCTGGTGTCCCCGGCAAAGGCTGAACGTGCGAACTCCGGCAGGAAACCGGCATAACGCCCTGTCCGCACCGCCATGGCCACCTGGGTGTAGGACGAGCATTCCATGACTGTTTTCAACCGGACACCGGCCTTCTCGGCCTGATGTTCCAGGAAGCCGCGGAAATGCCCCCTGCCCTCCAGCACCACCCAGGGCAGCGAAGCCAGATCCTCCGGCTGAATCGGACCCTTGGCCGGGCTGATCTTGCGCGGCACAAAGGCCACCTGCTGAAACTCCAGCGCCTCCGCCATGCCAAAGCCCGGCGGCACATCCTCGCGGCGCATCAGCGCCAGGTCGACCTCACCCTGCTGCACCGCATCCACGAGCCGTTCACTGTCCAGGTTCTTGAAGGCGAAGGTCATGCCCGCACTGCGGCGCAGGATGGCATCGCAGGCGGGAAAGAGCAGCCATTGAATCAGCATCTCGCCAGCCCCCAGCACCACACGCGGGGCTTCGCCAGCGACACGCTGACGGAGGTCGCCCACCGTTTGAAACAGCAGGCGCGCGGCCTGGGCGAGCTCACGCCCCTCGGTCGTCAGCCGGAACGGCCGCGCCTGCCGGGCCAGCAGCGGCACGCCAAACACCGTCTCCAGTTCGGCGATCTGCCTGCTCAGCAGGCTCTGCCGGTTTGCATCCCCTCGCGAGGCCTGGCCGATGCTCCCTGCCTCCGCCACCTCACAGAGCGAGGCAAGACGTTCGAGGGAGAAACCGGATTGATGAGCAATTTCGCGGAACATGACTGGACAGTCATGTTGCATGAAACCCCGACCCTCGCCAGTCGGCAATTTTCAGAGGAAAGGTTGTGCAGCCGCAAGCTCCGATCCGCCATGAGCCTTCCCTACCATCTTAAAGCCTCCGCCACCCGTGTTGATTTCTACACGGTGGACCGACTTCCCCTTCAGCCTTCAGGCCACCTGCTTTCAGGCCGGGAGGATCTGCGCGCCGCCCTGCGCGGGCTGCAGCCGAGGCCGGGTTGCAGGCTGGACGCATCATTGACCACCCTCCGTCCGGCCGGCGGATTTGATGTGGAAAACGTCCTGTTTTACAACGTCGGAATCCCACACTTCAGGAGATGCACCCAGGAGGGCATTTCGTTCCGCATGCGGCAGGCCAGGGTGGATGCTCCGGCGGGATTCAACTACCATCACCGTTACGAAATGATGCCTGTCGGATCGGGCGCTGAAGAGCCCCAGCTTGAGTTTCAACTCGACCGCCTGAACCCTCGAACCAGGCCGCACACCGTCTGGTGGCAGGCCAGGCATGGAACTCGTCAGCAACTGCCGGAGAAGATCGGCAGGTTCCGTCTCTCGGTCATGCTTCAATCGCCCAAGGCGGCGCATGGCGTTTCGGACATCGTGAAAGCATTGTTGGATGGCGTGATCTCCTCCTTTCATCATCAACCCAAGGAGATGGACCCGCTCGCCGTCGCCAGGCTGGCCGGAAACCTGGGCGTCAGCATCGAACAGGCCGGCCAGGCGCTTTCGGATGCCAGGGGCACCCCGCTGGGGGTGAGAAAAGTGCTCTCCGCCTATCGGGAAGGCGTGAAGTGGAACCCGGCGGATGACCTGTGCATGGAATGCGTCATTCACCGCAGACCCTCCGCAGACCAGAGGATTCGAGTTGCCCTTGCCATCACCGCCGCCGATTGAAAAAACACAGTTCATGATCCGTCAAATCACCCTCGAAAACTTCAAAGGCGTGTGCGATGCCGTGACGGTGCCGCTGCGGCCCATCACGCTGCTCTTTGGAGCCAACAGCGCCGGCAAAAGCACCCTTCTCCAGGCGCTGCTGTACCTGCGGGAAATCCTGGAGCACCGCCACACGGACGTGGATCATCTGCACGCCTCAGGCCGGAGCATCGACCTCGGCGGCTTCCAGAAGATGGTTCACCGTCGGGACCTGGACAGGAAAGTGAGAATCGGCGTGACCGTGACCGTGGATGACGGGCTTCTTGGCACCTATGGCCGGGCGCCGTACAGTGACGATGACGATGCGGAAGGCATTCGGATTGAGGACCAGCTTCCCCTGCCGCTGACCGGCGTGAACGAAGTCACGGTCACTGTCACCGTGGGATGGGACGAGTCCTTCAAGCAGACGCATGTCTTCAGCTACGAGGTGGCGATCAACGGACAGAAGGTGGGCGAGATCCATGAGCCTCTGTGGGAGACCCCGGAGCAGGCACGCAAAGGCGCCACGCTGACCCTCGATCAGGACCATCCGATCTTTGCAGGGATGTTCCGGTTTGACGAGCCCAGGCCGTCGGGCAAAAAGCGGCAGGCCGAGGCTACGGGGCCTTTGGGTTACCGCGGTGATGTGGTCTATCAGGTCCTGGGGCTTGTGCTGCCGAGAAGCGGTCAGCCGCTGAGGCTGCTGGAACGGGCGACAACGGATTCCACCCATCTTTCCACACAGGATGCGGAGGAGATCTTCAGCCACGTCATGGTGGGTGCGGGTGATGCGGTGCTGGAGGAGCTTCGGAAGATCCGCTACATCGGCCCGCTGCGCATTGTTCCCGACCGCTCCTACAAGGCGGTGCGGACGGATCTGGCAAACCGCTGGGCGGATGGCTCGGCCGCCTGGGACCTGCTGCACCGGCTGGAAGATGACCTGGTCTGGCTTCAGCAGGACCATCTGGACGATCTTGACCTGGGCTACCGGATGGGTGTCCATGCGTACTACGAAATCGACGCCCGCTCACCGCTGGGCCTCGGCTTGTGGGAGGCACGGCGAAAGACTGGCAAAGGACTGGCCGGACTTGCGCTTTCCACGCAGCAAGTGCGTGAGCAGCTGATCGCCAGACGCCGCCTGCTGATCACCCACGGGCAAACTGGCATCGAGGTGGACCTGGCGGATGTCGGCACGGGCGTCTCCCAGATCATCCCTGTCGTGATTGGAGCCATGGCTCCGGGTTACCGCCTGCTCGCCGTGGAGCAGCCGGAGCTGCACGTCCACCCGGCCATTCAATGCCGTCTGGGTGATCTGCTCGCCCGTCAGTTCATCGGCAGGAAACGCCAGGCCCTCCTGGAAACGCACAGCGAGCACCTGATGCTGCGTCTGCTCCGCCGGGTGCGCGAAAGCAGCGAGGACGAGCTTCCTGAAGGGGCTCCGAAAGTGACGCCGGAGGATCTGAGCGTGCTTTACATCTCCAATGACAACGGCACGATGAAGATCACGGAACTGCCCGTCACTCCCGATGGAGACTTCAGCCGTGCCTGGCCGAAAGGATTCTTTGAGGAACGCAATGCCGAACTTTTCTGACGCCAACCATGATCAAGGAAATCGCCCTCGATCCCTGTCTCTTCGCCCAATGGCCGCATCATCTGCATCTGCGGGATGCCTTTGGCGTGGAGAAGGGCCGTGTGATCGCCGCCTTTTCCAGGAAATGGAAGGGGCTGGTGCGGGATGAGGTCAACCGGCTGGTCGAGCAGGAAAAAATCGGCCCCGTCAAGGCTCAGAGCATCATCCGCTGGCTGCAGTCTCCCGCCGGGGCCCCGGACGTGCGCGTCGCCACCAGCAAGGCGGCCTACGATGGCGGCAAAGCCTGGCATCTGAACGCCGCCGACGCCTGGAAATCCTTCGATGCCATTCTCTCACAGCACGATGTTGAAACCCCCAACGCCATTCTCGCGGACGACGATCATGAGTATGTGCTCGATCCGAGGTTCAGCGCGGAAACACAGCGCACGATCCCGCGCAGGCGGGGACCGATGGTGGACTGTGTCTGGCCGCTGCTGCGTGACTCCAGGGTCGTGAAGCTGGTCGAACCGCATTTCAACCCTAACAAAAAGCGCTTTCTCGAGGTGCTGGAGGCGATGCTCGACCGGCTGCGCTCCGGGGGTGGCGGCATTCCGGAGATCGAGCTGCACATCCGTCATCCCGGGGACAAGGATCCGCACGACACGACCCCACCCGGCTTCACCGTGTCTGATCTGAAGAGAAACCTTTCCCCACTCCTGTGCTCAGGCTGGAGCCTGCGGGTTCATCTGTGGACCCGGGGCCGGGAAAAGATGCATCCGCGTTACCTGCTCACCGACCGTGGCGGCATCCAGATTGACCATGGCTGGGATGAAGGGGAGCAGGACACGGAAACCACGCCCATCCATCTCCTCACCCGCAGCCGCTGGGAGCAGGAGATGGCAAGATATCGCCCAGACAGCGCCGACTTCCGCATGAATCCCGCGACCGACCTTGTCGTGGTCGATTGACTTCATTCTGGAGATCACGCAAGCCGGCAGCTCCCATGCGGAGCTGCGGCGTCGCGACGTTTGAAGGCTTCGACCTGACTTACTTTTTCGAGTCCCAGCCCTGCTGCTTCACGAGGGCGTCCATCTGCTGCTTCGGGGCGAAGTCGGCGGGCAGCAGCTTGAACTTGGCGAGGTAGTTCATGGCCTTCTGGAACTGCATGACTTCGCCCTTCTTCGATTCCAGTTTGTCAGCGGGCGTGGCCTGGACGGTCTGGGCAAAGCCGGCGGCCAGCTTTTCGCCTTCGGCACGGGCCGAAGCGTCTTCGGCATAACAAAGAGATTCGAGAAGGCGGTACATGCGGGCGCTGCCTTCCTGCTTGGCGGCGTCCGCGCGCAGCTCCTTGGCAATCCCGGCGCGTTTGGCGGCGGTGGCCTGCTCGCTCATCAGACTGGTGTCGCCGCCTTCGATGGCGCGCTTCGGCAGCGGGCGGTACCAGATGTTGCGGTAGCGGACGGGGTTGCCGTGATCCTGGAGCTTGAGCGGGCCTTGCTCCGGGAACGGACGGGGTGAGGAGCGCTTCATGTGACCGCCGCCGCCTTCGAGCCGGGTGTGGTCCTGCACGCAGACGCCGTTGACGAAGACGGTGATGTAGCCGGGGTCCAGCTCCTGGCCGTCCTTGAAGATGGGACGGCGGAAGACGATGTCATAAACCTGCCATTCACCCGGGGCGCGCAGCGCGTTCGCCATGGGCGGATTGATGCCGTAGATGGAGGAGGCGAAGCCATCCGCGTAGGTGGGGTTGTTGTAGTTGTCGAGCACCTGCACCTCGACCTGGCCCATGAGGAAGACACCGCTGTTGCCGCGGCCCTGGCTGTCGCCCTCGACCTTGGAGGGGGCGGCCCATTCGATGTGGAGCTGGCAATCGGCGAACTCCTCGCGGGTGCGGATGTAACCGCTGCCCGGCACGCATTGCAGAGCGCCGTCCTTCACCTCCCACTTCGTCGGCTCGCCGGTGGGCTTGTCGGACTGCCATTTTTCGATCTCCTCGGGCCGGCCGGAAAACAGCACGAGGGCGTCGGAGGGCGGCGTGCCCGGCTTGTCCTGGCTGCTGAAGGTGCCGGGCTCCACACGCGGAGGCTGGGGACGGTTCATGTCGTGGATGGCCCAGGGATGGGTGGCATCCGGCGCATCGCCGTAGAAGCCGCCGGCGGCATGGAGGGTGGAGGCAAGAGAGACGGTGGAGAGCAGCAGGAGGGCGTGTTTCATGGCAACAAAAAGCGTGGCAGGGCGGAGAAAACGCAGGACTTGCACGAGCCTTCCGAAAGCGGTGGAAAAAAGACCCGCACCCCGATTTCCAGGACCGCAGATCAGGGCATCAGGAAGAAGGCGCGGAAGGCGGGCAGGAGCTTCTCCTGCGTCAGCACCTGCGGCGCGGGATCGTCCTGGCGCAGCCAGCCGTCCGGGGAGAGATGGAGGCTGTCGTAACCCGTCTGGGCGGCGTCGGCATCCGGCTTCCAGAGGCGCAGGCGCGTGGCCTGGGAAGGATCGGCGGAGGCGCGGAAGCCGCTGGCGCTGCCGAGACCGAGACTGAGCGGCGACTCGGTAATCACGCTGGCGCTGCCGGTGAGGCGCGTGCCTGCGGCGGGTGAAAGCAGCGGCTTCAGCGCCACCTGGCCGGTGAGCAGCAGCGTGACCTCGCTGTTGCGGATGTGAAGCATGAGACCGGTCTGACGGCCGATGATGAAGTCGCTGCTCCAGCCATCGACGGCGAGCCAGGTGCTGGTGAAGGCGTTCGCGGCTGCGTCGAAGGTGAGCACGCGGTCGGCGGTTTCCTCGGAACCCGCAGCCAGAACATCGGTGCCGAAGAGCGAGCTCAGCGTGTGATGCGCACGCAGGGCGGCGCGGGCCATCACGGCGGGCATGACGCCGTCCAGGATCAGGCGGGAACCGGTGCTGGCTTCTTCATCGACCTCATAGGTGCGGCCGGTGGCGAGGTCTTCGAGATGATAAGCCGTGCCCCGTTCAAGCGTGACGGCGATGGGCAGGACGACCGCGCCGTTTTCCAGCGTGACCGCACCCGCGAACAGCTCCGGTTTGACCAGCGGCATGGAGAAGGTGCGCTGACCGGCCGGGAAGGTTTCGCGGCTGAACATGACGACGGGGCTGAGCGATGTGGCTTCGGCGACGCCGTCCAGGTTGGCGTCGAGCATGACCTTGAGGCGGAAGAGGGCGCGCGGCCCGACGGTGGCGGCGTCCACGCCGGCATAACGAACGATCTGACGACCATCGGCGCCGATGCTGAGTGCGGGTGCGGTTTCCACGGCTCCCCAGACCTGGCCGTCGAGGCTCGTCTGCAGCTCGTGACGGATGTCCGCGCGGCCGTTGGCGGGGCGGCTGAAGAAGACATCGGCCCTGCCGAGAGCGGTGGCCTCGATGCCAAACACACCGGCACCGCTGCGGCCGTCGGCAGGGTTCGTGTCGAGGGCGTATTCGAGAAGCTGGTCAAGCAGGTCGCCATCGGTGTCGGGGTGGGTTTCACTCCAGGAGGCGAAGGTGATGGCGGCGGCGGATTCAGCGGCGGGAGCTTCGACCGCCCCGTCCTGCACAGCCAGGGTCAGATCCTCGTCGAAGGTGCGACGGTCACGCTGGGCGAGCGCGAAGCCGGAGCCGGAGGGAGAGGCGAAGCCGAGGTCCTTGGTCAGGTCGATGTTGGAGTCGTTGTCATCGTCGACGCTGCCTTCCTCGCCGGATTCCTGGGCGCCCACGGGGGCCTGACCCGGAGTCAGGGTGAATACGGCCGTGCGGGCGCCGTTGACGGAGGGGTTGTCGTTGAAGAGCAGGTCCTGGCCGACGTCATCATCGCCGGGCACAACGCTGTTCATGGGCAGCAGGCCTTCGAGCGGCATGCCGGGGGTGAACTGGGAAGGCGGCACGTAGATGAAGTAGCGGCCCGGATCGATGTTTTCGATGATGTAGCGGCCCTTGCAGCCACAGCCGGCGGAGCTGACGGTGTAGGGCGGATCCACGCCGGGCGTATCGCCCTCGCGATAGAGCTGGATG
>CAZXPU010000049.1:0-36943 GCA_964642905.1 uncultured Prosthecobacter sp.
GAGGGCGTCCAGGTAGTGGGTGGTGCGGCAGACCTCCCAGGCCAGGCTGCTGGCCTCCTTGATCTCGGCGTCGCTCCATCCGGCGGCCTTCACGGATTCCAGGGTGAGGCGTTCGTCGGAGCGCGCCTTCTGGCGCACCAGCATGGCCTTGCGTCCGATTTCCGAGGTCATGCCGGCGATGAAGGCGTCGTTCATGCGGGTGATCACCGGATCCTGAGTGCCTTCGACATACGGGCCTCCGGGGCTGTCAATGATGGGCGCGACCACCGGCATCATGGCGGTGATGCGGTCGTCGGCGATGCAGGACGCCGCCGCGCCGACACCGCGCTTGGAACCTCCGGTGGTCAGCACACGGCGGGGTTGAAAGACAGCGCTTTCGGCCATGGCCGCGGTCAGGGCGCGCATGTCGCTCAGCCCCCAGATCCAGGCGGGGGTGTAACGGGTGTCCTTGGTCCGGACGAAGTGCTCCTCCATGAGCAGGTGCAGCCTGCCGACAGGCTCCATGTCCGTGATGGGGACCATGCCGACAAACACCAGCCCGACACCATGCTCCTTGAGCAGCCGGAGCTTCGCGCCTGTCGGCATCGGCGCCTTGGGGGCCAGCCCCATGTTTTCGATGAGCACGTTGCTGCAGGTCTTGCCGACCGGCGCCAGCATGGCCACCGGCAGCCGCACCTTCTGGCCGGGCCACCATTCGCAGACGGTGATTTCGACGACCTTGGCGCGCAGGGCGGGGTCCTTGGCGAGGGGTTTCCAGTCTTCGATCACGCGGGTTTCCAGCGTCGAGGTGTCACGCACGGAGGCCATTTCATAACGACCGACGGTGATGCCGGCCCGGACCGTGTGAACACCTGCGAACAGAAGGCAGCAGAAAAGGAGGGAGCGTGTCATGAGGACGATTTCAACGTTCGTGGCGGCACAAACCCTTCAGGCGTCCGCAGGCCGGCCATGCTTGCGATCAAGCGCTTCACCGGCATGGTGGGATTCATGCATCCCGCACCTGATCACATTCTTCAGACCGGCCTGGCCTTCTGGAGCTCCAAAGCGCTGCTCACCGCCGTTGAGATCGGCCTCTTCACCGACCTGGCGCGGCATCCTGGTGATCTGGCCAGCGTGCAGGGCAGAATGGGGCTGCACCCGCGCGCCGCCCGTGACTTTCTGGACGCCCTGGTCGCGCTTGGCTTTCTCAGCCGTGAAGACGGCGTCTATCGCAACACGGCGGAGACCGACTTTTATCTCGACAAGGCCAAGCCGTCCTACATCGGCGGCATCCTCGAGATGGCGAACCACAGGCTCTACCGCTACTGGGGCGAGCTGACGACGGCGGTGCGGACAGGGGAGTCGCAGAACGAGTCCAAGGGAGGTCATGACCCTTTCAAGGCGCTCTACGCCGATCCGGCAAAACTGCGTGAGTTTCTACATGCGATGTCAGGGGTCAGTCGTGGTGCCAACATGGCCATCGCGCAGAAGTTTCCGTGGCGGGATTATTCAAGCTGCGCGGACATCGGCACCGCCCAGGGAGACCTGGTCATGCAGATCTGCCGTGCCAACCCGCATCTGTGTGGCATCGGCTTTGACCTGTCCGAGGTCGGTCCTGTCTTTGAGGATTACATCGCCGACAATGGCCTGTCAGAACGCGTGAGCTTCAAGGGCGGCAGCTTCTTCACGGATGATCTGCCGGGCGCGGACGTGATCCTGTTCGGTCACATCCTTCACGACTGGGACCTTGAAACCAAGCTCATGCTGCTGCGCAAGGCCTTCGCCGCCCTGCCGCCCGGCGGGGCCGTGATCGTCTATGACTCGATCATCGATGACGAGCGCAGAAGCAACGCCTTCGGGCTGCTGATGAGCCTGAACATGCTCATCGAGACACCCGGCGGCTTTGACTACACAGGGGCCGACTGCATCGGCTGGATGGAGCAGGCGGGCTTCAGCGACTGTCGTGTCGAGCCTTTGGTTGGGCCGGACTCCATGGTGGTCGGTTTCAGGCCGGCATGACAGTGGCGCTCAGCGGCCTCAGCCCTGCTCCTGCGCCGCGGTCTTGGATCCCGGAGGAGGCGGAGTCGGGCGGTCGGCGGGGAGCTGGCTGACGATCTCCTCGCTCATGCCAAAGTCCTCGACCAGCCTGCGGCGGCGTTCGCTGTCGTCGATCGGCGTCTTCTCGACGCCGCCGTCGGAACGCAGGCGGACGGAGTCGCCAAACGCCATGCCAAAGGTTTCCTCGTCGCGGTTGCGCCTGGCGGTGAGCTGGTAGTTGAAGGGGCTCCAGCCACGGGTGTCGTCGTAGCGCCTTGCGTATTCCTCAGGATCCGCCCCGAACCGGTCAAAGCGGCAGGGGAATCCGTCGGTCATGTGCAGAGGTCTCCAGTTCACCAGCCAGAGACCGTCGGTGATCCTGGCGCGCACTCCCCAGGCAGGGTGATGAATGACGGCCTCCTCCGGGGCGTCCAGGGGCAGGGGTTCGCCAAAAAGGATGGAGGTGTCGGCCAGCCAGGGACGGCCTTCGACGGTGACTCGTACCGAACCATGGTTAGGCGGCAGGTCGGGAGCGACGAGCATGGTGGCGATGCCGCGCACGGCCTCAAAGCCGAGCGTCGTGAGCAGGGCGTGAAGGGCGTTGGAGCCGGCCCAGCAGGTGCCGCCGGTGCCATGCTTCAGCCATGAGTTGAAGAAGTCCTCGGCGGTGGTTCCCGGCAGAGGTCCGGGGCGCTGCTGGTGCAGATGAACGAGCTTCTGCACGTTGTCGAAAGGCACCTGCAGGCACCAGGCTCCGTAAAGCAGGCGCAGGCCGGCCAGGCTGATCTCCGGGGGCGTGCTGAAGCCGAGGCGGATCAGCGCCTGTTCGAGGAGCGGTTCGGGAAGAAGACTGGCGGTGACGGGTGGCATGGAAGCTCGGAAACAGGGACTTCTTCAGGCGGCATCGCCGGCCTGCACATAGTGGATGCCATGCTCCGCGCTGATTTCCACGATGGCCTTCATGTCCGGCCCTCCAGGGGCGTTGAAGGCTTCAGCGATGCGCTCAAAGAACACTTCAAAGCCTGCCGGCGCCGCATGCACGATCATGCGCAGCGGGGTGTCGCCGCAGTTGCGGTAGGTGTGCCGCGAGTTCTTCGGCAGGAAGGCGGTCGTTCCGGCGGGAACTTCCGTCCAGGCACCGTCCTGCCAGAACTCGACACGTCCTTCCAGGATGTGAAACCATTCATCCTCACGAGTGTGCCAGTGCGGAGGTGGTCCTCCTCCCGGGGGCGTGACGACCTGCACCATGGTGAAGGCGCCTCCGGTCTGCTCGCCGCTGAGAAGGACCGTGACCTCGTCTCCGAGCGCGCGCAGGACCTTGCCGGTGCCGGGCAGGCTGATGACGGATGGAAGGGAAGGGGGCGTGCTCATGGGAAGGATGAATTACAGTCCGCTGAAAACCTGAAGCAGCTCGACCTGGAAGATGAGGTCGCTGTTAGGCGGGATCTTGTCACCCACGGCACGGCCGCCGTAGGCAAGACGTGAGGGAATGTGCAGCATCCATTTGTCGCCCGGCTTCATGAGCTTGAGGGCCTCGGTCCATCCGGGAATCACCTGGCCGACGCCGAAGGTCGCCGGGCTGCCGCGTTCATACGAGCTGTCAAAAACCGTGCCATCGGTGAGCGTGCCGCGATAGTGGACCATGACGGAGTCGAAGAAGGAGGGCGACTTGCCGTCCGCCGGGCCGGAGGCCAGAACGCGGTAGCGCAGACCGCTGGGCGTGGTGGTGACGCCGGAGGCGTCCGTGGTGCTGGTGGGGGCGGGTGGCGCCGAAGACAGCGCGGAGCCGGTCAGGGGAACGGGGGCCGGAGGCGGGGGGGACGCCGTTTCCTTGGCGCGGGATGGAGGGGTGGATTCGCAGCCTGTCATCAGGATCAGGGACAGGGCGAGGGCGGTGGAGAAAAGTTTCATGGGAGATGGCCGGGGACGATGCGAAGAAAAGCCTATCCTCCGATTTGCCTGGAATCAAGCCTTCGGCTGGAGTTGTCAGATTCTCGTGTTAGGCGGCGGTCATCAGAGATGAAGCCTTCAGGGCTTGACGATCCCGACCGCACCGCTTGTCTGTCAGCCGATCCCGCGGGAGTCCGTTCGCTTCCGCCATCTTTTGTTAGGCCCTTCCGTCTTGAAGTCTCCCCCATGAACCGGTTTCTGATCCTGCTGCCCCTGCTGACGCTTTCCTGCGCCGCCGTCCTTGCCGATGACATGCCGATGAAGCCGGGGGCCGTCAGGCTGAAGGCGCTGAAGGTCGAGCATGCGGCGTCGATGGAGGTGTCGCGCGATCCCACGGACACGCGCACGGTGGTGAAGCTGCTGCTGCAGCCCGCGAAGGGATCCAGCATCCGTGTGGAGGCATGGCTGCCTGATTCGGAAAAGTGGAACGGGCGCTTCCTCGGTCTTGGCAACGGTGGCGCGGCCGGCAAGATCAATCCAGGATCCCTGGCGGCCTCGAGCGCGGCGGGCTATGCCGTGGCGACGACCGACCTCGGCACCGCGCCCAATCCGGACTCGGGCATCGGCAATGCGGAGGTGTGGAAGGACTTTGGGTTTCGCGCCACGCATCTCATGACGGTGGCGGCGAAACAGCTCGTGCAGGCCTTTTACGGCAAAGGCCCGGAGTTTTCGTATTTCATGGGCGGCTCCACGGGCGGCCAGCAGGCGATCCAGGAGGCGCAGCGTTATCCCGGGGATTACGACGGCATCACGGCCGCAGTGCCCGCTCACTGCCGCACGCCGCTCCATGCCTACTTTTTGTGGAATGACCAGATCTTGAGGAAATGTCCCTTCACGGCGGAGCAGGAGGCCGCTGTGATCGCGGCGGCGAACGAGTTCATGGCTGCTCGTGAAATCCCGCTCGCGGCGGGCAGGTTTGTCTCGGATCCGCGCTGCACCGCGAAGGACATCGAGGCGGTGATCGCGCTGGCTCGGAAAAAAGACGCGTCACTCACCGATGCCCATGCCGCCGCCTTGCAAAAGCTCTTCGACGGGCCGCGTCACACGGTGACCGGCGAGCGCCTGTTCAACGGCATTCCGCTGGGAGCCTCGCTGTCGGCGGCGCACGGGCACTTGTATCTTTTCAACTGGGTCTTCGGCAAGGACAAGGCCCTGGAGGACATCAACTTTGGCGCGGATCTCGACACCTACACCGACGCGCTGGCGCCTTATCTCAATGCGGAGAACGCCGACCTGTCCGCCTTTGAAAAACGCGGCGGCAAGCTCATCGCCACCACAGGCGCGGCGGACTCCGTGGTGCCGCCGCAGGCGACGATCGACTATTTCGAACGCGTGGTGGAGCACTTCGGCAGCCTGGAGAAAGTGCGGTCGTTCTTTCGTCTCTACCTCGTGCCCGGCATGGCGCACGGCGGCGGGCCCGGCGTCAATCAGGCGCCCAACCTTCTCGAAGCCATTCGTGCCTGGTGTGAAAACGGCAGCGCCCCCGGAGCGCTCACCGGCCGTCATGTCGTGAATGGCAAAGCCGAATGGGAGATGCCGCTTTACCCTTACCCGCAGAAGACCGGCTGGAATGCCGGGACATCGAGCTTTGAGGGTGTGGACGGTCCTCGCGGCGGTGTGGAAAGAGTGGCCGAGCGTTTTCGTCCGGCGGCGAAGGAGTGAGGGGTGGGGCCAGTGGGGTTGCATGGCCTCTGCTGACTGCGGGGGTGTCTGCTGATGAGCCTGGGTTTGCAAGCAGCTCAGGGATTCCGAAGGCGCTGCAGTTTGGATCCCATGATCAACGGGTTTGAGGGGCAGTGAAGGCCTGCGCCGCCTGCTGAAGCATCTGCAGTGACAGGTCCTGCTTTTCCTGCCTCACTGCCATCCCCACCACGGCGTGTGTCGCCGCCGTGCTGAGCGCGACATACTTCAGCCTTTTGCCCGCCGTGTTGGCGAGGAAGGCGGGCACGACGCAGACGCCTTTGCCTGACTCCACGGCGGCGATCAGGCTGGGGCCGCTGTCACATTCCTCGATGAATGGCCGTGTTTTGATGCGTGGGCCGAGCACGCGGGCCAGCAGCCGATGGTAGTTTGGGTAGTCGCGTCGGGAGTAGGCGACGATGGGTTCCCCGAGCACGTCGGAAGCCGTTGCTTCCCGGCGCCGGGCCCATGGATGCCCCGGGGCCACCGCCACAACCATGGGATAGGCGCGCAGCGGCTGGAAATGCAGCCCGCTCGGCAGCCTGTGCGCCGGCTTTACCAGAAAGCCTGCATCAAGGCGGAGGTCACGAAGGCCCTCGAGGATCTCCGTCGCGGTCATGTCGTGCAGTTTCACACGCATGCCGGGGAGTTTCCTGTGCAGGGCACGCAGCAGGGCGGGAAGAAACTCCGCCGTGGCTGAAGGAGCGTGGCCGATATGCAGCTCACGTCCTTTCTCAATCGACATTGCTCGCACGGTGGAGACGGCGGCCTCTGCACGCAGCAGGACGGCCCTGGCCTCGCGTAGGAACACGAGGCCGGCCCCGGTGAGGCGGATGCTCCTGGCGGTGCGTTCGAACAAGGTCACGCCCAGTTCGGCCTCCAGATCCTGGATCTGCCGGCTGACCGGCGGCTGTGACACATGCAGCCGCCCGGCGGCACGTGTGATGTTCTGCTCCTCGGCCACGGCGATGAAATAGCGGAGATGACGAAGTTCCATGACGGTCGCGAGCATGCCTGAAAGGTATCGTCAGGCAAGGAACATGATATTTTCATCGTCCCGGTTTTCACCTGATGCGTCGAGTCACGATTCACCCACCATGAAAACGGCGCCTACCCTCTCTGTCATCACCAGCTTGTTTGTTGCGCAGGCCACCCTCGCGCAAAGTCACCCTCCGATGCCCGTCCTGGCCCCGCCCGGAGCCGTTTACAACGGCGCGCCGGCGGAGGGTTTCGGCGGATTCAGCGCGGCGCGCAGCTATCCTGACGCGCGGAGTTACCGAAAGATGTTCGGGCTCGTCATCCCGGCCACGAACACCAGCATGGAGCATGAGCTGTGGAGACTCATCTTTGCCAACCAGGGTCCGGGAGGGCTGGGTGGCGTGGGGATTCACACCATCAATGTCATCACCCCGCGGCCGAAGCTGGAGACCGAGGCCGACCTGCTGGAGTATCAAAGGCAGTTTCTTGGCGGGCTTCGGGCTGCTGTGGAAACCGCCGGGCTGGCGCAGCCGGAACACATGATCATGGGCATGAGCCTTGAGCACATCCTTTCGGGCATCGATCGGATCCGGGCCCCCATGAGGGAGGTTGAAGCCCTGTCCTCGCTGCATTGGACCGCATGGCATGATGCCGCGCCGGCCGCCTTGAAAAAATTTGGGGCGCGCAGGATCGGTCTGCTCACCCCCTTCGACAGGAAGGGCAACGAGTCCGCCAGGCGCATGTTTGAAGATCTGGGGTTTGAGGTTGTGGCGACGTTCGGATTCTCCTGTGCAGACGCCATGCACATCGCCCACATTCCTGACTGGGCCAAGGAGAGGGCCATTCTGGAATATCTCGCGACGGATGCGAACAGGCTGGATGCCGTCGTCCAGTGCGGCACGAACATGAGCCTGCTGGAGGTTGCTGAAAAGCTTGAGCCTGTCCTAGGCATGCCGATACTCGGCATCAACGCCGTCGTCTTCTGGCATGCCCTGCGTGAGAATGGATTCACCGCTCCGCTGGTCGGCGGAGGACGTTTGTTGAGGGAATTTTGAGCCATGAACATCGAGACACGATTGAAAGAACTCGGGCTGACCCTGCCCGAACCACCCCGTCCTGCCGGAAACTATGAACCCTGGGTCATCTGCGGCCGCTGGCTGCACCTGTCAGCCCAGGTGCCGGTTCAGAACGGACAGCTCCGCTACACAGGAAGGGTGGGTGCGGAACTGTCCGTGGAGGAAGGGCGCGCAGCCGCCAGGCTCACCGCGCTGAACGTGCTGGCGCAGATCCGGCACGCCTTGGGAGGCTTTGGGCCTCTGGAGCGGCTTGTGCGTGTCGAAGGGCACGTCGCCAGCGCCTCGGGCGAACCCAGCACGCCTTATGTGCTCGACGCCGCGTCCGACCTTTTTCTGGCCGTGCTTGGCGAGCGCGGCAGGCATGCCCGCACCGCCTTCACACCGGATCACCTGCCTTGCAATCTCACCGTGGAACTGGTGGTCACGGCTTTTCTGCGCTCTGAACCTTCATGAGGCCAGCCATCACCCATCTCGCCGAATCGGCGCTTTATGTGGACGACCTTGAACGTGCCGTCGCTTTTTACACCGGGCTTTTCGAGCTCCCTGTGCTGGTCCGTGACGACCGTTTTTGTGCGTTGCGAATCAGCGCAAGCCAGGTGCTGCTGCTTTTCCTTCGCGGTGCCAGCCTGCAGCCTGTGCGGCTTTCGTGCGGCACTGTGCCTGCACACGATGGTGTCGGTCCGCTGCATGTCTGCTTCGGCATGACCGCGGACTCCGTTGCGGACTGGGAATGCCGTCTGCAATCGCGGGGCATCGTCCTGGAAAGCCGGATGAACTGGCCCTCCGGTGCTGTCAGCCTCTATTTCCGCGACCCTGACCAGCACCTCGTGGAGCTTGCCACGCCGGGAGTGTTTCCGTCCTTGGAAGGTTAGGGCAGGCGAGTTCTCACACCTTCATCATCTCCCGGATCTCCTTCGTGGCGATGCCGATGGGGCGGTCGAGGGGCACTCCGGCGCAGGTCAGCAGGGTGGTGAGCAGATCACCCTGGTTGCCCTTCACGCTGTTGATGAAACGACCGGTGTTGAGCGAGCCGCCGCCCTTGCCGGCGATGATGAAGGGCAGGTTTTCACGCGTGTGCTTGTTGCCGTCCTCCAGGCCGCTGCCCCACATCATGATGCTGTTGTCGAGCAGGGTGCCGTCGCCCTCGCGGATGGCGGCCATCTTCTTCACCATGTAGGCGAACTGGTCGATGTTGAACTTGGTGATGGCGGCCACCTTGCGGACCTTCTCAGCCTCGTTGTTGTGATGCGTGGGGCCGTGGTGCGTGTCGCTGAAGCCCAGCTCGGGGTAGGAGACGCCGTTGGGCGTGGAGCCGATGTAGGTGCTGACGCGGGTGGTGTCGGTCTGGAAGGCGAGCACGGTGAGGTCGCACATGACCTGCATGTACTCGCTGCGCTTGTCGCCCTCGGGAATCTTGACCTCGATGGGCGGCGAGTCCGTGGCCTTGCGCCTGCTCGGGGCGACGCCGGCCTTCTCCAGCGCGGCCTCCTTCTGACGCTGCTCGATGGCGGCGATGCGGCGCTCGACGGAGCGGACGCTGTCGAGGTACTCGTCGAGCTTCTGCTGGTCGCCGTGCGGAAGCCGGCGTCGCAGGTCCTTCGCGCCGCCGATGACGAGGTCGAGCATCTGGCGGTCGAGCGGGTCGGCGGCGGCCGTCCTGCCGTCCTGGCCGGACTTGCCGAACAAACGATTCAGCACGCTGCGCGGATTGATCTCGGCGGGCATGGCCTGGGTGGGCGAGCGGAAGCTGCAGTGCGAGTAGTAGCCCTCGTTCAGTCCCTCCTGGTTCTCCTTGTGCGTCTGCGGCATGGTGGCGAGCTCCAGCGAGGGCAGGGAGGTGAGGGCGCCGTAGTAGTTTGCAAAGATCTGGTCGGCGGAGATCGCGATGTGGATCTGGTTGCGCTTCGCCGCGTCCGGCAGAGTGGCCGTGAGCCAGGTGGACAGCTCCAGGGCATGGGGGGCGCCGTTGAACGGCGCGATGGGCACGCCGGAGATGCCCTTCACCAGGAGGCATTGATTCAGGATCGGGCGCAGCGACTCCAGCGCGGGCGGCGGCGAGCTGAGGAAAGCCTCAGGCGCTTTCGGCCAGAACTGGTCCATGATGACGCCATGCGGCATGTACATGAAGCCGAGACGCACCGGCGGCTTGTAGGCGGAAGGGCTCTTGCTGGAATCCGCCCAGCCCATGGTTTCAAGCAAGGGCAGGCCGAGGGTGGCGCCGAGGCCGCGCAGGCAGGCGCGGCGGTTGAGGTGGGTGAGGGCGGGCATTGGGTGGCTTATTCCTGGACTCTACGGTTTAAAAACGGATAGCTTGTCACGATCTCGGTGATGAGCGTCTGCATCTTGTGGCCGTCCCTGGCGATGGTCTTCATCATCTCGTCCACGATGATGTGGTCGTAGCCGTCGAGCTGGCGGCAGAGGGCGTAGGCGAGCAGCTTCTCGGTGAGGTTGCGGGAAAGGTCGTCCTGGCGTTCGGCGATGATGGCCTTGAGCTCCTTCGGGGAGGAGAAGCGCCTGCCGCCCGGCAGTTCGCCGACGGCGTCGATGGGGCCGCCGGACTCGTCCTTGTCACGCCAGCGGCCGATGGCGTCGAAGTTCTCCAGGCCGAAGCCGATGGGATCGAGGATCTTGTGACAGTTGGCGCAGACGGCGTTGGTGCGATGCAGCTCGGTGCGCTGGCGCAGGGTGAGGCTGGCGACCTTTTTCGGGTCCTGCTTTTCGAGCCCGGGCACGTTGGGCGGCGCAGGCGGCACGCGCTGGCCGAGCACCTGTTCAAGCACCCAGACGCCGCGCTTCACGGCGCTGGTGCGCGTGGCGAAGGACGTGGTGGCCAGAACGCCGGGCATGGCCAGGATGCCGCCGCGGTTGGCGTCGGTGAGCTTCACCTTCTGCATGTCGGGGCCGGTGATCTTTTGGCCGAGGCCGTAGATCTTCGCGAGCGTGCCGTTGAGATAGGTGTAGTCGCTGTTGACGAAGCTGACCACGCCGCGGTTCTCGCGCACGATGCTTTCGAAAAAGAGGCGCGCCTCGTCATACATCGCCGTGCGAAGCTCCGGGGTCATCTCCGGAAACCGGGTGGCGTCGAAGGTCTTGTCCTTCAGCTCCGCCGCTCCCAGCCACTGCGCTCCAAAGCCGTCAAAGAGCGCACGCGAGCGCTTGTCGGCCAGAAGCCGTCTTGTCTGTGCCTTCAGCACCTCCCGCTCGTGGAGTCTGCCTTCGTCGGCGAGCCTGGAAAGCTCTTCATCCGGCATCGTGGCCCAGAGGAGGTAGGAGAGGCGGGCGGCGAGCTGGTGGTCGTCGAGCGGAACAATCTTCTGGCCGGCGGGGGCTTCCGCGGACGGGGTGATGAACAGGAACTGGGGCGAGACAAGCACGGCCTTGAGCATCAGCTTCAGGGCGGCGCGGTGATCGAGGCTGGCCGAGCGTCCGAGGTCATAGACGCGCATGAGCACGTCCAGCTCCGTCTCGGCGGGCGGACGGCGGTAGGCGCCGCGGGCGATTCTGCGGGCCGCCTGGCGGGCCGCCTCCCGCGGGTCGGCGGGGACGGTGGACGGGTCGTCCAACCAATGATTCAACCGGGCGGCGGGCGTCTTCTGGATCACCGTGGCGGCGATGCCGAGATACTGCTCGGTCTGCATCGGTGAGAGCGAGTTGAGGTAGCCTTCGCCAGGCACTTCATCGGGCAGTTCCGCGGCCACGGAGGCATCGACGTCGAAGAGGTCGTGCAGGGTGTTGCCGAACTCGGTCTTGGTCAGGCGTCGGATCACGAAGGGGCCGGGATCACGGGCGCTGAGGTACTTGATCTTGGCGAGAGCGTCGAGAAAGCGCTGGCGCTCCTCCTCGGAGGGCTGGTCGGCGTCGTCCGGCGGCATGTCGAGCGCGTTGACGTTGGCGATGCATTCCATCCACTTCCGGCTGAAGGCGGGATCGCCCGGCTTGCGCAGGGCGACCTCAAGGTTGAGGCCGGCCTTGGAGCGGCGGTTGCCGTGGCATTCGACGCAGTACTGCTTCACAAACTTTTCAGCATGCTGCTTGAAGGCCTTCTGAGCCTCGGCCTGCTGCGCTGCAAGCTGCTTGTCCTGCTCGGCCCGCAGGGGCTGGCAGGTGACAAGCACAAGGCCGAGGCAGAGCCAGGGAAGGAGGAACGGCGCGACAGGCCGCATCGGACGATCTTGGGGGGACGGAGGATTCAAAACGGGGTCTTATACGACGTGCTTGGAGGCCTCCATCTTTTGGCTTTTGCCATCTGAAACGCGTTTCCTGCCTGAAGTCTGGTGCGGTTCGAAGCCGGGTCAGGCGGCGAGCAGGAAGTCGCGTCCCTCCAGCCAGCCGCGTTCGGTGAGGTGGGCGAGGATGTTCTCACGTGCGCCGCGCGCGCCGACACCGGCGATGATGAAGCTTTCATCCATGGCGGGCAGTTCGTCAGGCAGCCTGACCCTGCGGCCGTTGATCAGCCGTCCGCGTTTCGCGGGGTTGACGTCGATGAAGCCCGTGAAGCGCAGGCCCAGGTCTTCGAGGGCGTCGAAGCGTCTGCGCGTGATGCGGCCCGAGCCCCAGAGCCAGAGACCGCGATGTCCGCCGACCTGGCTTTGCAGCCAGAGGGCGAGGTGGCGGTTCTTGAGCTCATAAAACGCCTCCGTTGAATAGCGCGGATCCGTTCGCGACAGCCGACCAGGCGGGTCGTTCCAAGTGAGCAGTTCCTCGGGCAGCTTGGCAAAGCACACGCCCGCCTCCAGCCAGCGCAGCCAGAGCTCGTAATCCTCCGGAAAAGTGCCCTGCCGCCAGCCTCCGTGCCGCTCGACGAGGCTTCTGCGAAACATGACGCTGGGATGCGCGACGGGGGCTTCGACAAAGCGTCGCAGGCTCATGCTATCCGGGGTCATGAGCGTGTTGATCCAGTTCACATGATCTGCGTAGCCAGCACCGTCCCCCTGATAGCGCACGCGGCAGGAGACAAGGCCGGCGTCCCGGTTTTCCCGCAGGTGCCTGAGCTGGAGGGCGAGCCGGTCCGGGTGCATCCAGTCATCGGCATCCATCCGGGCGATGAGGGGGGCGCGGCAGGCGTCGAGGCCTGTGTTTAGCGCCTGCACGATGCCGGAGGCGGGGATGCGGATCCGCTGCAGCCGGGCATCCTGTTTGCAGGCGGCCTCCAGCAGGGCGGGGGTTTTGTCCTGGGAACCGTCATCCACGAGGACGAGTTCCCAGTCGTGCAGGGACTGCGCTTGAATGCTTGCCACCGCCTCCATGACCGAGTCCTGCGCATCACGCACAGGCATGAGCACGGACACCGAAGGCATGGGGGGAGAGGACATCGTCTGATGGAGTCTGGATGGCGTCAGTCGTGGCAGGAGGGGGGACGAGGTGGGTGATTCAGGCCAAATCAACTGTTTGACCAGAAATTCATCCTTTGCCTAAGCTGAGTTGAGCAAAGTTCTTGTCAGCGCTGGGTCTGGCAGTTAGCAGACATTCTGACACATGGTTTTGCTGCTGCGGCTTCTTTATCTTTTATTAGGCTTGTCGTTTTTCATGGGCAGCGAGACCCGCGTCCAGGCTGAGCCGCGAACGCTGACCTTTGATCCACCACATCTGATGATTTCAGGCATTCCCGATGTCGTGGGGCCGCAGATCCGCGAGCAGCATTTCATCATGAGCAGGGGCACGGCAGATGCGCCCGAGCTTATCTTTCTGCAGCAGAGCGGCGGGCAAGGATACCCCTGCAATGGCACGACCTACGCCCGTTTTATCAGCGGGGAAAACAACTTCCGTGTCAAGCATGAGGAAGGCCGTCCGTTCACCCCGGTGCAGGTGGACCTGTCAGCCTTCTACTCGGGGCTCGATCTCACCGTTGAGGGAGTCAAAGCGGACGGCACCGTCGTCAGTCATACGTTTGTCAACGTGACTTACGGGGATGGATACAGGCCGAAGAATGATTTCGGAAGCTTTGTTTTTCCCGCCTCCTTTGAGCAGATCGTGGAACTGCGGATTCCCGGCACCTATTACAATCTGGACAACCTTGTGGTTCTGCCTCCGGAGCAGGAGGCGCCCGCGCCCGTTCCCCTTCCTGAGCCCTATGTTTACAAGCTAGACTGGGAAGATTCCATGCATGTCACCGACCAGGTGACAGCCACGGGCGGACAGCGCGCGCCGAGCAGCTTGTTCTTTGGCGCGCCCAAGGTTCGGCAGCGGCCGTCCGGCGAGGGAAGACGTCTCGAGATGAACCGTGACGACGACAGCTACGAGCAGATCGGCCTGTCGCTTGGAATGCAGGCCACGCGATATGTTTTGGATTTTGACCTCAGCCATGACAACGGAGCCCGGGCGTCCCTGGCCCTGCACCTGAGCCTGGGCATCTTTCACATCAACCTGAACAACGGCACGCTGGGCTTTGACAACACCTCAACCCAGCTCCTCGACGGACGGTTCGAGAACCTGGAATATGAAGCCGCCCGGGAGAATCATTTTCAGTTGATCTGGGATGAGGCGGCTTCCCAGGTTTCTCTGCGGGTGAATGGGGAGCAACGCGCCTCCTGGAATTTGGCTAACAAGCTTCAGGACATCTCCTGGATCAAGTTCAGCACGGCAAGCAGAGATGTGACCTGGATCGACAACATTCAGGTGCAGGCGGAGGGACAGCCCTCTCTTTGCTTTCAGCCTTCTACGCTGGATTTCGGCCTGGTTACCGCCTTGTTCACCTACACTGCGCCAATCACCCTCTGGAACCGGAGCCAGGAGCCTGTGACCCTGACCGGAGCGGAGCTTGATTCACCCATTTTCAGCTTTTCAGGCCCGGCTTTTCCGCGGGTGCTTCCCGCAGGTCAAAGCATCTCCTGCCAGGTGACGGTTGCACCGCTGTCCTCACTGGGCGACGCGGCTTTGCTGGGCATTCATGCCGGGACAACAGCCGCGATGATCGAGCTTCGTGCTAGTGCGGTGAATTCTAATGTCAATTATTTCAGCGATCCGCCAGATTCGCAGGAGATTTTGCTGGGCATGCCCCTGCGGCTGGAGGCCACATTCAGCGGTCCTTCTGCCGTGCGTTTTGAGTGGCTCAAGGACGGTGTCATCATCCCGGGTGACAGCACGACGCTTGAAGTGACCAGTTCTGCCGATGAACAGCACGCCGGAACCTACCATGTCCGCGCCATCCTAACCAACGGTGAGGTGGTGGAATCCCCGAAGGCGCAGGTGAGCGTCGTCAGGCCGGCCTTCCTCACCCACCCGAGAAGCGAATGGGTGAGGCTTCCGCCCGGCCAGATGCAGGGCGTTTTTCTGTTCAGTCGCTTCAACACGACGGCAAGCCGCTATGAATGGACGAAAGACGGCCGGGTCGTCGGCAAGGATCAACCCACACATGAGTTTGTGGTGGCTGGCCTTCAGGATGCCGGGGTGTATCAGGTGACGGCCTATCTGGCGGATGGCAGGTCCATCACCTCGCTGCCCGCCAACATCGGCGTGCTGAAGCCGGTGTCGCTGTCGCGGGCTTTGGGGGAGGGAGGCACCTTCAGCCACACGATGCTGATAGCCGGCCCGTCTTTGAAGTTTTCGTGGAATCATAGCAGCGGCCTGACGATGGCTGAGCTTCCCGGCATCGCCGAAGCGGGCCTGACCCTCCGGTTGAATCCTCTGTCGCTCCAGCATGAGGGCACCTTTACCGGCACCGCCCTGATGCCTAACGGAGCCAGGGAGGGATGGTTCCTGCGTTCACCAACCACCTCCGAAGTTTCCCTGCAGGTCGTGCCTCTGCCCGTGCTGCAGACCGAATCCCTGGGGCATGCGATGGTGGGGCTGCGCTATGATCTGACCCTGATGGCGACCAGCGAGTGGCCGAAATACTTCAGTGCGCAAGGCCTTCCGGCGGAGTTGAAGCTGGACCCGCAGACGGGTCGCATTCAGGGCGTGCTTCAGCAAAGCTCGATTCTGCCAGGCACGCCTGCGGCCGGCAGTTCCAGCTACCGGGTGTTTGTGTCGGTGCACACCCCCTATGGCACAACCACCCGCCAGATGACGTTGCAGGTGCATCGGCGCTGGCTGGACGGGGGTGTTGCAGGCCTGATTCAGCCGGGCCTGCTGTCTGGAATCCGTCAGCCTGCGAAAGTTCAGGGTGAGCTGACCGGCAGCCAGATGAGCCTGCAGGTCCTGGGTTCACCCCGGGTTCAGGGGGTCGCAACGCTGTTGTTTGACCAGGCCACCGGCCGCATGCGTGGACGGATGCACAAGGCCAGCGCGTCCGAATGGCTTGGGCATCCGGTTCGTTGGAACGGCTCCGTGCTGGAGTCGGATGTGGAGTCCACATCCGAAGCCCTGGTTCAGTTCCATGCCTCCAGGGTGGTTCGACAGCTGGATCCATCCCTGCACTTTGTCGGCAAGTATCCCACTGCGCTCACGACGGTGGATGGCAGGGCTCCAGCCCCGGCCGACCTTCCTGTGGGCAGCGGAGTTCTCAACGCACGTCTGGATGCAAAGGCGCGGCTGACCTACACCGGGGCGCTTCCGGACGGCAGCAGCTTCACCGGCTCGGGAGAGCTGACGGAAGACTGGCAGAATGAACAGGCGCTGCTGCATCCTCTTTGCTGCGTGGCGAGCCCGGGGGGCGGTCGCGTCCTGGGATGGGTGCAGGTGGCTTACCAGGCCTTGTATGGGCAGCTGGAATGGAGCCGTCCTGCCCTGCGCACGGATCCCTCATGGCCGCAGGGTTTCGCCTTCGGCAGCCAGACCCGCTATCTTCAGGTGGAGGGGCGGCTGCTGGTTCCGCCGCCCGCTGGTGAAACTCTGCTGGGCCTGCATCGCCAGCCGGTGAAGCTGACCGGACGTACCCGCAGCGACACGCTGGTGTCAGCGCGCCGCTTCACCGTCAACAGCCGCCATCTTGCCCAGGCCCTGCCTCCCGCCACACCTGCGGCCACCCTGGCGATCCAGCCGGGGGAAGGCACGTTTTCAGGAACGTTGAACATGGGCAGCCATCTGGGGAAGCCCATCACCGGCAGCTATCGCGGCGTGCTGATGCCGGGCCAGCGCCGGGGTAGGGGATTCATGCTGGTTCCCGACCTGGCGCGCTACAGGCAAAGCTTCCTCAACCTGGGCATCACCCTGACTCCGGGGGCTTCGGCACCGCCTTCCATCATGCCCATGCGGTCTGTGCAAATCGAGCTGCTGCCCGAGCCGCCCGCTGACTGAACCCCGGCCACGCCTAATCAACTCTCTGACATCCAGTGAATTGTCGACATCTCCTCTCCCTCAGCGCCGGCTTGTTTCTGCCCGGCATTGCCGCCTTCGCCCAGCAGGGTGTCTCCCCCTCATCAAGCGCACGCTGGATGGATGAATGGCAGAACCGGAGGAATCCGGAGGCTGCCGAGGTCGAACGTTCCCCGGGGCGGGTGGGCGATCCCCACTTCATGAGCATGAGCCTTTCGGGAGCCCTGCGCATGCAGGCGGACCTGACGGGTTATCACAGCCAGTTTCAGCAGGCGCGGCGTTTCCCAGCTGCGGTGGATGCGGCCGCCCCGCGCGCTCCGGCTTCAGGCAGGCTGTTGTCAGCCACGTTGGATCAGGCCTTCGAATGGAATCGGATTGAGTTCGCGGGAGCAAGGCAGGAGGCCATGTTTTCCACCACGGAATTGTCCGTTTCGATGCAGCACGGGACGCTGGATTCCGGGCTTCTGACCCTGGATGCCGCGGGCGGTGTCACGCTCGCCTCCTCGGATGACTTCCGGCTTTCCTCCGGAGGCGGCACGGCCTGGTTCATGCAACCGGGATCGTCGCTGGTGTTTGAGCGAAGACTGGGCGATGTCACGATCAGTTTTTATGAACGTTTTGCCGCACGACCTGATGCTGCATTGAGCTTTCTGACCTGGTGGAAGGGCTCCATGCTTGCGCCCTTTTTTGCCGCCATGCAGAACGACCTGGGCACGGTTCTCGCCTGGCAGCCGAGGCAGGATCTGGAACTGTCGCTGAACTACAACTGGGCCTCCTCCCAGGCGCTTCGCAGTCCCGGGGATTCCTTCGGATTCAATCCGCATGGCGATCTTGATGTGCTGGCCAACCGCGACATTCACAGCCTGCTGACGACTCTCACCTGGCGTGCCAGCCGGGCCGTCAGCACGGGCCTTCGCGCCGGGCATGCCTGGACCTCCTATGAAGAGTCCTTCGCCAATGAGGGGCGACAGTGGCATGCCGGCCTGTATGCCGACTTGCGACTGCCGCTGCGGCATCGTCTGCACCTAGAGGCGGGGGCCCAGGGGATGAGCTTTGACGAACCCGGGCCTATGGGCATTTTCTTTTTGCCGTTCCAGAGTTTTCCTGCCTCACCTGCGGCTTTAGTCACCCATCATGGCGACAGCACGGACTTGAATGCCAGTCCCTATGCCAGCTTCAGCCTGGACGGTCCCCTGGGCGAACGGCTTTCCCATCGGCTCACGGGAGGGCGTGAGGCCGCGCTTGGACTTCTGTCCAATTATGTGGAAGCGCGTTATGTGAATTACGAGGTGCAGGCGCGCCTTTGGGCCGGTGCTGCCATGAGTTTCAGCGCCTTTTATGAAGATCTGAAGGATTCCGCCGGTTTTTTTGCGGCTGACACCCTGGTGCGCGGTGGCAGCCTCATGCTCCAACAAAAATGGCGGCGATTCACCTTCGCCGCTGGCTGCGGTCTGACTCAACTCGATTCCGAAAACCAGGACGTCAGCCGGGTGCGCTTTTCCACTTCCTTGAGACAGCCTGTTTTTCAGGCGGGGGTTTCCTGTCAGATCTGTCCAGGAGCGAGCCTGAACCTTGCCTGGATGCATCTGGCCACGGATCTGAAATGGACGGAGGAGGACGTGGTTCAGGATCGCCTGAGCCTGGGACTGCGACTGCGGTTCTGACACAAGCACGATCCTTAGGGCATCCCGCAGGGGCAGGAGAAACAGAGGGTCTCAGGCCAATGCCAAGGTTCTGTGTCGCTTAGAAAGCGGAGGGGCCCGGTCCAAAGCGAGGCTGAGATGCCAGTCCAAAGCGGGGATTTTCGGACGGAAGTGTCTTGCGCGGCCCCTTGGCAAGGGCCGAAGGGAATGCCCCGCTTTCAGGCGACCTTTTTTCGGTTCGGCAAAAAGCACCTCAAGGCAGCTCCAACAGCTGGGTTGTGAGTTTTTTTAGAGAAGCCCGAATCGCAGGGAAAAGTTCGTTAACTTTTTTTAAATATCAACTTCTTTTGTATTGAAATTATAATATCTGTGGATATAATTTCGATAATTAATGGAACATCGTGGCCTTTCTACAGCCTTTTTTCAGGGCGGCAGAACAGGGAGTGAACAGCTCTCTGCAGGCGCATTTGTTGCCATGCGAACCCTGGGGCGCAGGCTGAGGATCAACGTCTTTCGTCAGGTTGCCACGTGCCTGCTACTGCTGCTGATCTGGGGAACCGCCACGGCTCACAACCTCAATCAGAGGGCGGATTACATCGGTTTCGATCAGCAGACGCTGGTGCGGATGCAGCAGCGTCAGGCGGCGGGCCAGCCCTTGATTCAGACGGGCGATGTCGTTGGGTTGATTCTGAAGGCGACACCCAGTGTCGGCACACCGACCGGAGCGGGGGGCTACTCGACCTTTTTCATTCCTGTCGGCACCCAGGTTGTGGGCGCGCAGTATGGTCGAATCGACAGCAAGGGTGCGTTTGTCGTCATGCCGATGAAGGGCCAGTCCATCCTGGCGCTGGGGGATGGATCGGTGGGGGCCAAGGCGCAGACAGCGCTCAAGGGGCTGGAGCTGGGACCGAACATCATCGGTGAAAAGGCCTTCACGGTGGATGGCAGCACGGGCCTGATGCGCGGCACCATGGCGGGTGTTTATTCCGACACCGGCATCTTCTACTCGACGGATCCAAAGACTGCCTGGCAGAGCTGGGCGAACATGGGCGGCTACGACAACAGCACGGCCACGGTCACGGACAACCTGATCACCACGAACTCGGGGGACCGGGTTCTGCCGACGACGCGCTGGGATGCCGAGCAGCTGCTGGCCTTTGGCAGCACGGTGCCGATCTCGCCGATCGTGGACAACGTGGACGGCCGCGGCAACACCCCCTGGGGCATGGGCAGCCCGGTGGCCGGTCCGCAGAGCGGCTATGCCTGGCACTTCAACAAGACCTACTGGGATGCCAACGCCAGCGATGCCGCGCGCATGAAGAACTCGGTGCGCGACATGGGGCCGTGGAAGCGCATCCAGTATCCGGGCAGCATGATCGCCAAGGACACCCCGGGCCTGCGCAGCACCGCCCTTGGGTATGTCGGCGTGGACGCGAGCGAGATCGGCTACCCGCTCAGCGAGGCGAACCCGCTGCCGTCCACGACAAGCTGGTCTGACACCACGAGCCCGAAGGCGGTGCGCATGGCCTGGGGCAACCTCGAGCTCTTCCGTCCGGAGTTCGCCCGCGTGCAGTTCAAGGTGCTTGTCGGTCCCGGCCAGCCGGGTTCGCCCTTTGACGCGGCGGGCTTCCTGCAGGCCTATGGTGACACCTTCGGCGGTGACGCCGGCGGCGAATACACGAACAAGGACCACCTGTGGCGCTATTACGAGCCGACCACGGTTTCACTGGCCAGCAAGCCGATGATCTTCAAGCAGGCCTCCAGGCCGAGCGTCGCGCCTAACGAAGTATTCACCTACACGATCTGGTACACCACGTTCGGCAACACGCCGCTGACGAACGTGGTGGTCGAGGACACGCTGCCCGCGGGCATCAGCTTTGTCAGCGCCGTGCCCGCCCCGTCGAGCACCGGCCCGCTGCGCTGGAACCTCGGCACCGTGCCCGCCAACACCGTCAGCAGCATCGTCCTGACGGTGCGTGCGACCGGCACGGGCATTCTCACCAACACGGTCTGCGCGACCAGCGACCAGGGCGTGAAGACCTGCAACACCGAGACCATCGAGGTGGCCAACAACCCGCTGCTGTATCCGGCGAAGAGCGTGACGCCGTCGTTCGCCAACCCCGGTGACGCGGTGACCTACACGCTGACGCTGACCAACGAGGGCACGGGTTCCAGCGCCGTGCCGCTGGTCGTGCGTGAGATGCTGCCGCAGGGCTTCACCTATGAGAGCCTGGTTTCCGCCAAGCTGGCGGGATCGCCGACCTCAGCCGTGAGCGTGAACTCCGCCGACCCGGCGAAACCCGTCTTCACCGTCAACGCGGGCATTGTCGCCGGCGCGTCCCTGGTCATCACGTTCAAGGCGCGGATCAGCACCAGCCAGCCGGGCGGCGTCTACACGAACTCCTACACCTTTGAATATGACGGCAAGATCATGTCCACGGGCGCGCTCGCGCCGGTGACGGTCGGTGGCTCGCGCATTGGTGACACCGTCTTCCGTGACTGGAACGGCAACGGCGTCAAGGACGTGTCGGACGAAGGGATCTCCGGTGTGATCGTGCAGTTGTTTGCGGCGGACGGAACCACGCTCCTGAAGACGGTGACAACGGACGGCCAGGGCCGCTACGAATTTGCCGGGATCGGCGGCGGGACCTACGTGGTGAAGGTGACGGCGCCCGCCTCGCACACCGCGACGTTTGACGTGGACGGCATCGCCAGCCTGAACCAGGCGACGGTGGTGGTGGCCGACAACCAGAACCGGCAGGATGTGGACTTCGGCTACCGGCCCGGCGGTTCCGGAAGCATTTCGGGTTCGGTGTTCAACGACGCTGGCCGCGACGGCAGTTATCAGTCCGCCACGGATGACGGCATCGCGGGCGTGAACGTGCGTCTTTACCGTGACCAGAACGGCAACGGCGTGGTGGACGCCCCGGGCGACGGCCTGCTGGCCACGGTGGCAAGCAGCGGAGCGACGGGCGCTTATTCCTTCAGCAGCCTGCCCTCAGGTCTGGATTATGTGGTGGATGTGGATCAGACGGCCACCGCGATCGTCACCGCACTGGGCGGCACGCCGATCATCCAGACCACATCCGACCCGCTGGTGATCAGCTCGCTTGAAGGCAGCAAGGCCAACGCTCATTTTGGATTCTGGAGGGAGGTGCCATCTTCGGTGGGGGGGGCCGCCTTCATCGACAGCAACCTCAACGGGGTCAGGGATGCCGGTGAAGTGCCCGTGGCCAACCTGCCGGTGGAGCTTTATGCCGACCAGGACGGGGACGGCGCCGCCGACGTGAACGAGTTGATCCAGTCCACCCGGACCAGTGTTGCAGGTGCCTATCTTTTTGAAGGCGTCGGCGCAGGTGACTTCCTGGTGGTGATTGACATGGAATCCCCCGAGGTTCCGGCCGGGCATCAGGTGGCGAACACGCTTCTGGGCGCGACGGTGGCGGCGGGTGAGAACAGCCTTGCCAATGATTTCCCTTTCTCGCCCCTGCTGACCAAGACGGCCAACCGGACCACTGCCCAGGCCGCTGACCAGGTTGTTTACACCATCCAGCCTAACTACAATGGCGGTGATTTCCTGGCCGGCCTGACGGTGACTGACGCGGTGCCCGCCGGCACGACGTTTGTCAGTGCGGGGCAGGGGGGCGTTCAGGCCGGCGGCACGGTGACCTGGGATCTGGGAACGACGATCCCCGCCACCGCCGGCACCTTGACGCAGAACCTCAATCTCTACGCCCTGCGAGGCAACGGCACGACCACCTTCTGGCGCTACAATCCGACGACCCTGGCCTGGCAGGCAAGGGCCAATACGCCTGCCACGGTCAGCAGCGGCGGCGCGCTCGTTTCCACCGGCACCTACATTTATGCCCTGAGGGGCAACGGTTCGACGAGCTTCTGGCGCTACAACGCCTCCACGAACGTGTGGAGCACCCTGGCCAGCACTCCGGGGAGCATCAGCAGCGGCGGCAGGCTGGTGTATCTGGCCCCTTACATCTATGCCCTGCGCGGCAACGGCACCACCACCTTCTATCGCTACGACATCAACGCCAACACCTGGGCGACTCGTGCCAACCTGCCCGGCAGCATCAGTTCAGGCGGTTCCCTGGCCATGGATGGCACTTACATCTACGCCCTGCGTGGCAACGGTTCGAAGAGCTTCTACCGCTATGATCCGACGGCCAACACCTGGACGAGCCGGGCGAGCACGCCTGACAGCATCAAATCCGGCGGATCGCTGACCTTTGACGGAACCAACCTCTATGCCTTCCGCGGTGATGACCGGAACAATTTCTTCCGTTACAACCGCACGACCAACGTCTGGTCCAGGATCGCCAATGCGCCCGGTACGGTGAACAGCGGCGGCTCGCTCGCCTTCGGCGGTTCATCCTTGTATGCGCTGCGTGGCGACAACAGCACGGCGTTCTGGCGCTACAGCACCCAGTCCAACGCCTGGACCACCCTGGCTTCAACACCGGCCTCGATCAACTCCGGCGGTGCGCTGGTGGAATACGGGGCGCCGATTCCGACCGAGCTCACGGTCGACCTCGCCACCGACAAAACGCTGGCCCTTGACGGTGGCAGCGTCGCCGTCAGCATGACGGTGAGCTCCAGCGCCACCAACATCACGGGCGTGTCTCCGCCGGCGCTCAGCGTGGCCGTCACCAACGGCGCCACCGCCACCCTGCTCTCCGGGCCGACGCCGACTTCGGGAAACATCACCGCCGGCGGTTCCGTGGTCTTCACCTGGACCTATCGGATCAACGCGGGCACCCTTCCGGGCAGCGTGCGCTTCTCCAACGCGGCCTTCACCAGCGCCAGCACGAACTTCCCGGCCTCCGCCTCCAACTCGGTGCTGACGACGCGGCCCCTGACGATGACGGTCAGCGTCAACAGCAACAGCGGCCGCGACAGCCTGCGCAACATCGCGGGCATTCAGACAAACGAGTTTCGCGGCAGCTACCTGGTGGCCAACGTCGGCAGCGGCGGCAGCACCAGCGACCAGTTCATCAAGTTCAGCGGCAGCGCGGCCACGGATGTCGGCAGCACCGGCACGACCCAGATGCGGGCGCTGGTCCTGAGCAACGACGGCGTTTTCCTCTACGGGGTGGACCGCGATGCGACGGCCGCGGCGGGTGCGGACCTGTTTGGATCGGTCAACACCAGCACGGGGGCGTTCACCGCCATCGGCCGTGCGGCCAGTGCCGGGGATCCTCTGGCCGGTACGCTGGGTGACATCACCGTGGCCGACATCCGGGGCATGGCCTTTGACCCGGAAACCGAAGTCCTCTATGCGGTGCATCGCCGCGAGGACACGACGGCGGGCAATACGCTGCTCGACTGCCTGTTCAAGATCGACCCGGCCACAGGTCTGCACGTCAACAACGCCTTCGGCACGGGAGTGGACTACCTGGTGATCGCCACCAACACCCTGAGCACGCCGCTGTATGACATCGATGACATCAGCTTCGATCCGGAAAGCGGCCAGCTTTACGCCATCGCCAACGACTCCACCGCCGGCTTCGGCGACAAGGACAGGCTGGTGATCATCGACACCAGCACCGGTGCCGTCAGCAATGTCGGCCGCTTCATGGTCGGCACCAGCACCACGGCCATCGACGGCGTGCAGGGCATGAGCTTCGACGTCGACGGCAACCTCCTGGTCACCACCGGCACGGGCGGGGTCGCCGCCACCAACAACACCCTTTGGCGCGTCAACGCCACCAACGCCCAGTGCACGGCCAAGCTGCTGCTCACCTCCGTCCTCCCCGCCTACAGCGATTACGAGGCGATCGCCAGCCCGGTGAGCTCGGTCATCATTCCGCCGACGCAGAGCAACCCGGTCTACACCGGCCTGACGGGAAGCATTGGTGATCTCGTCTATGCCGACATCAACGCCAACGGCGCCTATGACGCCGGCGAGCCCGGCCTGGCCGGTGTGAGGATCACGGTCAGGAGCGGCGCGGTGACGAAGACGGCCACCAGCGACAGCCGTGGCTTCTATCGCGTCTTCGGTCTCACCGCCAACGGCGGCGCACCCTGGACGGTGAGCGTCGACATGAGCTCGCTGCCGGAGAACTGGATCGCCAGCTCCGCATCCACCCTTCAGCGCACGCTGGCCAGCAACAGCGCGCAGATTGATGACGCCGACTTTGGTTTCTTCGGACCCGCAGATCCCTCCGTCGCCGCCAGCGTCAGCGGTGCAGTCTGGACGGATGTCAACGAGGACGCCGTGCAGGATTATGACGAGGCCCTGCTTGCCGGCGCGCGCGTGCTGCTCTACCGCGACCTCAACAGCAACGGCACGCTGGAGGCCACGGATCTTCTCATCCGCGCCACCTTCACCAACGATCAGGGCGTGTTCAGCTTCACACGTCTGAATCCGGGCGCCTACCTGCTGGATGTCGAGGAGTCGACGCTGCCAGCGGGCATGACCCTGGTGAGCGGCGGCAGCGCCGTGCGCGCGGTGACCCTGGCGGCCCTGCAGAACCGCATCGGGGTGAATTTTGGCTACAATCACACCGGCAGCATCGGCGACACCGTGTTCTACGACCTGAACGTCAACGGCGTCCAGGATGCCGGGGAATCCGGCATTCCGAACGTTCGCGTCAGCGTCTATGAGGACGCCAATGGCAACGGCAGCGTGGATGCTGACGAGCGTGAGGCGGGCATCAGCCTCACCAACGCCAGCGGCGTCTACACCGTCGGCAAGCTGGCGCCTGGGCAGTATGTGACGCGCGTGGACGAGCAGCACGTGCCGGCGCCGTCTTCGAGCCCGAACGCGGGGCTTTACAACACGATGCTGCCAACCCGGGGTGAGGAGATCGGTGTGACCCTCGCAGCGTCCCAGGCGGTGACGAACGTCGACTTCGGCTTTGCTGAACTCGGGCTGGCCGAGGGGCATGTGTTCCATGACGCCAACTCCGACGGGCACAGGAATCCCGGCGAGGTCGGCCTGCCCAACATCACCGTCACCGCGACGGGCACGGTCTCGGGCGGGGGCGCCCTCAGCCGCACGGCGGTGACCGATGTGGCGGGCGAGTATGACTTCCTGCTGCCGACGGGCAGTTATGTCATCACTTTTGATTCGGCGGACGCCGACTTCCCGTCCGGCATGACCCGTCTCACCACGGTGGCAAGTCACACGGTCGTCATGCAGGGCGGCTGGGAGATGGAGGGGCTCGACTTCGGTCGCACCTACACCGGGGCGCTTGGCGGCACGCTGTTCGCGGACACGAATGGCAACGGCACGCTCGACGGAGGGGAGGGCGGCATCGTCGGTGCGGTGGTGGAGTTGTTTGACGCCGCCGGCAGCACCTGGCGTGACGCCCGTGTCACCGGCAGCAACGGCTCTTATCGTTTCGACGGCCTCGCCAACGGAGCCCATGTGGTGAAGGTGCGCGCGGATTCGCTGACCGCGATCCAGAGCCCCACGATCACGGCCGACCCGGTTGCGCCGCTGGACGGCATTGCCAGCGCCACGATCAGCTCGGGGGCCAGCATCCTGAATCTGAACTTCGGTTACAAGCCCGCCCTGACGGTGCCTCCCTCCTCGGCCTGCCCGGCGCCCAAGGGCCAGACGGTCGGCTCGCAATACATGGTGACACGGGTCGGCAAGGACATTCTGGGCGGCCAGTCCTACCAGCATTCCCAGTGCATCATGGGCATGTCCCCGAACGGACGCTGGGTGACCGGGGTGCGCTTTGGCACGACGACACGCGGCTTCCTGATCAACACGCTGACCAGCCTCTACTCGGACGTGACCAAGGTGACGCCGGGCAACGTCCAGGCCGCGGGCACGGACGTCAACGACGCGGGTGACGTGGTGGGTTACGAAAAGTGGACCTCGGGTGCGAATGCGAACATGATTCCGTGGTATCGCAACCGCGCGGCCTCCACCACCCAGCGGCTGACAACTCCCTTTGACGCCAATCCCAGCATCACGGCGTCACCGGTCTCCATCACCAACGACAGCACCTATGCGTTTGGCAGCGTGGACCCTGATGGTCCTGGCGGCGCGCAGCCAAGCCAGGGCGGCTACTGGAGCCTCTCCACGCGCGCCTGGACGCCGGTCACCGGCTGGCGCGAGGTGTTGGATGTGAGTGCCGACGCCACAGTGGCGCTGGTCGTCAACAGCAGCGGTCAGGGCCAGATCCTGCGTGGAACCGTGGGCGGTGGCTGGAGTTCGGTGGTGGTCAGCTTCAGCGGCAAGCTCAAGGGCGGCAAGGTCAGCCCGAACGGCCGCTACATCGGTTCGGCGGAAACTGTGGCCGGCGTGCCGGTTCCGTTCGTGTATGACACCCTGACAGGAACCCGCACCAACCTGCCACGCGCCGCCTCCGACACCCTCGGCGGCATCGTCGGGGCGATCAGTGACACGGCGCGCGTGCTTGGCAGCATCTACCGGACCGGCGGCAGCGCCGCCGTGCTTTGGGAGTCGCCGGCCTCGTCCTACACCACGCTGATGAACGTGCTTTCGAACGACGGCCACCTGGCGCTGGATTCGAGTTACTTCGGCTGGAACATCTACAACGGCGGCGATGGCATGTCGGCGGACGGGCGGACCTTCGCGGTCTACGGCAACAACATCTTCAGCATGGAGGACTCGCTGATCTTCCAGAGCGTCGGACCGGTCGCGGACCGTCTCTGTCTGGGCAACGCGGTGTGGAGCGACACCAATTCCAACGGCATCAAGGAAGTCGGTGAACCCGGGGTTGCGGGCGTGGTGCTGCGCATCTTTGCCACGGGCGATGACGCCGAGGTGGGAGGCTCCGGCACGGCGGCGGATTATGAAGCGCTGCCGCCGGTGACGACGACCTCGTCGGGCGCCTACACCTTCAGTCCTCTGCCTGCGGGCACGTATTACATCACCCTGACTCCGACTCCCGCCCTGCCGGTCAGCTCCGGTGCGCCGGACCTGGCGGACAACGGGCAGGACAATGACAACAACGGACGCCAGCCCGGCGGGCCCGGCACGCTCATCTACAGCCCGGTGGTCACGCTTCAGCCCGGCACCGAGCCGGTGAACGACGGTGACAGCGACGCAAACACGGACTTCAGCCAGGACTTCGGCCTGACCACGGGCCTGGCGGTGGGCGATCTGGTCTGGGAGGACAAGGATGACAGCGGCCTCTATGAATCTGCGAACCAGGAGAAGGGCGTGCGCGGCATCACCGTGCAGCTTTTGAATGCCTCCACGGACGCTGTGCTGATGTCCACCACGACCGATGCCAATGGCGCCTACATGTTCGGTCTCGGCAGCTCGGCCGGGAACTACAAGGTGCGCATTCCCTTCCTGCCTTCGTCCACGCCGCTGACCTCCACGACCGTGGGCAGCGCGGACAACGGCGTGGATCATGACAACAACGGAGCCCAGCCCGGCACCGGTGGATCGACGGTGACCAGCATGAGCTTCAATCTCACGATGGGGGCCGAGCCGGGAACGGCGGGCGGCGGCAATTTTGAGAAGACCCTCGACATCGGCGTCAGGGCCTGCCCGGTGCTGGACATCTCACCCGCCAGCCTTCCGGCAGGCGTGCAGGACACGGCCTACAGCCATAGCCTGACTGCGGGCGGTGCAAGCGGGGCCGTGACCTGGCAGCTTGCCAGCGGCAGCCTTCCGGAGGGTCTCTCGCTTTCCAGCTCCGGCGTCATCAGCGGCACTCCGGTGCTTCCAGGAGTCACCATCTTCACGGTGCAGGCCGTCGATTTCAAGGGCTGCACGGGCTCCCGCTCCTACGCGCTGACCGTCAGCTGCCCGGTGATGAGCATCACGCCTGCGTCGCTGCCCGTGCCGGCGGTGGGTGTGGCCTACAGCCAGGCGCTGGGCAGCAGCGGCGGCCGCGCCCCTTATGCCTACAGCGTCACCAGCGGCAGCCTGCCCGCAGGACTCACCCTGAGCGCTGAGGGAGTGATCTTCGGAACCGTGGTCAATGCGGCGACGGCGACTTTCACGGTGACGAGCACGGACGTGAACGGCTGCCGCGGCACCCGCTCCTACATGGTCACACCTTCTTGTTATGCCATCACCGTGACCCCGGCGACGGCGGCGACGGCGGCGGTGGGAACGGCCTACAATCAAAGCTTCACGGCGGCCGGTGGGGTCGGCGCTTACACCTGGTCGGTCAGCTCTGGAACATTGCCCGCCGGGCTTAACCTGAACACGTCGACGGGCGTCATCAGCGGCACGCCGACCGCCGGCAACGGCACAGGTGCCTCGGTCACGATGCGCGCCACCGACACCCAGGGCTGCTCCGGAACCCGCACCTTGAACCTGCTGGTCTGCCCCGTTCTCACCATCTCCCCTGCGACTCTGCCGAACTGCATCCAGGGCGTGGCTTATTCCCAGAACATCAGCGCCGGCGCCGGCACGGCTCCTTACACCTACACCGTCACCAGCGGCGGCCTGCCCGCCGGTCTTTCGATGGATGCCGCCGGCGCCATCACAGGCACGCCCACCTCGAGCAGTTCCAGCGCCTTCACCGTGCGTGTCACCGATGCGGCCGGATGCCAGGCCTCACGCAGCTACATCCTGAGCGCCGGCTGCCCGGTGATCACGGTGTCTCCGACCTCCGTGCCCTCAGGAACGGTGGGCACCTCCTACAGCCAGGCCTTCACCGCCTCTCCGCTCACGGGCCTGATCGGGCAGTATTATTCAGGCTCCAACTTCAATGCCTCGCTGCTGACGAGGCTGGATTCCTCCATCGACTTCAACTGGGGCGCGGGGTCTCCGGATCCCGCCGTGCCGGTGAACAACTTCTCCGTGCGCTGGTCCGGGTTCCTGCGGCCCTCCAGCACGGGAAGCCACACCTTCCAGTGCACGACTGACGACGGCTTCCGTCTCTGGGTGAACAACACGCTTGTCATTGATCGCTGGTACGACCAGTCCGCGACCAGTCACACGGCCACGGTTTCCCTGACCGCGGGTCAGACCGTGCCGGTGCGTGTGGAGTATTATGAAAACGGCGGCGATGCCGTCGCCCGGCTGCAGTGGTCGGGGCCGTCCTTCACCTTGAAGCCGGTGACGGAGTGGGTGGGCTACCTTTGGAGCGTCTCCAGCGGCACGCTGCCCGCAGGCCTCACGTTGAACACTGCGACGGGCGTCGTCAGCGGCACGCCGACGACCGCCGGCACCTCCAACTTCACGATCACGGCGACCGATGGCAGCAACTGCACGGGTTCACGCAGCTACACGCTGACCACGGCCTGCCCGAGCCTGACGATCAACACCACCTCGCTGCCGGACGCCTTTGTCACCAATGCCTACAGCCAGACCCTGGCGGCGACCGGTGGCAACGCCCCGCTGACCTGGAGCCTGGCAAGCGGCACGCTGCCCGCAGGCCTGAGCCTGAGCAGCGGCGGTGTCATCAGCGGCACGCCCACCAGCCCGTCGTCATCGACCCTCACGGTGCGGGTGACCGACAGCTATGGCTGCCAGGCCGTGAAGTCCTTCTCCTTCGCGGCACGCAGCCTCGGTCTGGGCAACCTGGTGTGGGTGGATTCCAACAATGACGGCCTGAGGCAGGCGACCGACAGCGGTGTGCCGATGCTGGCGGTGGAGCTCTGGACGCCCGGCGCGGACGGCCTCCGCAACAACGGTGCGGGGGACGATGTGAAGCTGGGTCAGACGACCACGGATGTGAACGGCCTCTACCAGTTCATCAATCTTGCCGCCGGTGTCTATTATGTCCGCATCCCGACCCCGCCAGCCTATTACCCGCTGGTTTCCGGCACCGGTGTGGATCTGGACAACGGCGTCGGCAATGACAGCAACGCCATTCAGGCGGGAGGCAGCGGCACGCCTGTGGTCAGTCCGTTGATCACCCTGGCCGTGGGCGCCGAGCCGGCCGCCGGTGTTGATGGCGATGACACGGATCGTGACAGCACCGTGGACCTTGGCTTTGCCAACCTGGATGCATGTTATGTCTCGTCGCTGGTGGACAACGCCAGCTTTGAATTCCAGCAGCTCGCCAACGCCACCGGCACGCCCATGGCCCTTCTGGGATTCAACGGCACGGAGACCGGCTTCGGCACGGGCATCAATGGCTATCAGTGGACCGGTGGTGTGAACGGCACGAGCGGTCTGGGCGAGCCCATCCAGCGTGTCCAGGTGCTGGCTGGCAACAGCGGCTCCAAGGTGAGCTGGGTTGAGTCCGGCAAGGCGCGCCATGGCCGTCGCTATCTTCTCTTCCAGGGAACCAACTCCTGCATCAGCCTGCGGGCCGGCGGCGGTGGAAACTGGAGCAGCGTGCTCCAGGCAGGGCGCGAATACCAGGTCTCCATCTGGGCCGCGAACGCCAGCGCCGCAAACGCCTCCATCCTGCTCGACATCGGCGCCGGCGCCCCGATCATCCAGGTCATCAACGGCGCAACCCCCGGGTTGTACCAATTTTACTCCGTGCCGCAGGGCGAGATGACGGCGACCGCCCCCGGTGAGCAGCAGTGCTGCGGCTTCGGCGCCGCCGGCACGTCCTTCGCCTCCTTCACGACCGCCGACTACAACGGCTGGAGCGAGGCGGTCGGCAACACCCAGCTCCCCCAGTGGCGCCAGTTCACCTGGCGTTTCCGCATCGCCCCGGGCGCGACTGCCTCGCAGATCGACACGGCGGCCTTCGTGTTCTCCGGCGGCTCGGGCACCAGCCCGGTGGTGATGGATCACCTCTCGCTCTGCGAAGTCTCGAAGTCGCCGACCCTCGCCATCGGCAACATGCTCTGGAACGACGTCAACAACAACGGCCTGCGTGACGCCACCGAAGTGGGCGTGGGCGGGGTGCAGGTGCAGTTGTACCGCAGCCCGAACGACACCGCCGGCGATGCCGATGACGTGCTGGTTTCCTCCACCTCCACCACGCCCTCGGGTTCCTACACCTTCAGCGGCCTGGCAGATGGCAAGTATGTCGTCAAGGTGACGCCTCCCACCTCTCTTCCGGCGACGAGCGGCACAGTCGTGGCGCTGGACAACCATGTGGACAATGACAACAACGGCTCGCAGCCCGGCGGGGTCAGCACGGCGGTCTTCAGTCCTGTGATCACGCTGGCCCTGGGCGCCGAGCCCGTGAATGATGGCGACACCAACCCGGACACGGATTTCAGTGTCGACTTCGGTCTCTGGAACGGCATCACAGTCGGCAACCTGGTGTGGGCCGACAGCAACAACGACGGCATCTACCAGTCGGGCACGGAAAGCGGCGTCAGCGGCGTCACAGTGCAGCTTCTCGACAGCTCCAACAACGTCCTGCAGACGACCACGACGAACGGCTCCGGCATCTACAGCTTCCTCACCTACCAGCCCGGCCAGTACCGGGTGCGCATTCCGACACCTCCGGCATCGGCCCCGCTGATCGCCGCGATCAACCAGCCGGCGGACAACGGCGTGGACAATGACAGCAACGGCAGCCAGCCGGGCGGCGTGGGCACGGAAGTGACCAGCCCGCTCATCACGCTGACGGCAGGCAGCGAGCCCGGGGTCACCGGCTCAACCAACATTGAGAACACGATTGATTTTGGTTTCCGCGGCTGCCCGGTCATCAGCGTCAGCCCGTCCTCGCTTTCTGCCGCCACGCAGTACAGCCCCTACAGCGTCAATTTCAGCGCCACTGGCGGCGCCGGCCCCTATGCATGGTCGGTGTCCTCGGGCACCCTGCCTGCGGGCCTGACGCTGACCTCCTCCGGTGTCCTGAGCGGCACACCCAATGCCTCGGCGCTGCCGGGTTATCATTCCTTCACGGTGCGGGCGCTGGATTCCGCCACAGGCTGTTCCGCCACCCGCGACTATGTGCTGACGGTTCAGTTCCCGCTGGTCGGCATCTCGCCCGCCACCCTGGCCAACGGCACCCAGTATGCCGCCTATTCGCAGACGCTGACGGCCTCGGGCGGCACGGCTCCCTACTCCTGGAGCGTGAGTCCGTCGGCTCCCACCGGTGCCGTGTCGTGGTGGATGGCCGAAAACGGCAGCGCCGATGGGCTCATGGCGAACTTCTCTCCTGCGTTCGGTGGTGTCGCCTATCAGAATGGCGCCATTGGTCGTGCCTTCCTGCTGGATGGTGTGGACGACTTGGTGGAGGTCACGGACAGCACCTCCCTGAAACCTGCGCAGATGACGCTGGAGGCCTGGGTGAACCCGGCGTCGAGTGGTCTTTCGGGTGACGCGGTCGTGATGACCAAGACCACTGGCACGGCTGGTGCGGATGGTTATGGCCTGGGTTTCCTCGGTGGCACCGGCACCTTTGGTTTCTGGCTGAATGACCGCGCCGGAAACCGTGTCACCACCACGCTCACCGCCGGTGTCTGGTCGCATGTGGCCGCCACTTATGACGGCGCGAACATGAGGCTGTATGTGAACGGTGCGCAGGTGGCCGTGAAAGCCTATTCGACGGCGGTCACGCACAGTTCGGGCACGCTGCGCATCGGCGCTGGCAACGGCGCCGGAACGGCCTGGAAGGGCGGGCTGGATGAACTGCTTCTCTACAGCCGCGCGCTCTCGGCGGCTGAGATCCTGGCCCGCTACACAGCCACCACCACGGGCAACAACGGCCTGCCCGCCGGCATGAGCCTGAACGCCGCGACAGGTGTCCTGGGCGGCACGCCGACCAGCGTTCCCGCAACCTACACCTTCGTGGCGCGTGCCGGTGACGCCAACGGCAGCTCCGGCGTGCGCGCTTATTCACTCACCATCGGCTGTCCGGCGATCAGCATCAGCCCGGCGACGCTCAATGCCGCCGTTCAATACGTGGCTTACACCGCCCAGTCGCTCACGGCGGTCGGAGGCACCGCGCCCTACACCTGGTCGGTCTTCTCCGGCAGCCTGCCCACGGGCATGACGTTGAGCAGCGCGGGAAGCCTGAGCGGCACACCTGGCGCCAGCCCGGGAAGCTACAGTTTCACCGTGCAGGCTCGTGACGTGAACAACTGTACGTCAACCCGTGCCTACACGCTCACTGTCAGCTGCCCGGTCGTCACGCTTTCCAACACCACCTTCGGCGATGCCACGCAATTCGCCGCCTACGCGCCGGTGACCGTTGGCGCCAGCGGCGGCAGCGCCCCCTACACCTTTGCCGTCAGCGCCGGCGCCCTGCCGACGGGCATGAGTCTGAGCAGCGCCGGCATGGTCAGCGGCACGCCGACAGCGGTGCCTGGCAGCTATGCCTTCACCATTCGTGCCACTGACAGCAACAATTGTTCGGCCACGCGTGCCTGCACCCTGGTGGTGGGCTGCCCGGTCATCGGCATCACGCCGGCCTCTCCGGCTGCGGCCACCCAGTATGCGGCTTATTCGCAGACGCTCACCGCCTCCGGTGGCAACGGCGGGTATGCCTGGACTGTCAGTGCCGGTTCGCTGCCCGCAGGCCTGAGCCTGAGCAGCGGCGGTGTCATCAGCGGCACGCCGACGGCGGCTCCCGGCAGTTACGTCTTCACGGCCCGCGTTCTTGACGCCCAGGGCTGCGCCGCCACACGCGGCTATTCGCTGGCGGTGAACTGCCCGGCCATCAGCATCTCGCCCGCCACTCTGCCTGCGGCCGCTGCGACAACGGCCTACAGCCAGGCTCTGAGCGCCGCGGGAGGCACCGCCACCTACACCTGGAGCCTGCAGAGCGGCACGCTGCCGACGGGCATCACGCTTTCCGCCGCAGGCAGTCTCGCGGGAACCACCACGCAGGTTGGAGGCTTCAATTTCACGGTGCTGGTGACGGATGCCAACGCCTGCACCGCGACCCGCAGCTACTCCCTCAGCGTCAGCTGTCCGGGCCTCGCCATCAGTCCCACGTCGCTTCCGGATGCGGTGACGGCGACTGCTTACAGCCAGACCCTCAGCGCCACGGGCGGGGTGGGAACCATCACCTGGTCGCTGGCCAGCGGCAGCCTGCCCACAGGTCTCTCCCTCAGCTCCGCAGGTGTCCTCAGCGGCACGCCTTCGGGAGCTCCCGGCGGCTACAGTTTCACGGTCCGGGCCACTGACACCAACAACTGCGAGGTGACCCGCTCCTATCTTCTCAATCTGCTCTGCCCGGTGGTTTCGGTGACGACGGCCAGCCTGGCCAACGGCACCACGGGCACGGCCTACAGCGCCACCCTGGCGGTCAGCGGCGGGACGACACCCCACAGCTGGAGCATTGCCAGCGGAGCCCTTCCGGGCGGCCTGTCGCTGAGCTCCGCAGGTGTCATCAGCGGCGTGCCGACGGCGGCGGGCACCTTCAATGTCACCGTGCAGGTCAAGGACGCCTTCAACTGCTCCGCCACCCGTGCGCTGAGCCTGACAACTGTCTGCCCCAGCCTGACACTGACGCCGGCGAGCCTGGTGTCGGGTTACCGCGGTGTGGCCTACAGCCAGACCCTGGGTGCGACCGGCGGCACGGCTCCCTACACCTATGCGGTCGCCAGCGGCACGCTGCCGGCAGGACTGAGCCTGAGCCCGGCCGGAGTGATCAGCGGCATGCCGACGGCCACGGGAACTTCCACCGTCACCCTGCGTGCCACGGATGCCAATGGCTGCCAGGTGAGCGCAGATCGCAGCATCACCATCAACGGTCTTGGCCTCGGTGATCTGGTCTGGAATGACCTGGATCAGGACGGCGTGTGGGATGTGGGTGAAACCGGGATCTCCGGGGTGGTGCTCCAGCTTTACAGCACCACCAACACCGTGATCGGTGATGGCGACGACGCCCTGCAGACGACGAGCACCACGGACAGCGCCGGCCTCTATGCGTTCAGCGGACTCGTTCCCGGCAACTACTTCGTCCGCATCGCCACGCCTCCGGCCACCCATCCCTATTCCTCGGGCGTGATTGTCACGGCGGACAACGGCGTGCAGGGTGACAACAACGGCAGCCAGCCGGCAGGGAAGGGGACGACGATCACCAGCCCGGTCGTGGCCCTGGCGGTGGGACGCGAGCCAGGCGATGTCGCGCTTGGACTGGATCAGGACACCAGCATTGACTTTGCGCTACGCGCGGTGCCCACGCCCGGGACGCCGCTTCTGGAATATGACATGAACACGGCCAGCGGCGGTCTGCCGGCACCTCCAAGCTACCAGAACCCCTGCATCGTCAACGCGGCGAAGATCCAGCTCGAGGAAGACCTCAACGGCCTCACGGACGTCAGCGAGCCCGCCTACTCCGGCCCGATCAAGGGCGGGGCTCTCAGCCGCCGCGTGCGTGACTGGGATGATGTCTTTGATGTCAGCTACAATGCCGCCCGCTCCAGCCTGACGCAGCTTCGTGACAGCTTGTGGGTCCGGTTTGACATGGACCCGACCTCCACCGGCAACATCGGCAACCTGCTCATGGACGTGCGTCGTGTGAACAGCTCCTCGCCGGTTTCCGGCAGGGCCTATCTCACCTGGAAGGAAGGCTCCACCTATCAAACCGCCGTCACCAGCACCTTTACCTTCTCCGCTGAAACGGCCTGGTACTCGCAGAGCCTGAACTGGTCCAGCTTCATCGGCGGCGCCACGGCGCTTCCGACGGGTGCCCAGCTGGCCGGCAAGTCCTTCCTCCTGGAGGTCTATCTCTGGGGCGGTGACAGCACGGGATACATCGACTTCGACAACATCGTCCTGGAAGGCAGCGCCACCTGCGATCCCCCCACGCTTTCCATCGGTGACTTTGTGTGGAGCGACCTGAACTGCAACGGCATCAAGAACCCCCGTGAGCCCGGGCTTCCCGGCCTGAAGATCGATCTCTATCGCGCCGGTGCCGACGGCCTCGCCAACACGGCCGACGACACCTTCCACGCCACCACCGAGACCGACGCCAATGGCTATTATCTCTTCAGCGGCCTTTCCGCAGGCCGGTACTTTGTCAAGATCCCGACGCCCAGCAGCGCCTGGCCCGTGGCCTCGCCGGCGGTGAGCCTTGACAACGGCGTGGACAACGACAGCAACGGTCTTCAGCCCGGCGGCAGCGGCACGGTGGTCTGCAGTCCGGTGATCAATCTCGCCCTGAACAGCGAGCCGGGTTCCGCCGGCAGCAGCAACAAGGAGATGAGCGTCGACTTTGGCTTCTGCGCCGCCATGAGCATCGGCAACCTGGTCTGGAGCGATGACAACAACAACGGCGTCGTGGACGGAAGCGAGGGCGGCGTGCCGTCGGCGGTGCTGGAGCTTTATTCGACCGTGGACAGCAGCATCAACAGCGGTGACGACGTCCTGGTCGCGTCCTACACCACCGATGCCACGGGCGCCTACAGCTTCACCGGCCTGCCCATCGGCAAGTATTACATCAAGCTGACGCCGCCGATCTCGCACCCGCGCCGCAGCACGACCTTCAGCAGCGTCGACAACGGCGTGGACAATGACAGCAACGGCGCCTCTCAGGCGGCGCGCGGCGAACCGGTTTACTCGATGGTCTTAACGCTTGCCTCGCTGACCGAGCCCGGCAGCCTTCTCGCTCCCTTTGGTGGCAACAGCGAATACAC
>CAZXPU010000050.1:0-36424 GCA_964642905.1 uncultured Prosthecobacter sp.
CATGCTGCCCCCGGGGGATTACATGATCCTCGACCCCTCCCGCACCGTTGGCATCACCAAGCTCGGCGGAACCATTCTCGGCACCACCAACAAGGGCCATTTCGTCGCCAAGGTCGGTGAAGGCAATGTCGCCGAAGTGCCCAGGGAGATCGTCGAAAAGGCCAAGGCCACCCTCCGTCATCTCGAGATCGGCGCCCTCATCGTCGTCGGCGGTGACGGCTCCCTGACCACAGCCCTCCAGCTTTACAACATGGGAGTGCCCGTCATCGGCGTGCCGAAGACCATCGACAACGACATCCAGGCCACCGCCATGACCTTCGGCTTCGACAGCGCCGTGCACGCGGTGGTCGACGCCCTGGACCGTCTGCACACCACGGCGGAAAGCCACAAACGCGCCATCGTTCTCGAAGTCATGGGCCGCCACGCCGGCTGGATCGCCCTTTACGGCGGCATGGCTGGCGGGGCCGATGTCATCCTGCTACCCGAGATCCCCTTCCACATGGAGCATGTCGCCGACGCCATTCGTCAGCGCGACGCCCGCGGCCTTCACAGCACGCTGGTCGTCGTGGCCGAAGGCGCCCGCATCGAAAGCGGGGAACTGCTCAAGAAGGAAAATGTCGGCGGCAAAGGCGAGGACCGCCTGGGCGGCATCGGAGATCATGTGGCCAAGAAGATCGAGGCCATGACCGGCAAGGAAACCCGCGCCTGCACCCTCGGACATCTTCAGCGTGGCGGCGCCCCCACGGCGCTTGACCGCATCCTCGGCGTGCGCTTCGGCGCCATGGCCGTCAACCTGATCGAGCAGGGCAAGTTCGGCCGCATGGTCAGCTACCAGCAGTATCAGGTGGGTGACGTCAGCATCGAGGAGGCCGTCAATCACCTCCGTCTCGTCAAGCCTGACAGCGAGATCGTCAACGCCGGCCGCAGCATCGGCATCTGCTTCGGCGACTGCAAGGTCACCCCCTGAGGCAGAGCTCGGACCTTTCGAATTCAACGAGAGCAGGGGTTCATCACCCCTGCTTTTTTTGTGAGCCGGCTCCTACTCCAGCCGGATGCTGACCGAACGACCGTGGGCGTCCAGCCCCTCCACCGCGGCAAAGGCATGCACCACGGGTTCGGATCGGGCGCAGGCCTCGCGGCTCAGCCGGATGATGCTGGTGCGACGCTGGAACATGTCCACCGTCAGTCCCGGGAAGGACTTGCCCGCCCCGCCCGTGGGCAGCGTGTGGCTGGGACCGGCAAGAAAATCGCCCACCGCCACCGGCGAGTGATTGCCGAGGAAAATCGCCCCCGCCGTGCGGATGAGCGGCAGGATGTCGGCCTCCCTTTCCGTGATCAGGGACAAATGCTCCGGCGCGTAGGCGTTCACCAGATGCGCGCCTTCCTCCAGCGATGAGGCCAGCATGAGAAACACGCCCTTTTCCAAAACCGGCTGCAGCTGCGCCTGACGGCTCAGGCTTCGGCACTGGCTTTCCACCTGGGCGATCACGGCCTCCAGAAGCGCCGCATCATCCGTGATGAAGCCCGCCTGACTGTCCTTGCCATGCTCCGCCTGGGCCAGGATGTCCGCCGCGATGAAGCGCGGATCGGCGGATTTGTCCGCGAGGATGAGCACCTCGCTCGGCCCCGGCAGCAAATCGATGGCCACCACGCCCAGGCACTGGCGCTTGGCCTCCACCACGAAGCTGTTGCCCGGCCCGACGATCTTCGCCACCGGGGCGATGGATTCCGTGCCATAGGCCATGGCCGCGATGGCCTGGGCGCCGCCGACCTTGTAGACCTCCGTGGCCCCAGCGAGCTTCAGAGCCGCGAGCAGGCCTGGATTCACGTTTCCATCCTTGCCGCAAGGCGTGCAGACCACGATTTCAGGCACCCCGGCCGCTGCGGCCAGAGTGACCGTCATGATCGCGGTGGACACCAGCGGCGCCGTGCCGCCCGGCACATAACAACCCACGCGTTCGAAGGGATGATAGACTTCGCCCACCTCCCCGCCCTGCTCGTTCGTGCCATGCCAGTCCTGGCGCATGCTGCGTCGCGAAAACTCAAACACGTTGCGATGAGACGCCTCAAGAGCGGCACGCAGCTCGGGGGTGGCGGAATTCCAGGCCGCCAGGATCTCCTCATCGCGGATGCGCAGGCCTTCAGGGGCAAGAGTGGCGCCATCAAACTTGGCCGTGTATTCAAGCAGGGCTGCATCGCCTCGCTCACGCACCGCCTGGATGACCCCGGACACCACCTCGCGCACAGCATCGCTGGCCTCGGCGCGGCGGTTCATCACGGCGACGGCGTTTTTCCAATCGGCATCGGTATGGCGGAGGATCTTCATGGTCAGCTTTCCCGGGTGGCGAAGGATGGCCGCCCGTCAATGGACGATTTACGCCATTCCCTGGCTTCAGGGCTGGCAAAACGCAGGCCTTGTGTTGAAAAGGGCAGGACGCCTCACTTCAGCACCTTCAGGCGCACGGCCTTGATCGCCCCGGTGGTGTTGTAGGTGGAGATGGCCAGCGGCGCGTAGCTCTCGATGGGGCCGGGCCGCAGACTGACCTTCCTTCCCTTGATGTCCTGATCAACGACCTGCTTGTCATCGATCCACACGGACAGGTTTTCCGGAGTGACGCGCAGACGGACGGCGTACCATTTGTCATCCTCGTACTTCTGGTAGGAACCGGTGGCGTTGTTGCTCGCATCCACATCGTCGATGCTGCTGATGCCGGTGACGCTGCCGCCCCAGCCGCCGCAGATCAGCGTGGCGCACTTCTTCAGATCGCCCACGGGAAAGGTCAGGGCGCAGAAAAAGTCCACGCCCTGCAGGCGCTTCGCCAGGAGGGAGATTTCATAGTTGGTGACCGGCAGATCCTGGGGCTTTTTATAGACAACCCCACTCAGGCTGTCCCCCTGGTTGATGATCATCACACCACCTTCCAGCTCCACCTGGCCGCTGCCGCCGATGTCCACCGTCTCCCAGTCAGCCAGGGACTTGCCGTCAAACAGCAGACGTTCCTTTGAAGGGGTTTCTGCGGCGGCCTTCGGAGCTTCATCAGCTCCAAAAACGGGCAGGCAGGCAAGCAGCAGGACGGCAAAAAGGGGCAATTTCATGGAGGTGAGGGGGTAGAATCCACAAACGGCCCCCTCTCGTCAAAACCATCTTTGCCCCCCAAGAAAAACGGTGGAGACACCGGGACGGCGTGCTAGGACTTCCGGCCCATGACAAAACGTTCCTCCCGCCATCTGTTCCAGGCAGCCGCACTGCTGGTCCTGGCAGCCTCCCTCAGCAGCTGCAAAACGGCGCGTCACCGCCACATGTACGGTCACGAGTTCAACCCGCCCGTCACCCGCCCCACCAACCCTGGAGCCGTGAAGATCAAGGTCAGCACCGGCGCCCAGCGTCTCTATGCCGTGGAAGGCAACAAAGTGCTGCTCGCCACGCCCTGCTCCGTCGGCACCCACGGTTCCACGGGCGCGGGCACCTTCCGCATCCAGCACAAGGAGGCCCGCCGCCGCCGCCAGAGCGAGCCTGACCGCGGATATCCGATGGCCTACTGGCAGGAATGGAAGTCCGCCTATGGCATGCACTGGGGATTCGTGAAGCCCTATCCCTGCACCCACGGCTGCATCCGTCTGCCCGCCCAGTCCGCCCTCAAGCTGTTCTCCCTCACCCAGGTCGGCACGCCGCTGATCATCGCCAGCTCCCACCCCGAGGACAGCACCGCCGGCAAAAACCTGCCAGTAATCGACGACGGCCCGCTGCCCAACCCCGACCCGACCTACATGCGCAGCGACAAGTTCTTCAAGGATCTCGAGGCCGGCACCCTGTTTAAATAACAACCTCCGCCAGCGAGCGACTTCATTTCCTGGGGAGAGGCGGCCGACCCCGCCTCTCCCTTTTCCTTCCCCAGTCACACACGCCCCAAAATCCATGTCCGCCTCCGCACCTCAGCGTAAAGTCAACGTCCGCACCCCGGAGGTCATGGAACGCGTGCAGGCCGAGGTCGAAACCCACTACCGCAGCACCCTCGTCGAGGCCGTGCGCGCCCGGGGCAATCTCCTGCAAATCGGGGGCACCACGGTGCGCCTGGCCAAGGAGTTCGGCTTCTGCTACGGCGTCGAACGCGCCATCGACCTCGCCTACGCCGCGCGCCGGGTCTTCGCCGACAAACGCGTCTACCTGCTTGGCGAAATCATTCACAACCCCGAGGTGAACCGCCAGCTCACCGAGATGGGCATCGTCAGCATCCCGGTCGGCAAGCACGAGGAGGAGGTCGCCAAGCTCACCAGCGACGATGTCGTCATCGTCCCGGCCTTTGGCGCCGAGACCAACCTCATGAAGCTCATCGCCTCCCGCGGCTGCATGGTCGTCGACACCACCTGCGGCGACGTGATGAGCGTCTGGAAACGCGTGCGCGGCTACGCCAAAGGAGGCTTCACCTCCATCATTCACGGCAAGGCCAGCCATGAGGAAACCCGCGCCACCTCCTCCAGGGCCCTCGGTGACAATGGCAACGGCCACTACCTGGTCGTGCTCACCCTGTCCGACGTCGACTTCGTCTGCGACTACATTCGCAAGGGCGGCGACAAGCAGGCCTTTCTCAAACGCTTCAGCGCCGCCAGCGCCTGCTCGGCCGGCTTTGATCCCGAGATCCACCTTCAGCGCATCGGCGTGGCCAACCAGACCACGATGCTGAAGTCGGAAACCGAGGAGATCCAGCGCCGCCTTCAGAAGGCCGTGGAGGACCGTGACGGCGGCAGCAGCGACAACTTCCAGGTCTTTGACACCATCTGCGGCGCCACCCAGGACCGCCAGGACGGACTCTTCCACCTGCTCAAGCAGCCGCTCGACATCCTGCTTGTCGTCGGCGGCTACAACAGTTCCAACACCACCCACCTCGTCGAGATCGGCGAGCAGCAGCTGCCCACCTTCTTCATCCGCACCGCGGAATGCCTCACCAGCCTGGAGCAGATCGTCCACTTCGACCTGCACCTGAAGGCGGAAAAGACCAGCTACTCCGGCAAGCTTGCCGACAGAGACAGCCCCATCACCATCGGCATCACCGCCGGAGCCTCCTGCCCGAACAACCTGATCGAGGACACCCTGCTCCGGGTCTTCGCCCTGCGCGGCGTCGATGAAGCCTCCGTGCGGGCCGCTGCGGGCGTCTGAGCCATCCCACGCCATGATCGCCGTTGATCTCAGCCCGCCGGAGTTGCAGCGCTATGCGCGTCACCTCGCCATTCCTGAGTTCGGCATCGAGGCCCAGAAAAAGCTCAAGGCAGCCAGCGTGCTCTGCATCGGCGCCGGCGGTCTCGGCTCGCCTGTCTCCATGTACCTCGCCGCCGCCGGTGTCGGCACCCTCGGCCTGGTCGATCCCGATGTGGTCGAAACCTCCAACCTTCAGCGCCAGATCCTCTTTGGCGAGAATGACCTCGGCAGGAGCAAGCTCGACGCCGCGAGCGACAGGCTTCGCGGCATCAACCCCCACGTCCGGCTCAAGCTTCACCCGGAACGTTTCACCGCCGCCAACGCCCTGGCCATCGCCGCCGGCTATGACGTCGTCATCGACGGCACGGACAACTTTCCCACGCGCTACCTCTCCAACGACGTCTGTGTCTGGCTGAAGAAACCGAACGTCTATGGCAGCATCCTGCGCTTTGAAGGCCAGGCCGCCGTGTTCGCCCCGCACCTGAACGCCCCATGCTACCGCTGCATGGCCCCGCAGCCGCCGGCGCCAGGCCTTGTGCCAAGCTGTGCCGAAGGCGGTGTGCTGGGCGTGCTTCCCGGCCTGGTCGGCACCCTGCAGGCCCTGGAATGCATCAAACTCATCACCGGCATCGGCCAGCCTCTCCTCGGCAGGCTCCTGCATGTCGACACCCTGGGCATGCGCTTCCGCACCTTCAACCTTCGACGCGACCCCGCCTGCCCGGTCTGCGGCGACCATCCAAGCATCACGCAACCCATCGACTACGAGGGCTTCTGCGGCATCCGTCCCCTTCCACCCATGAAAGAAATCTCCGTCCAGGATCTCCACCGCCTGCGCCAGCAGGGCGACCAGCACTTCCTCCTCGATGTCCGCGAGCCGGATGAACATGCCACCGCCTCCATCCGCGGCGCCGTGCTCATCCCCCTGGCCCAGGTCGCCACCCGGGCCGCCGAACTGCCACGCGACCTCCCGCTTTACGTCCACTGCAAGCTCGGAGGCCGCAGTGCCAAGGCCGTCGCCGCCCTGCAGGATCTCGGCTTCACCAACGCGGTCAATGTCGCCGGAGGCATTCGCGCCTGGTCGGAGCAGATCGACCCCTCCGTGCCCGTCTATTGAACCGGACAGGCCGGTTCCTCCGCCCCTTGCCCGGCGGCTCTTTCCCATCCACTCTCCGCGTCCGTTTTTGCCCGCCATGCCCACGCTTCATCTTCAGCCTGACTTCGACACCTTCCGCGCCCTGGCCGCGAAGGGGAACCTCGTGCCGGTGATGGCGGAGCTGGCCGCCGACTACGAAACGCCTCTGTCCGCGTTCCAGAAGATCCACGACGGACGCTGCGCCTTCCTGCTGGAATCCGCCGAGCTCACCCAGCACTCAGGCCGTTATTCCCTCCTCGGCAGCTCACCCCGGCTCATCTTCACCGCTCGCGGCCGTGACATCGAGGTGGAGGAGCGAGGCAAGCTGCGCCGCTACACCACCAGCACCGACCCCCTGGAGGAGCTGCGCCTGATCATGCAGCCTTACAAGCCCGCCGAGACCTCGCACATCCCGGTGTTTCACGGCGGCGCCGTCGGCTACCTCGCCTATGACATGGTGCGCTTCTTCGAGCCCACCCTGCCACCCCCGCCCAAGGACGAGCTCGGCCTGCCGGACATGGTCTTCATGGTCACCGACACCGTGCTCATCTTTGACCACCGCACCCGCAGGCTCATGGTCGTCGCCAATGTGCACACCGACGAGCATGCCAGCCTGGAAGCCGCCTACGAATGGGCAAAGGCGCAGGTCGAGTCGGTCATCGCCAAGCTCAGCGCCCCGCTCGCCGTCAAGCCGCTGCAAACCTTCGCCCCGGTGAAGAACGACCAGCTGCCGCCTCCGGTCAGCAACACCACCCAGGCCGAATACGAGGGCATGGTCACGAAGATGAAGGAGTACATCGCCGCCGGCGACATCTTCCAGGGCGTGCCCTCCCAGCGTTTCGAAACGCCCTACACCGGCACCACCATCGACCTCTTCCGCGCCCTGCGGCACGTCAATCCGTCGCCCTACATGTTCTGCCTGGACCTGCCCTCCGGCTTCTCGCTCGTCGGCAGCTCCCCCGAGGTTCATGTGAAATGCCTGGATGGAAAAATCGAGATCCGCCCCATCGCCGGCACCCGCTGGAGAGGCAGGACCAAGGCCGAGGACGACGCCCTCGCCGCCGAACTGCTCGCCGATCCCAAGGAGCGGGCCGAGCACATCATGCTCGTCGACCTCGCCCGCAATGATGTCGGCCGTGTCTCCGAATACGGCAGCGTCAAGGTCACCGACCTGATGATCATCGAGCGCTACAGCCACGTCATGCACATCGTCAGCAACGTCGAGGGCAGGCTGAGCGCGGACAAAAGCGCCTACGACGTCATGCGCGCCACCTTCCCCGCCGGCACGGTGAGCGGCAGCCCGAAGGTGCGCGCCATGGAGATCATCAACGAGGTCGAGAAAAGCAAGCGCTGCGCCTACGCCGGCGCCGTTGGTTATTACGGCTTCGACGGCAACCTCGACTCCTGCATCGCCCTGCGCACCTGCGTGGTGAAGGACGGCAAGGCCTACGTTCAGGCCGGGGCCGGCGTCGTCGCCGACTCCAACCCCACCAGCGAGCACCAGGAGACGGTCAACAAGGCCACCGGCATGCTGCGCGCCATTGAGTGGGCGCGCCAGCTCGGCTGAACCAACATTGCTTCAAAAGGCTGTTCGCACGGCGCCGCCCTTCGCGGAGCTGATCTCGATCCAGTCGATCTCCACCGGCTTCCCCTGCATCGGCAGGTAGATGCGCAGGATGCCCGGCGGCCCCTCGGCGGGCAGCGTCACCGAGACCTCCTCCCAGCCGCCGCCCTTCAGAGTGTAGTCGGCTCGTCGCACCCCGCCTTCGGAACCGCCCGGAAGCCAGTCGACATGGGCGACGCCCGCCGCCGCCTGGATGCGAAATTGCACCGTCGTCGCGCCCCCATGCCTGCCGGCGGCAAATCCCAGGAAGGCGGCGTCCCCCAGGCTGCTCAGCTGAAGCACGCCCGCTTTCACCCGGGCTTTGCAGTCACGCGCCTTCCAGCCCTGCAGCGCCGGATCCCCGTCGTCCTTGGCGGAGGCCTTGGGCTTCCCCTTCGGCACCGCCCTGCCCTCCAGTTCCGGATGATACTGCGCGGGATCAAACTTCGGGTTGGGCACGGGCACGACCGCCTTCGTCTCCGAGAGGAATTGGGCAATCAAGGCGTCCAGTTCCTTCACCCGCTCCGGCTGGGCGGCGGCCAGGTTGTTCCGCTCGCCCGGATCCTGCCTGAGGTTGAACAGCAGGTGACGATGCGCGCCGTTGTCGCCGCCATGGAAGATGCGGATCAGCTTCCAGTCGTCGCGGTGCACGGAGACCGCCGGAGGCAGCCAGTCAGGCACTCCGGGGGAATGCGGGAAATATTGGAAGACGGCCTTCCCGGGCAAAGGACCGCCCTTGAGCGCAGGCAGGATGCTGGATCCGTCAAAGACCTGCCCTTCCGCCGCCGCCAGCCCCAGGCCCTCCAGCAGGGTCGGAAAAAGATCCTCGCTTTGAACCAGGGCCTCGCTGCGGCTGCCGGGCCGCGCGACGCCGGGCCAGACCACGACGGCGGGCACCCGCGTGCCGCCTTCAAACAGGGTCGCCTTGCCGCCGCGCAGCGGACGGTTGCTGGTGGGCGAAACGCCGTCCACGCGGTCATACATGTTGCCACCATTGTCCGAGGTGAAAAGAATGATCGTGTCATCGGCGAGCTTCAGCCGGTCAAGCGTGTCCAGCAGCGTGCCCACGGCATTGTCCATGCTCTGCACCATCGCGGCATAAGTCGGGCTGCGTTGCTCATCCGCAGGATCCAGGCGTGAACGCTGCCGCTCGATGTAGGCCTTCTTTGCATCAAAAGGCGCATGCACGCTGAACATCCAGTAGTTCAGGAAGAACGGCCGGTCACGGTGCCGCTCCATCCAGGCCGAGGCCTCCGCGGCCATGCGGTCCTCGATGTGCTCGCCTGCGCCCTTTTCCCTGAAGCCGGCAAACTTCCAGGGCGCCACATAGCTGCCGGCGGGCCCCGCCCCGGCATGATGCGGGATGTCCGTGTCAAAACCCTGCTGCAGCGGCGAGTACGGCTCGGGCCCCAGGTGCCATTTGCCCAGGTGCGCCGTGGCGTAGCCGGCCTCCTTCAAGGCCTCGGCCAGCGTCCGGTGCTCCGTGCCCAGCCGGGTCGGAGGCGTCGGTTGAATCGCTTTTTGGTTAGGCGCGGCCGAGGCCGGCAGCGTCGCCTTCAGCACCACCTGCGGCAGATGGCAGTTCGGGGTGGTGACACCGGTGCGTGCCGGGCTCAGGCCGGTCAGCAGGGCCGATCGCGTCGGCGAGCACAGCGGGCTCGCCGAATAGGCGCGCGTGAAGGTCATGCCTCGCTTTGCCAGGCGCTCCAGGTTGGGCGTCTGATGCAGCCTGGTCGTGCCATGCAGCGTCGTGTCGCTCCAGCCCAGGTCGTCCGCGAGGATGACAACGACATTCGGCGGCCTTGCCGCGGCAGGGGTGATGAGGCTGACAAAAGAGATCAAAAGCAGGAACAGGCGCATGTCATGCACGGGAACGGAAGCGACCGGGGTTTCTCACAGGGCAAAACGCCGACCGGCCCGCGCTGAAGCGGTGAATCCATCATTTCACGCAACCAAATCCGGCATACCGGGTTGCAGAGGTCTGTCGCTTCCAAACAACCGACAGAACATCCCCATGAAATCCACCTCAAAAATCTTCAAGAGCCTCGGTGTCCTGACTCTGGGCACCTGCATCGCCGTCGCCCAGGACGGCGCTCCCAAGGGCGAAGGCGGCGGCGGCCGCATCGCCGAGTTCCTCAAGCGCGCCGACACGAACGCTGACGGCAAGATCAGCCAGGAGGAGTTCAATGAGTTTTCCAAGCGCGACAACGGCGAGCGCTTCACCAAGATGGACGCCAACGGTGACGGCTTTGTCGACCAGGCCGAGGTGGGCCAGATCGCCGAACGCCTGCGTGAAGGCATGCGCCGCCCGGGTGGTGAAGGCGGCCCCGGCGGAGCCCGCCGTCCCGGAGGTGAAGGCGGCGAAGGTGGTTTCCGCCGGCCGCCGGGAGGCCCTGGCCCTGAAGGAGAAAAACCCGCCCCGCCGCCTCCGGGCGAACGTCCGATGCCACCGGAAGGCCAGCGCCCGCCTGGCGGCCCAGGAGGCCCTGGAGGCCCCGGTGGTTTCAATCCGGACGAAGCCTTCGGCCGCATGGACAAGAATGCTGACGGCAGCGTCGACAAGGAGGAATACACCGAGTTCTCCAAGCAGGAGATTGAAGGCCGCTTTGCCCGCATGGATGAAAACGCCGACGGCAAGGTGTCCAAGGATGAGATGCGCGCCGCCATGGAGCGCATGCGCGGCATGATGCGCGGCCCCGGCGGCCCTGGAGGTCCTGGCGGACCCGGAGGACCTGGCGGGCCTGGAGGCTTCCGCCGCCCAGGCGAAGGCGGTGGAGAAGGCGGCTTCCGTCGGCCTCCGCAGGAAGGTGGCAACGGACGCCCAAGGCCTGAAGCCGAAGGCGAGGCTCCGAAAAAGGATCCGGCCTGACCGGCCGGCCTTCACCTGAGGATCATGAGGCGGGACTCCCACGAGTCCCGCCTTTCTTTTTGTTCGGGGCAGTTGAGCTTGCCCGGCGCCGGATGCATGATGGCGTCATGATGAAGTCGATGAGCGGCAGCGCCCTGATTCCGGTGAAAGCCGGGGGACCGCTCGTCGCCCCAAGGCCTGCCAAGCCGCTTTCCCAGCCGCTGCCGGAGCTTGAACCGCCCTATCACGTCATCCTGCATGACGACGACACCCACACTTATGATTATGTCATCGAGATGCTCGCGGCGGTCTTCGGCTACGACCTCACCGTCGGCTACAAGATGGCCTGCGCGGTCGATGCACACGGCCGCGTGATCGTGGCCACCTGCCACAAGGAGCTGGCGGAACTGCGGGTGGAGCAGATTGAAGGCTACGGCCCGGACCCGCGCATGAAGGAGAGCACTGGTTCCATGAGGGCCACCATGGAGCCTGCGGAATGAGCGGGCGGCGGCTCAGGCCCTGGCCTGGCGCGGTTCCGGAATTGTCGACAGCAGCAGCACGGAGATCACCGCGCAGCAGGCCGCCATCAGGGCCACGGCATGGAAGGATTCCGTGAGCCGGTAAACCTGACCCGCCGTCAGGCTGGAAAGCAGGAGCGAGAACACGTTGCAGAAGCCGAGGATGGCCTGAAGCGTCGACCGGCGGGCGGGCGGGCAGAGCTCGGCAGCCAGCGTCAGGTCACCCACCCGGTCCAGGAACAATCCAAAGCCCAGGATGAAATAAGCCACGGCAAATCCGGCGAAGGTTTCATTGAAGAACACCCAGGCGCAGAGGCCCAGGCAGACAAAGCGCGAGGCCAGCAGCACCAACTTCCCCCCGCTGCGATAGCCGACATAACCCGCCAGCAGGCTGCCCAGCACGGTGCCCACGGCCTGCCAGGTCACAAAGTGGCCTTCATCCGCCTCCGGACGTCCGGTCACATGCAGGGCGTGGATGGTCAGGAACGACACCAGCATCAGAAAGCCCGTACCAAAAAAGCGCGCCAGCACCAGCCGCGTCAGATGCTTCTGGGAAAGAAACAGCGAGGGCAGGCTGCGCAGATACTTCCCGTAGGACAGCGGAGCGGGCCGTGGCGGCACATGCAGGGGATGCTCCGGATGCTCCATCATGGGCAGCTGCGCCAGCCAGGAAAGAAACAGCAGGGCAAAGGCCGACAGATGCAGCCAGGCATAGCCTTCCCTACCGGGCATGTGAGTCAGAACACGATGGATGACCACCCCGGCCCCGACACCAAGCACGGCCTGCATGATGTAGCGTGCCGACCAGCCGGCGGCGCGCACCTTTTCCGGCACCATGCGGGTGACCATCTCCATCCAGGCCACCACGCCCACGCCGCCGATGAGACCGGAGGCCACCGGCGTCAGAACCACCAGCGGCAGCAGCCAGCCGTCCGGGTTCTTGTTGAGCAGCAGGATCAGCCCCGTCACCAGGTAAGGCAGGCGCTGCAGCAGGCCAAAGGCCAGCACCCAGGGCTTGAACCGCGGCAGCCTCTCCACCAGCGGCGCGATGAACAACCCCATGGACGCAAAGGCCGCCGGCAGCAGCACCGGCATGACGGCGATCACCCAGGGCATGCCGCCCAGGGACTGAACCATTTTCGGCAGCACGCTCTCCGGCGCCAGGAAGGCCGTGCCCCCCATGTAAAAGCCGCCTTCCAGGACATGGCAGATGAAGTTCCGCCGCACATGATGCGCGTTCCTGTGATGCGGATGCAGCAGCTCGGTCATGCCTGATGATGCCTCCGCGGTTACCGGCCAAACGCCTGGATGAAGGCCACTTCCAGCGCCAGCCCCTCGTTGACGTTGGTGTGCAGATGCTGCTCCAGCTGGCGCAGCGCGCGCAGCCTCTTCATCACCGTCTCCGGCGCCCACTGCGACGCCAGACGGCTCGTGTGCACCCGATAGTCGGGCAGGTCCAGATTGGGCGCACCGGCCTGGATCCGCGCCACATCGCCCATCCACGCCAGCAACAGGTCCATGAGCGAATCCCGGCGATGCAGGTAGGTGGCCTGGATCCTGGCGCTCACCTCCTCCTCACGCTGCTTCAGCCAGGCGCCGTCCGTGGTCTGGGCGTAATGCTCCTGCTCCTTTTCAAACTCACCCTCGATCTCCTCCTCGATGCCCTCCTTCATCTCCTCCAGCACCGCCTGAAAATCCGTCTTCAACCCCAGCGCGGCCCCGATGCTGCCCGTCGACCGGCTGGCGATCTGGGCCAGCACGGCCAGCAGCTTCTGCTCATGCTCATCAAACTCACGCACTCCCGCGGGAGGCAGCAGCGGCATCTCGATGACGCGCGAAAGAATGGTCGTCAGCAGCTGCTCCGGATGCGAGCTCAGCAGCAGCAGCAAGGTCCTCGCCGGAGGCTCCTCCAGGGTTTTCAGGAAGGCGTTCTGCGCCTGCGTTGTCATCCTCTCCGCATCCACCAGCACACCCATCTTGTGCTGGCCGGGCGTGACGGTGCGGTGGATCATCCTCTCCAGGAAGCGCATCGAACCGGGCTCATCCGCATGCTCGCCCACCGCGATGCGGCGGGACTTGCTCTGCGGCCGGAGGATGACCGCGCCCTCCTGCGCCCAGTCATCCAGAACCCCATGACGGGCCTGCGAGACCAGACCCAGGGTCCGGGCGGCAAAGTCCTCCAGCCGCGCCTCCCTCGGACCGGTGATCAGGTAGGCATGTCCGAGCCGGCCCAGGTCGCGGGCGCGGGTCAGCAGGTCAAAGGCATGGTCGGCCTTATAGGGCATGGCGTCTCTCCTCCACGAGCTTGAAGATTTCCTCATGCACCGCCTCGGGGGAAAGCGCGGCGTTCACCACGGCGATGCGTTCCGGGTGGGCTCTGGCCAGGCCGAGGTAGCCCAGGCGCACCTTTTCATAAAACTCCCGGGGCAGGCTCTCCATGCGGTCCAGCTCACGGCCCGTCGCATGAATGCGCGCCCAGGCCGTCTCCGTGTCGACATCCAACAGCACCGTCAGACGAGGCAGCGTGCCGCCGATGGCGAAGGCGTTGACGGCGGCCACCGAAGCTTCCGGCAACCCTCTCGCCAGCCCCTGGTAAACCGTGGTCGAATCCAGGAAACGGTCCAGGATGACAAACACGCCCTCCTCCAGCAGCGGACGTATTTTTTCCCGCACCAGCTGCGCCCGGCTGGCGGCAAACAGCAGCAGTTCCGCCTCAGGGGTCAGCGATCGCCCTTCCTTGGCATGCTGCAGCAGATGGCGGATGGCTTCTCCGGCCGTCGTGCTGCCCGGCTCACGCAGCACCACCACACGCCGACCCGCCTTTTCAAGACGTTCCGCCAGAAGTGTGATCTGCGTGGATTTGCCGCAGCCTTCAGAGCCTTCAAAGGACAGGAAGAAACCGGGGGTGGTGAGATTCTCGGACACGAATGCGCAGCAGGGAAAACGATGGAAACCGCCTTTTTAGCCCGCCCCCGGGCATTGTCGAACAAAAGCACAGGCCCGCCTCCCCCGCCCTGACTGCTTCTGGGGTGGCCCAATTCAAAAAGACGCCTATAAGAAGCGTCGTACCATGAAAGCGCTCATCACCCTCACCTCCATCCTCCTGCTCATGATCACCTCCACCCAGGCCGCCGACACCCCTTACCGCCACGTTGTCTTTTTCAAATTCAAGGACTCCGCCTCCGCAGAACAGGTCAAGGGCATCGAGACCGCCTTTGCCGAGCTCGCGAAGAAGATCGACACCGTCAAGGGCTTCGAATGGGGCACCAATGTCAGCCCGGAAGGCCTGAACGACGGATTCACCCACTGCTTCTTCGTCACCTTTGCCAACAAGGCCGGCCTTGAAACCTACCTTCCTCATGCCGCCCACCAGGAGTTTGTCGGCAAGCTCAAGCCCCTGCTCGACAAGGTCTGTGTGCTCGACTACGAGGCCCGCTGAGCCGGGTTAACCCTTATCTCGGGGAATTTTATCGGCAAATTCACGCGATTGGCGAACAATCCAGGATTGCCTTCTGCGGCCATGTCCTAATAATCAGTCATTAATTGATTATGAACGCCGCTCTCCTCTCCCGTCGTGAGTTGCTGGCCACGGGTCTCCCGGCCATGCTCGGTGCTGTTTTCGCCGTCGACAACAACGACGAGAAACCGCCCTCACCGATCGGCGTTCCCCTGAGCCAGGAACCCCTGCCCTTTGCCTGGGATGCCCTGGAGCCGTACATGGATGGCAAGACCCTGCGCACCCACTTCGAGGACTATCATGCCAGACACCTGCGTGACCTCCAGAAGACCCTCGACGAAGTCGAACTCGCCGTCTCCGATGTCGTCTCCCTGATGCCGTCGATCCGATCGCTGCCCCAGCCGCCCAAAATCAGGCAGTCCCTCCTGCAACTGAGCCTGGCCGCCCGAGCCCCCGAAAAGAGCGGCCCGCAGCTTTTGTCTGAAGATGTGCAGAACCGCATCCGTGTCTGCGGCGGCGCCCACCTGAATCACACGGCTTTCTGGCGCTTTCTCTCCCCGCCGGACAAAAGCCCGATGGGGCCCATGGGCAAGGCGGCCAAGGCCATCGAGGATGAATTCGGCACCATTCAGGAATTCAAGGAAGCCTTTACCGAAGCCGCCGTCAATCATGACGGCCCCGGTTGGGCCTGGCTGGTCTACCGTCCTGACGGCAAACTGGTCATCACCACCACCCGCAATGAGGACAATCCGCTCATGAAGGACTTCGTCGCCTGGCAGGACCACGGCAGGGCGATCCTTCTCCTGGACCTCTGGGATCATTCCTACCAGGCCCGGTACAAAAACAACCGCCGCAAATACGTCGATTCCTGGTGGAACGTGGTGAACTGGACCTTCGTCAGCAAGGCCCACGCGATCGTCAAAAACATCTACAATCACTGATCTTCACCGCCAGGTTCCGGCGCAGGCGGACCTTCAGGCCCGCCACCCCCGCCCACAGGAGCCCCCGCTTCGCCAGCGTCCCGGTCAAGCTCCCGGTTGACGCCCCGCCGATGCTCTTCAAATGCACGGTTCCCATGTCCGACCGCGCCGTCTTCCGCACCATCCCCGTCCGCGAACTTCCAGCCGACCAGCTTCTGGACCTCTCCAAGAGGATGAAGCTGTCGCTCTCCAAGGCTGACATGCTCGTCGTGCAGCAGATCTTCAACGAGGAAGGCCGTGACCCGACCGATGTTGAGCTTGAAGTCATCGCTCAAACCTGGTCCGAACACTGCAAGCACCGCATCTTCAACGCGAAGATCAGCCACACCCTCAACGGCCGCGAGGAAACCGTCGACAGCCTCTTCAAGACCTACATCCGCAGCACCACGGAGAAGATCATGGCCGACAAGCCGGACTTCGTCCTCAGCGCCTTCGTGGACAACGCCGGCTTCGTGAAGCTCGACGATGACAAGGCGGTCTGCCTCAAGGTGGAAACCCACAACCACCCCAGCGCCATCGAGCCCTACGCCGGAGCCAACACCGGCCTTGGTGGCGTCATCCGTGACATCCTCGGCGCCGGCAAAGGCGCCAAGCCCGTCGCCTCCCTCGACGTCTTCTGCTTCGGCCCGCCAGACACCAAACAGGAGGACCTCAAGGCCAAGGACGTCATCCACCCGCTCGGCATCATGCGCGGCGTCGTGCGCGGCGTGCGCGACTATGGCAACCGCATGGGCATCCCCACCGTCAGCGGAGCCATCCAATTCGACGACACCTTCATCTACAACCCCCTCGTCTTCTGCGGCACCGCCGGTGTCATCCCGATCCAGGACATCCCGAAGGAAGTGAAGCCCGGCCATCTGCTCATCGCCGCCGGTGGTCGCACCGGCAAGGACGGCCTCAAAGGCGCCACTTTCAGCTCCGCCGAACTCACCACCGACTCCCACGAGGAGGACCAGACCGCCGTCCAGATCGGCAACCCGATCGAGGAAAAGAAAGTCGCCGACTTCGTCCTCGCCGCCCGCGAGGCCGGTCTCATCGAATTCATCACCGACTGTGGCGCGGGCGGTTTCTCCAGCGCGGCTGGTGAAATGCTCAGCGAGGTCGGCGGCGAGGTCTGGCTGGAAAACTGCCCCCTCAAGGAGCCCGGCCTGGAAAGCTGGCAGGTCTTCATCTCCGAATCTCAGGAACGCATGGTCATGGCCGTCGCGGAGCACAACCTACCCGCCCTTCAGGCCATCGCCGACAAGTGGCAGAGCGAGATTTTCGTGCTCGCCAAGGCCGATGGAAACAAGCGCCTCCGAGTCCTTCACCACGGCAGCGTCGTCTGTGACCTGCCCGTCGAAAAACTCCACGGCGCCCCCCGCCGCGAGATGAAGTCCCACTGGCGCCAGCCCATCGCCGCAAACCCGAAAGTCGCCGTGCGTCCGGAATCCTGGACCCAGGTGCTCAAAACCCTGCTCGCCGACTTCGCCATCGTCTCCCGTGAACCCATCATCCGCGAATACGACCACGAGGTGCAGGGCAACACCGTCCTCAAACCTCTGGCCGGTGCCTCCGGCGACGCCCCCCAGGACGGCAGCGTCATCAAGGTCGACGGATCCAGGCAGCTCGTCGCCCTCGCCTGCGCCCTGCTTCCCGAATGGGGCAAAAACGACCCTCACGCCATGGGTCGCGCCTGTGTCGATGAATGCGTCCGCCAGCTCGTCGCCATGGGCGCCAATCCGCAGCGCCTCGCCATCCTCGACAACTTCTGCATGGGCAATCCCGACGCAGAAAAAGAGCTCGGCGCCCTCGTCGAATGCACCAAGGGCATGGCCGAGTCCGCCCTCGCCTACGGAGCCCCCTTCGTCTCCGGCAAGGACAGCTTCTACAACTATTTCATCACCGAGGACGGCCCGGTGTCCATCCCAGTGACCCTGCTTGTCAGCGGCTTCGGCATCATTGAGGACGCCAAGCACGTCGTCGGAGCCTCCCTTCGACGCCAGGGCAGCAAGCTCTGCCTCATCGGCGGCACCACCCCCGGCCTGCGCGGCAGCGTCTTCGCCAAATACACCCAGGGCGCCGGCCTGGATGGTGCCCCGTCCTGGTGCGAATCCACCACCTGGGCCAGCTACGGCAAATATCACGAACTCGCCAAACAGGGCGCCGTGCTCTCCTGCCACGACCTCAGCGAAGGAGGCCTCGCCGTCGCTCTGGCGGAAATGGCCTTCAGCGGCAAGGCTGGCCTCAAGGTTGAGCTGGAAAACGTGCCTGCCGACAAGGCCTGCACCACCGCCGAGCTCCTGTTTGGAGAAACCCCGGGCCGCCTCCTGCTCGAAGTCGCCCCGGAACACCTCGCCGCCGCCAAGGCCGCCGGAGCCGTGGTCATCGGAGAGGCCACCGCGGAGAAATACCTCAACATCACGCTGCGTGGCAGCACGCTCATCGACGCCGCCATCAGCGACCTGAAGCCGATCTGGCAGGGCGGCCTGGTGCCCTATTATTGAAGCAGCCTCCTGCTATCCCCCAAAGGCCGCAGCGGACTCCTCCCTGCGGCCTTTTTTGCATTCAAAGCATCACCAGCACCGCCTTGTCGATGCGCTCACTTGCCGTTAAGTCAGGGACATGAACAGCCCGTCCCCCGCCACCCCGCTCCGCGGTCTTGTGGAGAAAGTGCTGTTTCATGCGGAGGACACCGGCTACTGCATCCTCAAGGTCCTGCCTGAAGGACAGCGGGAAGCCGTCAGCCTCATCGGCAAGGCGCCCCGCGTGGTGGCCGGCGAACAGTTCGAGGCCACGGGCCAGTGGGAGAGCACCCGCGATTACGGCCGCCAGTTCAAATCCAGCACGCTCAAGCTTTCCCGCCCCGGCAATGCCGAGGGCATCGAACGCTACCTCGGCTCCGGACTGATCGAAGGCATCGGCCCCTCCTATGCCAGGCGCATGGTCGAGAAGTTCGGCCCGCGCATCTTTGACATCATCGAAAATGAATCCGTGAAGCTGGAGCAGGTGGAGGGCATCGGCCGCAAGCGCCGCCAGGAGATCCGCGAATCCTGGCTCAAGCAGAAGAGCGTGCACAACATCATGCTCTTCCTGCACCAGCACGGCATCAGTTCCTCCCGCGCCCTGCGCATCCACAAGACCTATGGCGACGAGGCGCTGGCGGTCATCTCCCAAAACCCCTACCGCCTCGCCCAGGACATCCAGGGCATCGGCTTCAAGACCGCCGACGAAATTGCCCGTCAGACCGGGCTTGCCGAAAACGCCCCCGAACGCCTGCGCGCGGGCATTCTTCACACGCTTGAGACCGCCGCCCAGAACGGCCACACCTGCCTGCCGGAAAACCTGCTGCTGCAAAAGGCCGCCGAACTTCTGCACGCGGAAGAACCCACCCTCCGCACCCAGTTCGACCACCTGCTCCAGAACGACAAGATCGAACGACACCGGCTCCAGGACTTGACTGTCCTCGCCCTTCCCCAACTGCGCGCCGCCGAACAAAGCATCGCGCAACGACTCCAGGAGCTGGCCGCCACCGCCCCGGACCGCCCGGCCATCGACAGCGGGGAAGCCATCGCCTGGGCTGCCGAAGTCACCGGCAAGCAGCTCGCCCCCAGCCAGCAGCAGGCCGTACGTGCCGCCCTCGAACACCGCTGCCTCATCATCACCGGCGGACCCGGCGTCGGCAAGACCACCATCCTGCGCTCCGTGCTCGCCATTCTCGGACGCCAGGACCCGAAGCTCGTGCTCGCCGCGCCCACGGGCCGCGCCGCCCGACGCCTCGCCGAAAGCACCGGCCTGGAGGCGAAAACCCTGCACCGGCTGCTCGAATCCCAGGGCTCGGGCCAGTGGGGCCGCCATCGCGGCAGACCGCTCACCGGGGACGTCTTCGTCCTCGACGAATGCTCCATGATCGACACGCCGCTCATGGCCCAGTTTCTTTCCGCCCTGCCGCCTGCAGCCCACCTGCTGCTCGTCGGGGATGCGGACCAGCTCCCCTCCGTCGGCCCCGGCATGGTGCTTCAGGACCTCATCGCCAGCGGCAAGGTGCCCTGCGTGCATCTCACGGAAATCTTTCGCCAGGCCGCCACCAGCCGCATCATCACCAGCGCCCATGAAATCAACCGCGGCCAGGTCCCCGACCTCAAACCCTCCCGCGATTCTGACTTCTTCTTCCTCGAAGCGGAGACGCCCGAACACATCGCTGACACCCTGATCGACCTCGTCCAGCGCCGCCTGCCCGCCCGCTATTCATTCGATCCCATGCGCGACATCCAGGTGCTCACGCCCATGAACCGGGGTGAGCTTGGCACCCAGTCCCTCAACCAGCGCCTCCAGGCAGCCCTCAACCCGCCCGGCGAGCTTAAGTTCGAAATCGACCGCTTCGGCACCACCTTCCGTGTCGGCGACAAGGTGCTGCAGACGAACAACAATTATGACAAGGACGTCTTCAACGGCGACCTCGGCCACATCGTCAGCATCGAGACCGACCCCCTGAAGATCAGCGTCCGATTTGAGGGGGAACGCCTGGTGGAATACGAGCCGGGAGAGCTCGATGAGCTCCAGCTCGCCTACGCCATGACCATCCACAAGAGCCAGGGCAGTGAGTTCCCCTGCGTCCTCCTGCCCGTCAGCACCCAGCATTACGTCCTTCTGGAGCGCAGCCTCGTCTACACCGGTCTCACCCGGGCCCGGCGGCTCGCCGTCCTGGTGGGAGACCCCAGGGCTCTCGAACTCGCCGTCAAAAAGCAGGAGAGCCGCCGGCGCTGGACCGCGCTGCGCCACCTGCTTTCCCCTGGGCAAATCGCCGATTGAGAGCCTGGAATCCCCTCTGGACATTCTGGCTTGGCTGTGAAAGCATTCTGCGAATTTCGGACGGATTCAGTCCCTTAACTGCACCCCCCGTTTTCGCATCCGATGACCTCAGCTGCTGATCCTAAATCCCACGTTCTAAACGGTCCCGAGGAAGGGGTTCGAGAGGACTTCCTCAGGGCACTGCGCTGCATGATCCGTTCACGCATCCTGGAGGAGAAGCTCGGAAGCCTCTACCGCGCCGGCGGACGCATTGTCGGCGGAGTTTATCTCGGACGCGGTCAGGAGGCCTTCAGCGCCGCCGCCGGCATCCATCTCCGCTGGGACAAGGACATCTACGGCCCGCTGATCCGCGACCAGGCAGGCCGCATCGCCTTCGGCGAACCGATCATCGACACCCTCCGGACCTATCTTGGCGTCGTCACCGGCCCCATGCGCGGTCGCGACGGCAACATCCACCGCGGCCAGCCCAAGCACGGCTACATGGCCATGATCTCCCACCTTGGCAGCCTGCTCTCAGTCGTTGCCGGAGCTCTCTTTGCCCGGCGGATCAAAGGCACCCTGGGCGATTCCGCCGGCGCCACCAGCATCGGGGACGGTGGCACATCGACGGGCGCCTTTCATGAAGGCATGAACATGGCCGCCGTGGAAAAACTGCCCCTCGTTGTCAGCATCGCCAACAACCAGTACGCCTATTCCACCCCCAACAGCCGTCAATATGCCTGCGAAAACCTCGTCGACCGCGCCCAGGGCTACGGGGTCGAGGGCCATTCTGTGGACGGCACCGACCTGCTGGCCTGCGTGAAGGTCTACCGCACGGCCTTTGAACGCACCCGCGCCGGCCACGGCCCCCAGATGGTCGTGGGACGCCTGCTTCGCCTGGGAGGTCATGGCGAACACGACGACGCCTCCTACATCCCGGAGTCGATGAAGAAAACTCACGAAAGCCGTGACTGCCTCGCCGTGGCCCAGCAGCAGGCGCTCGACCTCGGCTGGTCCACCCAGGCCGAGCTGGAAACATGGCACAAGCAGGCGCGGCAGGAGGTCGATCAGGCCACCGCCCAGGTGCTGAAGGAATCGACCCCCGACCCCTACCGGGAAACCTGGCAGGCGCTTTCAACGGCCTCGCTCGTGGAGGGAAATGAAGGATGAGCAGCATCACCTACCTGGAAGCCATTCGCGAAGCCCAGTATGAGGCCCTGAGATCCAACCCTGAAGTCTTCCTCTACGGGCAGGACATCAACACCTTCGGCGGGGCTTTCAAGGCCACCAAGAACCTCGGCCGGGAGTTCCCGGGCAGGGTCTTTGACGCTCCCATCAGCGAGGACGCGATGATCGGCATGGCCGTCGGCGCCGCCGTCGAAGGCGCACGGCCCATCATCGAAATGCAGTTCGCCGACTTCTCTTCGGTGGGTTTCAACCAGATCGTCAACCAGGCCGCCACCCTTTACTGGCGCACCCAGACCCCCTGCCCCATCACCATCCGCCTGCCCTCCGGCGGCACCGCCGGCAGCGGCCCCTTCCACAGCCAGAGCATGGAGAGCATCTATGCCCATTACCCCGGCCTGGTCATCCTCACCCCCGCCACCGTCGAGGATGCCTACTGGATGCTGCTCGACAGCGTGAAGCTCGATGACCCCGTCATCTTCTGCGAACACAAGTTCCTCTACTACCACCTCAAGGCCGATGACTTCGGACAGCCCATGCCCATCGGCAAGGCCCGCATCGCCAGGCCCGGACGCGACGCCACCGTGGTGACCTACAGCGCCATGCTTCACGAGTCCCTGCGCGCCGCCGAGGAACTCCGTCTTGATGGTTATGAAGTCGAGGTCGTGGACCTCCGCTCCGTCAAGCCCATGGACACCGACACCATCCTTGCCTCCGTGGCACGCACCGGACGCCTGCTCGTCGTCGGTGAATCCTTCCCCTGGGGAGGAGCCACGGCGGAAGTCGTGGCCCGGGTCGCCAGCGAGGCCTTTCATCTGCTCGACGCCCCTCCGCTGCGCCTCAACAGCAAGGACACGCCCATTCCTTATCACCCGAATCTCTGGAAGTCCCACCGGCCCACCACGGCCAGCATCAGCGCCGAACTGCGCAAGCTGCTGCGCTACTGACCGGCCACGCCCGAGCCATGCCTTCCAGTGCCCCGTTTTTCCTGGCTCTGCGCTACCTGCGCCCCAGGCGCTCCTTTGTCTCCATCATCACCCTCATCTCCATCCTCGGCGTCATGCTCGGCGTCGGTGTCCTGGTCGTGGTGATGTCCGTCTTCAAAGGCTGGCAGGTCGAGTTCAAAAAACTGCTCCTCGGCTTCGAACCTCACATCGTGCTCATGCAGGACCGCGTCGAGCCCCCGCCGGGAGCTCCAGCCATTCAACCCCGCAACTGGCGTGACTTCCAAAAGCAGGTGCTCGCCCTGCCCGGCGTACTTTCCGCCACCCCGATGGCGGAGGGAGGCGCCGCCATTCGCTTTGGCGCCAGTGATCCCGAAGGCGTCGAACTGCTCGGCCTCAAGGAGGGAGCTGACAACGCCCTGCTCACCAAGCTCGAACGCCACCGCCTCGAGGGAAAATTCGACCTTCGCAGCGACAACATCCTGCTTTCCGACAGGCTCGCCAAAAAACTCGGGGTCAAGCTCGGCGACACCGTCTCGGTGCTGGCCGCGGACAACATCCGGCAGATGATCCACGACCTGCGTGCCGCCGAGGATGAAAAAGACAGCACCAAGGCCAGGGCCGCCCGTGATGAAATCGTCGTCGTGCCCAAGGAGCTCAAGATCACCGCCATCCTGCGCGGCGACACCGCCGGTGACCGCTGCTACACGCCGCTCTTCGTGGCCCAGGAACTGTTCAACCTCTCGGATGACGTGAGCGCCATCGAGGTGGAACTGGTCGATCCGGACCGTGCGGACGAGCTCGCCTCCCAATGGATGTACTCGCCTGAATGGCCTGCAGACTGGCGTCCGCGCACCTGGACGGACATTCACGGCTTCATGCTGCAGACCGTCGAAAACCAGAAGTCCCTGCTGTACTTCCTGCTGCTCGTCATCATCCTCGTGGCCGCCTTCTGCGTGATGAACACCACCATCACCGTCACCGTGCAAAAGCGGAAGGAGATCGGCATCCTCGCCGCCCTGGGCTCCCGTGCCGGACAGATCATCGGCATCTTCCTGGCCCAGGCCGGCATCGTGGCCGGAGTCGGCATCGCCGCAGGCCTGGCCGGCGGGTTCGTCATCCTGCACGTCCGCAATGACCTCCGCCAGTTCATCGCCCGCAGCACCGGACGGGACTTCTTCCCCCAGGACATCTATTTCCTCAGCGAAATCCCGGCGAAGATCGAAGCAGCCGACCTGCTCTCCATCAGCGGCCTCGCCCTGATCCTCTGCGTGCTTGCCGCCCTCATCCCCGCCTGGTTTGCCGCCCGGGTGGACCCGGCGGTTGCCCTGCGAGAATGACCGGAATCATCGGTAGCCCGTCACCAGCGCGCAGGCGGTGTCCTTCTTCTTGCCGCCTTCGTCCTGCCGGATCGTCACCACATAGACCCCGGTCCTTTTCGGCTTGAAGAACAGAAGAAATCCCCAGCCGTCCAAAACCGGCTGGATTTCACCCACCGGCTGCCCCTGGAAGTCCAGCACGGCGCCGGTCACACGGATGCCCGACTTGCGAGGAATCGCCACGCCGATGCAGTACTCATTGCCCTTGAAAAGCTGCATCTTCACCGCCTTGCCAACATCCCGGGCCAGCTCGCCCGTCCAGATCTCCGCACGAAAGCTGTAACCCGCCAGCTTTTCCTGGTCACGCGCCAGCGCCAGAGCCGCAGCCTCAGCCTCGTCCGCAGCATCCGCATGCGCGACCGGCGCCGCTCCGAAAGCAAGAAGCATCAGGCAAAGATGCAGACAGCAATGGCGAAAAAAATCGGGGGTTGGCATGACAAGGGAAACTACGCAAAGAACTGGCGGATGCGAACATAGATATTGCGTGCCGTCAAACATAGGGCTTTTTGTGCCAAAGACTGGACCTGCCGTGAAGGTCTGCTTGTTGTCGCCCCCCGAATACTCCCGAATTATGGCCACGCTCGTTTTTCACCTTGAGGAAGGCTCGTCGATGACCCATGCCCTGGAACCCGGTTTCACCACCGTGGGCAGGCATCCGGACAGCATCATCGTGCTCGACTGCCCCTCCGTCTCTGGCCATCACGCCATCATCGAGCTGGATGAAAACGGCTGCACGGTCAGCGACCAGCAGTCCAGCAATGGCACGCGAGTGAACGGCGTGACCGTCGAAGAAGCCAAGCTTAACGACGGTGACCGCATCGGTTTCGGCGACATTCAGGCCGTTTTTTACGCCGACGAAGCCCCGGCCGACAGGGATGCCGCTCCAGTGGCTGCCGCCGTGCCCGAAGTCATCTTTGTGCCCCCGCCGGAAATTCCGCCGGCTGACGCCCCCCCTCCGGCCGCACCGGTGGACTACCGCAAGAGCCGTCCCGCTCCCGCCAAACCGAAGGCCGTGCGTCGTGTCTCGGGTTATCCCGACACCTCGGAAAGCGGCTGCCTGACCGCCCTCATTGTCATGTTCCTGTTCCTGGCGGCCTTCGCCACCGGGCTCTACATGCGTCACTACAAGGAAACCGAAGGCGGTAACTTCTTCTCCGACCTCGTTGGCAAGCTGAGCAACCAGGTGCCGAAGATCAAGATCGAGAAGTAATCCAGCAACAGCCGCCGGTGACGCCGGTTCATCCGACGGCAACGGCCTGATCACACAGGCCCCTTCGCCGGCACTGACGCCTGACGGATTTGATCCAAAGCACCCGCAGGCAGTCCGGGCGGCCATTGGCCAATGATGGCTTCTCATGGACTCAGTGACAGGATGGACAGGATTTTTCAGACCTGTTCATCCTGCCCATCTTGTAAATCCTGTCGCAAAAACCCCTTTCTCACTTGGATGAGCAAGCCCAGGGCGACACCGAGCGGCCTGCAAATCGCGGTTGCCTGAAACGCCGCGCTGCCCATGCTCACGCCCCCTTTCTCATGTCTGCTCCCGTCAAAGTTGCCGTCCTTGGTGCCAGTGGATACTCCGGCATCGAACTCCTCCGCCTCCTCCTGCGCCACCCGCAGGCGGATCTGGTCGCCGTGACTTCACGCACGCTCGCCGGCAAGGCCCTGTCTTCCGAGTTCCCACGCTTCCGCGGCATCGGCGTTGCCGATTCCCTCAAGTTTACCAACCCCGACACCGCCACCCTCAAGGCCACCGGCGCGGAGGTTGCCTTCCTCGCGCTGCCTCATGGCGTCTCCGTCGAATACGCCCGGGGCTTGCTCGACGCGGGCATCAAGGTCATCGACCTCAGCGCCGACTTCCGCCTGCGCAGCGCCGCAGTTTACAAGGAGTTCTACGACCATGAACATCCGGCCCCCGAACTGCTTTCGGAAGCCGTGTACGCCCTGCCCGAGGTGCGCGCCGAAGAGATCCGCAAGGCCCGCCTCATCGCCTGCCCCGGCTGCTACCCCACCAGCATCCTGGTTCCCCTCATCCCCCTGCTGAAGGCCGGCCTTCTCAACGAATCCCCCCTCTGCGTCTCCAGCATGAGCGGAGCCAGCGGCGCTGGCCGCAAGGAAAGCGTCCAGCTTCTCTTCTGCGAGGTGCAGAACAGCCTGCGTGCCTACAGCGTGCCCAAGCACCGCCATCTCAGCGAGGTCGGCCAGGAGCTCGAAATTGCCGCCGGTCGGCCGGTCAGGCTGACCTTCATCCCGCACCTGGTGCCCTGCCACTCCGGCATCCACACCACGACCTTCGCCGGACTGAACCCCGGCGTCACCCTGGAGCAGGTCGGCGAAACCCTGCGCGCCTTCTACTCCGGCAGCCCTTTCATCCGTCTTCTCGGCCCCAATCAGTGCCCTGACACCAAAAACGTCACCGGCACGAACTTCGTCGATGTCGGCTGGGCCTTCGACGCACGCGCCGGCCAGCTCGTTTTGATGAGCGCCGAGGACAACATCGGCAAGGGAGCGTCCGGCCAGGCCGTTCAGAACTTCAACCTCATCTGCGGATTCGAACCCACGATGGGCCTCCTCAACATCTGACCGCCTTCTTCTCCCGATGAGCGCTGCCTCCCACAACCCCTGCTCCAAGCTTCGCGTCCAGTTCAAACCCGTCGACGGCGGAGTCACCGCCCCGCTGGGCTTCCGCGCCAGCGCCATCTCCTGCGGCATCAAGAACCCCGAGGCCACCCGGCTCGACCTGGCCCTGATCCTCTCGGACACTCCGGCCATCACCGACGCGGTCTTCACCACCAACAAGGTTCGCGCCGCCTGCGTCCGTGTCTCCCAGCAGCACGTCCGCTCCGGCGACGCCCGCGCCATCATCGCCAACAGCGGCAACGCCAACGCCTGCACCGGCCCCCAGGGCATCCAGGACGCCAAGGCCATGTGCAAGGCCACCGCCGAGGCCCTCGGACTGAAAATGCGCGAGGTCCTCGTCTGCTCGACCGGCATCATCGGCATGAACATGCCCATCCAGCGCATCGTCCCCCGTGTCGCGGAACTCGCCGAAAAACTCCAGCCCAAAGGCGGTGATGAGGCCGCCCGGGCCATCATGACCAGCGACACCAAGCCGAAGAGCTACGCCATCGAGGTCCCCCTCGGCAAAGGCCTCAGCTTCCGCGTCGGCGGCATCGCCAAGGGCGCCGGCATGATCTGCCCCAACATGGCCACCATGCTCAGCTTCATCACCACGGACGCCAAGGTTTCCAAGGACGAGCTGAAACGCGCCATGCGTTTCGCCGTGGACCAGTCCTTCAACCGCATCACCATCGACGGCGACACCAGCACCAACGACACGGTGATCGTCATGAGCAACGGCCAGGCCAGCGCCCCCGCCATCAAAAAGGGCAGCCCCGAGGCCGAGATCTTCCGCTGCGCCCTTCAAAAGGTCATGATGGAGCTGGCCAAGATGATCGTCAGCGACGGCGAACGCGTGACCAAGTTTGTCGAAATCCGCGTCTGCAACGCCCGCACCCACAGCGACGCCAAGAAGGCCGCCGAGGCCGTGGCCAAGAGCCTGCTCGTGAAGTGCTCCTTCCACGGCAGCGACCCCAACTGGGGCCGCATCATCCACGCCGTGGGCTACTCCGGCGCCAGGATCAAGGAGGAACTCATCGACATCTACTTCAACGGCCTCATCGCCTGCAAGGGCGGACTCACCTCCAAGACGCCCGTCAGCGACCTGGAAAAGGTGGTCCGGGAGCCCCGCTTCACCGTTACGATCGACCTCAACAGCGGCAACGCGGTACATAACGTCTACACCACCGACCTCTCCGAGGCCTATGTGGACTTCAACAGCAGCGAGTACTCCGCCGCCGTTCACGCCAAGCGCCAGAAGGGCCTGGTCTGATTCCTGACCGCCGTCAGTCGGCCCTCCTCCCGCTGCCCGCCCTCCCCCCAGGCCCACCGGCCCGCATGACTGACCGCCCGCCAGCCACCCGCGTTTTCTGGAGCCTGCTGCTCCTCGCCCTGGTGTCCCTGGTGATCTACAGCACCTTTGCCGTCGTCCATTATTCCTGGAACTGGCAACCCGTCTGGAGTTACCGCAGTCAGTTCGTCTGGGGCTGGCTCACCACCCTCGGCATCTCCCTGGGAGCCATGGTCCTCAGCGTGCTGCTCGGCTTTGCCCTCATGCTCGGCCGACGCTCCCCCTGGGAACCCGTGCGCCTTCTCAGCAGCGGCACGGTTGAGGTCATCCGTGGCTCACCTCTGCTTGTGCAACTTCTATTGGGTTATTACATCGTTGCAACAGCGTTACAAATTAACTCACCCCTCCTGGTTGGTACGCTTTTGCTGGGGCTTTTTGAAGCGGCTTACCTGGCGGAGATTTTTCGAGGGGCCGTCGAAAGCATTGGCCGCTCTCAATGGGAAGCTGCGCGAGCAGTCGGCTTCAACACGCGCCAGACTTATCGTTACGTCATCATCCCTCAAGCCGTTCGCCGGGCGTTACCTGGAACCACCGGTGAACTGGTCTCGCTCATCAAATCCTCCTCCCTGCTCTCCGTCATCGGCATTGAAGAACTGGTGCAAAAGGTTCGGGTCATGAACTCCGCCAGTTACACCGCTCTAGAAGGTTACATTCCCCTCGCCATCGCTTACCTTATCGTTACATTACCGTTATCCAGATGGGCAAGGCACCTGGAAAGGAGGTTTGCCTATGAAACTTGAGGCCTGCCAGGTCACCAAGAATTACAACGGCTTCCTGGCCCTCAACCAGGCCAGCTTCCAAACCGGGCCCGAAGCTCGAGTAGTCGCCCTACTCGGCCCCAGCGGGGGTGGCAAATCGACCCTGCTTCGCGTCCTGGGCGGCCTGCTCCTTCCCGAGGAAGGCGTCATTCGGGTCGATGAGACACCCCTGCCCCGTGAACCCGATGCCGCCCTGACCGCCCTTCGACGCAACGGTTTTGTCTTCCAGGGCTACAACCTTTTCCCGCACCTGACGGCGTTTCAAAACATCATCCTGCCGTTGCAGGTGGTTCATGGACTGAACGAGGCACGGGCCCGGGAACGTGCCATGGAACTGCTGACCCGGCTCGGCCTCGCCGACCATCGGGACAAACGCCCCGCCGAACTCTCCGGAGGCCAGCAGCAGCGCGCGGCCATCGCCCGCGCCCTCGCCCCCCGGCCCGCCCTGCTCCTTCTCGACGAACCGACCTCCGCCCTCGATCCCGTCATGACCGGCGAGGTCCTGGATGTCATTCGTGAACTGGCCGAAGGCGGCCAGCAGATCGTCCTGGCCACCCACGAGATCAGTTTCGCCCGCAAGGTCGCCGACTGGATCGTCTTCCTGGCCCAGGGCCGCGTGGAGGAATCCTGCCCCACCCGCCAGTTCTTCGAAACCCCCGCCTCCCCCCTGGCCAAAGATTACCTCGCCGGACTTTCCAAATATCGGTGAGCGGCTCACGCAGCCTCATGGATGGCGAAGGCGGGAGTATTGATGGCGCATGCCGAATCCGCCCAGCTGAAGGGCCTCCAGGTCACCCGGAAAACGGATTGATCCGACCTTCGTTCATGATGCCGGAGGCATCGAGTCGAGCCGGTGGTGAAGCGAGGCCCGGCGAGCGAGAACCACCGGATCGATGTGGCCTGACCATCCTCCTTCCGGGCAGCGCCCTGGAAGTGGGCGACAAGGGGGCGTTCGGTCAGGACGGCCAACATCCCGGCTTCCGGCATCATTCCTCCACAGGCACGGCCTGGACCGGCTTCCTGACCTCTGTCTCCGGGACGACTGTCTCCGCCTGCACGGGCAGCAGGGTCAGCCTCAGGCGATGCACCTGGCCGTCAAATGGCGTGCTGTTGGGATAGTCCTTCACACCCAGCGGGCCGAAGCTCTGGCCGACAGCGAGGCCTGCCTCAGGCTCCGAGGAAAACCCTCCCGTCATAGGCCCCGTGGCAAGCATTTCACTCCTGCCAGGCACGGCAATGGACAGCAGGCCGTCCTGGTCCATGCCCGCCCGGACATGGCAGCGCCCCGGCTGAAGCCCGTCGCCCGTGACCGCCACCGACCTGCCCTGCTGGAACAGCGTCAGCACCGGCTTGCCACCGCTCAGGTGCAGCACATAACCCAGCTTCGAATCCCCCTGCGCCAGCAGCGAGCTGTCCTGGTCCACCCGCGGATCGTAGTCAAAGGAGGCCTCGATGAAGAAGGTCCGGCCCTTCAGCCGGGGGGCCTCGTCCGCACTGAGCGTGTCGCCGCACTGCAGGCTGAGATGCACCGAGCCGTCCGGGCTGGGCCCGGGAACCACCTCGGCGGCAGGACGCGCGGCGCTGCGGAACTCCTGCGGAAAAAAGCCCGCCAGCTCCTGCTTCACGCCCGCATGTTCAGGCAGCGCCGCCAGATTGCTCCACTCATGCGGGTCCGAGTGATGATCGTAGAGCTCCTCGCCGCCGTCCGCATAACGGATGTATCTCCAGCGCTCCGATCTTGCCGCATAGCTGGTTCGCGCCCCGCCACCCATGACGGTGATGGCCGGCGGCCTGCCACGCAGCGAGGGATCACGCAGCAGCGGCAGCAGGCTCGTGCCGTCCAGATGCTCCGGCGCCTTGAGTTTCGCCAGATCGCAGAGCGTGGGATAAAGGTCGATGAGCGAAACCGGCTCCTGGCTGACCGTGTCCGGCTTTGTAATGCCCGGGGCCACGATGCAGAGAGGCACACGGGTCGCCTCCTCCCACAGCCCGCCCTTGTGCCACTGGCGCTTTTCACCCAGGTACCAGCCATGGTCCGAGGTGAAGACCACGAGGGTGTTCGCCGCGTTCGGCCCGGCTTCGAGGGCGTCGATGAGACGTCCGAGCATGGCATCGCAGAAGGCCACGCTGGCCAGGTAGGCCTGCACCGCCTCCTTCCACTTTTGATTCCTGAGGATCACCTCATGATGACTGCCCGGCCGGTCGTGGGCCTTCGCAAACGCAGGCACGTCGGCCAGATCATCCTCACGCACTTCGGGAAGCTGGATGGATTCGAGCGGGAACAGGTCGAAATAGGCCTTCGGCACATACCAGGGCGAGTGCGGCCGGTAGAGCCCGACCCCGAGGAAGAAGGGTCGGCTGCTCTTGCGGCGGAGCTGATCGGAAGCCCAGGCCACGACGGAGCCGTCGTCGGTCAGCTCATCCGGCACATCGATCCGCCCCCAGTCCCAGTGCCAGATGTTGAGTCCGTTGTAGTTCTGGCCGGTATGAACCGGCAGGTCAGGAATCTGCACGCCCGGTTCCGGAAACCGCGTGACCCAGGCGGCGTCCTGCTCAAAGCCACGACGTCCGCCATGCCAGCCAGAAAGCCGTCCGTCCGGCCCGCCATGGTTGGCGTGAAAAAGCTTGCCCGCCGCCAGGGTCGTGAAGCCCGCCGCCTTGAAATGCTCCGGCAGCGTCGGCCGACCCGCGACCTGCACGCTGCGACGCCAGTCCTGCTCATTGCCGAAGACCCCGCTCGACGAAGGCCGCATGCCTGTGAGCAGGCTGGTGCGGGAAGGGTTGCACAGGGCATAATTGCAGTGCGCGTTGGTGAAGCGCATGCCCATCCGGGCCAGCCGGTCCATGTTCGGCGTTCTTGCCTGCGGGTGCCCGCCCATCCAGCCGGCAAAGTCGCGCAGGTCGTCGGCGATGATGAACAGGACGTTAGGCCGGCCCCCGGTCGGGACGGCGGGTTTCCTGGACCTGGGCGCAGCCTCCAGGATCGCCGGTGCCAGCAGGGGCAGGCAGAGAAGGACGATGAAACGGAACAAGGACATCTTCGGGTACTGGAGCATTCAGAAACCGGATTTCCAATGTCGGCTTTCCGTTTTCTGCGCTATGAGGTCTTCCCGTGACCTTCGCCACCCAGATCACCGTCTTCCGGATCCTGCTGATCCCGGTCTTCATCGGCCTGGCGGTGTATTACGGCGAAAGCGTCGTCACCGGCCTGCCAAACGAATCCCTGCGCTGGTGGACCGTCACCGTGTTTGCCCTGGCGGCCCTGAGCGACGCCGTGGACGGTTTCATCGCCCGGCATTTCAACCAGGCCAGCCGGCTGGGCGCCATCCTGGATCCCCTGGCGGACAAGCTGATGCTGCTTTCTGCGATCATCACCCTCAGCCTCACCCACTGGCGCCAGCACTTCCCCCTCTGGTTCCCCACCCTGGTGATCTTCCGTGATCTGGCCAGCATCGGCGGCGCCTTTCTGATCGATCACCTGGTTGGCAAGTGCGAGATCAAGGCGCACTGGACCGGCAAGGTCGCCACCTTCGCCCAGTTCGGCGCCGTGCTCTGGCTGATGCTCGACCTGCCGGGCCTGCTCTGGCCCACGGCCCTGGCCGGCGCCTTCACCGCCATCTCCGGCTTCCTGAACCTCGCCGCCGGCGTCCGCCAGGTGAAGCATGCCGGCTGAAGCCTGACAGGTTGACATTCGCCCAGGGTGCCGGATGTGCAGGGCGTCAAAACCCCCGCCTGTCCGCCATGAAAACCGTCGCCATTGTCGGCCGCCCGAACGTGGGCAAGTCCGCCCTCTTCAACCGCCTCGCCGGCCTCAACATCTCCATCGTCCACGACCTGGCGGGAGTCACGCGCGACCGCATCACGGCGGAATGCCGGCGCGGGCCCGAGATCTTCCAGATCATGGACACGGGCGGCATCGGGGCGAACACCGACGACGTCCTGACCGGCCAGGTGCAGACCGAGGCGGAGATCGCCCTCGACGTCGCCGACCTGCTGCTTTTCGTCGTCGACGTTTTTGAAGGCGTCACCCCCATCGACCAGACGCTGTCCGCCATGCTGCGGCGCACGCGCAAGCCCGTGATCCTGGTCTGCAACAAGGCCGACTCCGAAAAACGCCGCCTTGGCTCGGGTGAGTTCTCCCGGCTCGGCTTCGAGGACATCGCCGAGGTCAGCGCGGTGCACGGCTATGGCATCGACGCCCTGGTGGAAACCATCTCCGAAAAGCTCGAGCTCAAGGAGACGAGCGAGGCCGAACAAAAAGAAGCGCAGGAACGCCAGCGCAGCCGCCCGCTCAAGCTGGCGATCATCGGGCGCCCGAACGCCGGCAAGTCCTCCCTGGTCAATGCCATCCTCGGCCAGGACCGCGCCATCGTCAGCGATCTCGCCGGCACCACGCGCGACAGCCTGGACATCCACTGCACCTACAACGGCAAGCGCTACCAGCTCATCGACACGGCCGGCATCCGCCGCACGGCCAAGGTGGACAACGATGTCGAGATCTTCTCCGTCCAGCGCAGCATCCAGGCGGTGAAGCGCGCCGACATCTGCCTGCTGGTCGTCGACTGCGCCGACGGCGCCAAGATGCAGGACCGCAAGATCGCCCAGCTCATCCTGGAGGAGCGCAAGCCCTGCATCCTGGTGATGAACAAGTTCGACCTCTTCCATCCCACCGCCAAGCAGAAGGACCGGCTGGAGGAGCTCAAGGAGATGATGAGCCGCGAGTTCTTCTTCCTCAGTTACGCCCCGCTGGTGGCCATCTCCGCCAAGGAGAAGGACAACATCGGCAAGCTGTTCGTGCAGATCGAGGCCGTCCGCAACGGCGTCCAGACCCGCATCGGCACCGGCGTGCTCAACCGTCTCCTGCACGAGGCCATTGAAAGCACGCCCGGCCCGCTTGGCCGCAGCCGCTTCGCCTTCAAGCTGCTCTATGTGACCCAGGTGCATGACACCGACGAACACACGCAGGTGCCCGTGCCGCACTTCGTGCTCTTCGCCAACCGTGCCGCCAAGATGACCGAAGGCTACCTGCGCTTCCTGGAAAGCGTCATCCGCCAGGAGTGGCCGGCTCCGGGCGTGCCCTTCCGCATGAGCGTGCGCGGCAAGCAGCCGAAGTCGAAAAACTGACCCGGCCTACCAGCCACGAGGCCCCATCTCCACCGGATCCGGCTGAGGTGGCGGCGGGCCCAGGTCCGGCTGGTCCAGGATGGTGGCAAATTCAAAGTCGATCAGGCAGAACCGGCCCTGCCTGGCGTCGTAGGTGACGTTGCGCATGTAGGGGTCCTCATGGCGCACGCCATACTGCTCCAGCTCCGCATAGATCTGGCGCAGCTTGTCCTCGCTCAGATGATCGACGCGCTTGCCGCAGTTCGAGGTCACCAGGTGCAGGGTCTCCGGATCCGCCTCCAGCACCTTGGGCACAAAAGTGCAGCCCTGCTTCTCCAGGTACTTCAGCACACGCACTTCATGTTCAAACCGTTCACGCGCCAGATGCCCCCGGAAGGTCTTGTAAACCCGGCCGTCATAACCCAGGCGGACAAGAGATCGGGCGGTGTTTTTGGCTTCCTGCATGAAGCTTCATTCTCGCCCTTCACCCCATGTTTCGCAAGGCAGGATGCCCGGCAATCGGCAGGCTGCAGGGCTTGTGCATCCAAGTGACAAAGAGGCTTTTTCGACAGGATTCACAAGATTGACAGGATGAACAGGTCTGAAGAATACTGTTTATCCTGCCATCCTGTGAATCCTGTATCAAAACCCCCGCAGGACTTGCAGCCATCAACCCTGGCAGGCCACCTGCCGCCCCGCTTTCGCAGGCTTGCGCAATCCCGAGGGCTCGCCACCCTGCGCGCTCTTCCCTCCTATGTCCGCCATTCCCTCGCAATTCGACAACGTCACCGCCATCGCCAAAGCCAACGTCTATTTCGACGGCAAGGTCGTCAGCCACAGCATCCTGTTCGCCGATGGCAGCAAGAAGACCCTGGGCCTGATCTATCCCGGCAGCTACCATTTCGGCACCGACAAGGCCGAACGCATGGAAGTGGTCGCCGGCAGCTGCGTGGTGAAGCTCGATGGCGGCGAGGCCACCGCCTCCTATTCCGCAGGCCAGTTCTTTGACGTGCCCGCCAAGTCCGGCTTCGACATCACCGTCGCCGCGGCATCTGCGAGTACATCTGCTCCTTCATCGACTGATCCCTTTCTGGGCAACCAACTTTTCAACAAGGCGGCCGGGTTTCCCCGCCGCCTTGTTTGCGTCCAGGCACCTCACTTCAGCCTCGCCCACTCCTCGCGCAGCACCGGCAGAAGAATCTCCGTCCACCGGGCGTAGCCGGCGGGGCTGAGATGCAGGAGGTCGTCAACAAAGAAGGCGCGCACCGGTCTGCCATCGGCGCCCGCCAGGTAGCTGTGGCAGTCCAGGAAGCGCACCCAGCCCCTGCCCTTCGCCCAGTTTTCGAGCTTTTGGTTCAGCTCCCTGACCTGTGGAATCTGCGCCTCGCGCTTCAGGGAGATCTTCACGGACGTCAGGATGACGCGGGTCGCGGGCAGACGCTGGTGCACGAGCTCCAGGAACTTCGTGTAATCTTCAAAGGCCTCCTGCACACTGAGCTTCGCGTTCAAATCATTGCTGCCGGTGTAGGTGACAAGGATCTTCGGCTCATGACGAAACACCACGGTTTCGGCATAAACGCTCAGGTCGTTGGCAACGCTGCCGCCGAAGCCCCGGTTGAGCACCGGCAGGCCGGGAAAATCCTCCTTCAGCGTCGTCCAGCGACGGATGCTGGAGCTGCCCGTGAACACGATCCCGCCCTTCTCCGCAGGCTGGCCGGCAAAGACCTGGATGTCCTTGGCAAAACGCTCCGGCTTCGGCCGCGGCGTCTCCGCTTGGAGAAGTGACCAGGAGGCGGCGACGGCCAGGCATAGACAAGCAAAGGAGGGGTTCATCCACGAGGTTCTAACGAGCCCCCGGGGCCTCCTCAAGCCTCATTTTCCCGGTGTGTCCTGGATGTCGTGCTCGCCCTCGTTCACCACCAGCGGCTTCAGCTTCACGCCCTGGATGCGGTTGCCTCTCAGCACCTGGTTGGAGCCGGACAAGGAAATGCCGTTCCGGCCCGTCCCGTCGATTTCATTGCCCTCAAAACGGTTCTTGGCGGTGCCTGTGGCGACCTGGATGGCGTTGCCCTGGATGTTTCGAAAGCTGTTCGATCTCACGACATTTCCCTCATTCAGCCCCGGCTGCCTGCACCAGCGCCAGAGGCTCAGCCCCAGGCCGCAGTCACTCACCTCATTGCCGCGAACGAGGCACTTGATGGCATCATTCAGCTCAAAGGCGATCCGGCAGCGGGTGATGCGGTTGTCGGCCGCGACCGCGTCCTCGGTGAAATGATCGAAGTCCACCGCCTCGTCGTTGCAGTCGCGGATGCTGCAGCGCTCCACACCGGCGTTCGCGACGCTGTAAAAGGCGATGCCGCGCCCGAAGAAGTTTTGCAGGATGCAGTCGCGCACCGTGATGTCCTTCGGCTTCGGCCCGGAGGGCCCCTTCTCATAACTGTAGAGCCCTGAGGCAAACACGCCACACAACTGGGCATGGCCCTGCACCGGCGGATCCCCCTCGATGCGGCCGCCGTCCAGGACCAGGTTGGTGAGCTCGATCGTCTCACAGGCACCGCGGATCTCGATCAGGTTGGGCGCATC
>CAZXPU010000051.1:0-36020 GCA_964642905.1 uncultured Prosthecobacter sp.
CTTCATGTCCGGCACGGCGGCGTCGTTCAACTTGAGGGCGGCCTGGCCAAACATGAGGCCCTGCTGGGCAAAGCCGGCCTCAAGGCAGAAGCGGCGCGGATCACGGAAGGGATTGTCGTCCTCCTGCTGAGGCGAGGCGAGGCCGAGTTCCATGAAGACCTTCTGGCTGCGCAGACGGTTGGTGAGGAAGCTGAACTCGAGCATGATGTCCGCGCCGAGGATCTGACCGGTGCGCGGATTCACAAAGCTGGGGCCGTAGCCGCCGAAGGGCGGATTGGGGGAGGAGGTCCAGCGCAGGACGTTGTAGTTGATGTCGCCTGCGTCCCAGGTGGCGTTGTCGGGCTGCACCTTGACGACGATGGCATCCTTGAAGCCGGCGGTTTCAAAGGCCTCGTTCCAGCGCAGGGTGGCGCTGCGGATGAGGTCGCGCAGTTCGACAGGCGTGGTGTTTTCAATCCAGAAGGTGATGGGCGTCACGGGTTCGCTCAGCCGGATGCCCGGCTTCTGCTTCACCAGATGCCAGCGGTGGATGACATCGCGGTACGGCGTGGCGGAGGTGTTGGTCATGTCGGTGACCTGCGTGCTGAAGTAGCCGATGCGTGGGTCGTCGCGGCGCGGCTTGTAGTCGTTGTCCGGCACCTTGATCAGGCTGTGCTGCACCTTGATGCTGACGTAGCGTGCGTCGGTGACCTCATCGGCCCTGGCCTTGCTGTCCAGGTTCCAGGTCGGGGCGGTGTTCTCAAACACATACTCAACGGAAACGACGGTGTTGTCCGGGTAGCCTCGCAGGTTGATGAACTTCGTCTTGGTTTCGCTGAGCCTGCCAAGCACGGACTTGCCTCCGTCAGATCCCGGGTGCTTGACCATGACAAGGCTCTCCTTCAGGAAAAGGTTTCCTGCGGCGATGAGAACGCCGTTGTCGTCCCTGGCCACGATGGGTTCGCTGGCAAGGATGGCGTGGGAGATGTTCGCCTTGCCGGCCTTTGCCAGGGGGCTCTGAGGATCGAAGTGGAAGGCGGTGTTTTCGGCGATAAACTCGATCCGTTCAAAGACCTGGCTGATTCGGAAGATGACTTCGCTGCCATAGCCTCCGCGGTTGTGGCCGGCCTGGACAACGCCGTCGATGGTGTGGGTGAAGTAGATGAACTCGGGGCCGAGCTGGTCCTTCCTGATGTAAAGGTGCACGGCGCCTTTTTCACGATCCAGGAAGAGGTCGAAGAGGCCCGGGATGCGCTGATGCCCGGCGACAACCTCGGCGACGGTCTTTTTCTTTTCCGCAGATTTGGTTGGGCTGGAATTTGCGGGGTAGGCTTTGGGTGCCGCGGGGGACGAGGTGGCCGCCTCGGATTGCGACGTCGGTGCCGCGGGCGCTGGGGAAGGGGTGGGAGCCGGGGCGGGCTTGGCCGGTTCAGGCTTCTTGTCGTCGGGCTTGGGGGCGGGGTCGGGCTTCTTGTCAGGCCTGGCGGGGGCAGGGGCCGGGGCGGGTTTGGCCGGAGGCTGCTGGGCAAGAGCGGCTGAGGTCAGGGATGCCAGGATAAGAAGGAACGGGAGGCGCATGTCCCTGCTAAACGTGGGGCGGGGCCGGGGTCTTGGCCCTGATTTCAGCCAAAGCTCGCATGAGGTTCTTTTCCGAAGCGTCAACCAGGCTGAAGCTGGTCGGCGCATTCTTCGGCGGGATAGGTCCAGATTTCAGCAAGGGTGGGATGGTAATGTGGGATGAGCATGAAGTCCTGCACCCGTGAACGGTGATGCATGGCGACGACGACCTCGTGGATGAGTTCGGTGGCATGGGGGCCGACGCAGGTGGCGCCCAGGATCTCACCGGTCTGGCGGTGGGCGAGCATCTTCACAAAGCCATCCGTCTCGCCCATGCACATGCTTTTGCCATGGTCGTTGAACGGGTAGGAGCCGCTGACATACGGCACATTTTGTTGGGTCAGCTCCGCCTCGCTGGAGCCCACGGCGGCGACCTGGGGATGGCTGAAGACACCGAAGAGAAGCAGCCTGTAGTCAACCTGTTCGACCGCCGCCTCGCCACGCAGCAGGCGCGCGGCGTTGCGGGCGCAGACCTCCCCCTGCTGGATGGCCACATGCACCACATCCAGGGGGCTGCAGACATCGCCTGCGGCAAAAATGTGCGGCTGGCTGGTCTGCTGGGTGGGCTGAACACCGACCTTCCTGCCGAGGAGGGTGACTCCCGCCGCGTCCAGCCCGAGCCTGCCGACGGCGGGCTGTCTGCCAAGTGCGGTGAGGATTTCAGCCACCACCAGCCGGTGCTCCTGCCCGCCGCAATGAAACTCCACCTGCTTGCCGCTTTCCGTCTCGCAGATGCGGTGAATCCGGGAGCCAAGATGACAGATGATGCCACGCTTTTGGTACGCCTCCTCGATGACGCGGCTGCATTCAGGGTCGAGGCCGGTGAGGAACTGGCTGTTGCGCTGGATGAGCGTGACCTTTTTGCCCACGCCCTCCAGATAATGAGCCATCTCCAGCGCGATGGCTCCACCGCCGAGGATGGCGAAGCTTTCCGGAAGCTCGGCGGCATCAAGGATGTCATCGCTGGTCCAGTGGCCGGTTTCGATCAGGCCGGGGATCGGCGGAACATGGGCTTCCGAACCTGTGGCGATGCAGAAGGCCCGGGCGCTGACCTGGAAAAGCGCGCCGCCGTCGATGGGACTGACCTCCAAAGTGTGGGCGTCCAGGAAGCGAGCGCGGCCGCGATGCAGGGTGAACCTGCCGTCCTGAAGCTGTCCCTGCCGGTAGCCGGCGAAGTCGGTGATGAGGGTGCGTTTCCTGGCGCGGATGGCGGCGAGGTCAACCCCATGAGCCGTGGCGTGCAGGCCGAATTCGGAGGCGCGTCGGATGACCAGGTTGCGGTCGGCGGATTCGATCAGGGTCTTGCTCGGCATGCAGCCGCGCAGAATGCAGAGACCGCCGAGTTCGGCAGCTCCGTCGACCACGGCCACTCGCAGTCCCTCGGAGTGCGCGGTGCGGGCTGCGGCATATCCGGCGCTGCCGCCGCCGATGACGATGAAATCGAAGGATGGGTTGCTCATGCGGTTCCGGAACCGTGCACCAGACTGGATGCAAGACCAAGTTCAGTCGATCCGATCAGGGCTTGTATTCCAGGGGCTTTTGAATCGTGCCGCCCGGAACAAGCGAGGCAGGATCCATGTCCGGGATCCTGCTTGGCTGCACGGCCGCAGGCAGTTGGGTTGGGGCGCCTGCGGGCTTGAGCTGAAGAGGATTTTGCAGGGTGCCCGGGGCGGTGCCCCCTGCGCTCAGGCTGGCATCGGCGGCCGGGGGCTTGGGGGCCATGGCCTGCTGGATTCGAGCCTGCATCTGCTCCATCTGGGCGACGAAGGCAGGATTGGCCTGTGGTTGTGATTTGACGGCCTCAAGGCTCTGCCGGACCATTTCGTCGGCCTGCGCGAGGCGGCCCATCTGCGCGAGACAAACCCCGAGGTGATAGCGGGTTTCATCAACTCCCAGGTCGCCTGGCTTGTGATTTTTCTGCCGGTGGACGAGCACTTCACGAAGCATGGCTTCGCATGGCTCAAACCGGCCTTCATTGAGGTGAATCAAGGCGGCTCGCTGCATAAGGTCCAGGGTGCCTGGATTGTCCGTGCCAAGTTTTCGACGGCAGATGGCGAGAGCTTTTTCGTATTCGGCCAGAGCTTCGGCTGAACGGCCCATGCCGACCAGATAGGCGGCGAGCCCCGCCTGCACGTTGAGTGTTTGAAGATCTTCGGCGCCGAAGGTGCTGGCGGCGGTCCTGTAGTTGGCGCGATGTTCATCAATCAGGATCTGCCTGCCTTCCTCAAGGCTGGCGAACTGGTTGGACAGCCCGGCGATGGGAAGCATCCGCGGATCGTCAGCCGGAAGGAGGCGTTGGTAGGCGTTGGCGGTGATGCGGATTTCCGCCAGGGCTTCCTTGAGCCTGCCGAGTTTCAGCAGTGCCTGGCCCAGCTGCAGTCTTGTCTCCAGGGTTGCAAGGTCATCCGCAGGCAGCACGCGCTTTCGTGCCTCCAGGGTCTTGGCCAGGAGGGCGGCGGCCTCCTCATGTTTTTCCAGGGCGTTCAGGCAGCTTCCACGGGTGTGGGTGACAAGCAGTGTCTGGGCGTGTTCCGGGCCGAAAAGGCGGCTGCAATCCTCCTGAAGGCGGTTGAGCATCTGCAGCGCCTCCTCGTGCCGGCCCTGTTCAAAGACGGAAACGGCAAGATAAACGCGGGCGTTCATGACCAACGCCGTGTCGGGGCCTGCGCCCGCCTGGGCGGATTCCATCAGAATCCTGGCTTCCGCCTCGCATTCGGCGTGGTTTTTCTGGGCGGCCAGGCTTTTGACGAGCGCCTCATGCGCGGCCAGGGCGGCTGCCGACTGCTTGCCTGAGGCTTTGATGGCGGCCGCAAGCACCTCTTTTCTGAGCGGCACGGCCTCGCCATGACGTCCCTGGGCCTCGAGCACACGTGCAAGGTTTTTGCGGACAATGGCCGCCTGGCTGGAGTCCGGCCCATGCAGGCGCAGGGTGGCTTTCAGCACGGCCCGGGTTTCACGTTCGGATTCCAGGTCGTTGCCCTGCTGATAAAGCAGTCCGGCCAGCTCGCTGTGCTGACGGATGGTCTCGACATGATTTTCCCCGAGGATGCGTTGATGCTCCGTGAGGATGTGGCGCTGGATGCGTTCCTCGTCCTTCTTCATGTCCAGCCCCCGGTAGGCCCTGGTGGTGATTTTTTGCAGCTGTGTCCAGGTGGCGAGATCCTTGTCGGCAGAGGTTTCACCGAGGGCCACGGTGACAAACTTGACCGCCTCCTCATGCCTGGATTGTTCAATGGCGGCAAGCGCTGCGAGCTGAAGCGCGGCGATGATCCCCCCCGGGCTGCGCGGGTTGGCGCGATGGGCCTCATCACCTGCCTCCAGGGCTTGAATCTGGCTGGTCTCGAACACGCCCAGGACAAAGCTTGCCCGCGCCTGGTCGATCCTGGCCGCCTTGGAGTTGCGGGAGATGCTTTCCGCAAGGGGAATGAGAAGCTTGCCGACCTGCTCAGGCACACGCTTCAGGCGGCTGGCGAGCAGTTGCTCGGTGTGCATGGCGCGCTGAGGCCGTGTTTCACTGGCGGACTCCCCGGTTTCAAGTGTGTAAATGACGGGATAGAGGCTCAGGCAGTCCATTCCAACATCGTCGGCTGAGGTTGCCTTGGGACCTGAAAGCATCAGCAGGCAGGGAAGGAGGAAGAGCTGGCAGGAGCGGCTGAGGAAGCGCATGAAGTTCTGAAAATCATGACCGGAGGCGTGTCCGGCGTCAAGACGGCTGCGGGGAAGGAACCCGCTTCTCCCGGCATCTTCCCCTTGCGATGCGTTCATGAAGTGCTTTCTCCTGCGCCCCCATGTCCACCCCGGCCAACACCCTTTCTGAAATCGCCGACGCCCTGCGCCCTGCACAGCGCATCGCGATCGCCGCCCATGTCCGGCCTGATGGTGACGCCGTGGGCTCGGTGCTTGGCCTGGCTCTCAGCCTGCGTGCCGCCGGCAAGACCGTCTACGCCCTGCTGGAGGATGGTGTGCCTTCGAACCTGGCCTTTCTGCCGGAAACAGCCACCGTTCTGAGCCCGCCGTATCCGGCACTTGAGATTGACTGCGCCATCGCCCTGGACACGGCGAACCATGAACGCGTGGGCGAGGCCACCAAGGCGGCGCTCGCCGCGGCGCCGCTGCTGCTGAACATCGACCACCACGGAACCAATCCTGGTTATGGGCATCTCAACCATGTGGACAGCGCCCAGCCTGCCGTCGGGCAGATCATCTATGAACTGCTGAAGACAGGCGGCTTCCCGATGACGGATGACGTGTTGCAGCATCTGTTCACCGCCATCAGCACGGACACGGGATCCTTCCAGTTTTCCTGCACCACTGCACGCAGCCATGAGATCGCCGCTGAAATGATGCGCGCGGGGCTGGACACCGCCCGCCTGGCCCGCCTGCTTTATCACACCTACCCGGCTCGCCGTCTGACCCTGCTGCGCTCGATGCTCAACGAAATGCAGTTCCGCGCCGAAGGGCGCATCGTCAGCTGGAACCTGACGCGCCACCTGATGGACGAGGTGAACATGGAGCCCGGTGACACCGAGGGCATCATCGACACGCTGCGCATGATCGACAGCGTGGTCAGCGCCGTGATTTTTGAGGAGCTTGCGGACGGCAAGATCCGCGTCTCCTCGCGCTCCAAGGATGAGCGGCTCGACGTGTCGGCGGTCTGCTCCCAGTTTGGCGGAGGCGGCCACCGCATGGCGGCTGGCGCCAGGATGAAGGGCCCCGTGGAAGCCGCTGCAGAAACCTTTTTGAATGCTCTCGAACATGAAGTCAGACGACTCGCTTAACGGCGTCCTCCTGGTGGACAAGGGACCCGACATGACATCGCACGATGTCGTGGCCGTGGCCCGCCGCTGCCTCAACACCAAGAAGATCGGCCACTGCGGCACGCTGGATCCCATGGCCACTGGCATGCTGATCCTGGTGGTCGGCGCGGCGACCAAGCTGTCCGACCTGCTGATGAGCGAGGACAAGGAATACACCGGCACCCTGAAGCTGGGGCAGGTGACCAACACCCAGGACCGGGAGGGCACGGTCACCGAGGAAAAGCCGGTGCCCGCCTTTTCGAATGAGGAGATCAAGGCCGCCTTTGAAGCCTTCCAGGGCGATTTCTACCAGATGCCGCCAATGGTCAGCGCCATCAAGGTGAACGGCGTGCCGCTGCACAAGCTGGCGCGCAAAGGCCAGGAGGTGGAGCGTGAGCCGCGTTTTGTGCGCGTTTATGCCCATGAGATCAACCGCATTGCGCTGCCCGAGGTCGACTTCCGCATCGTCTGCTCGAAGGGCTTTTATGTGAGGACCTACGCGCATGACATCGGCCAGAAGCTGGGCTGTGGAGCCCATCTGACCGCCCTGCGCCGAACACGCAGCGGTCATTTCACGTTCAAGCCGGGCAACCACACCACCTTTGACGCCTTGAAACAAGGCCGCAGCGACGAGGTCAAGGCGGCCATGATGAGCCTGTACGACGTTTCGAAGCTCCGGGGTGCCTGAATGAGCTGAAGGCCAGTATCTGAACGCGAACCCGCCATGTCGCTTCCCCGCTTCCATCTTCCCCCCGAGGCATGGCAGCCGGATAGCCTGGTGCTTGAGAGCGACGAGGCCCTGCATTGTGCGCGGGTGCTGCGGAAGGAGCCCGGGGACAAGATCGAGATATTCGACGGAGTCGGACGCGTGGCGTCGGCGACCCTCACCCGCGTGTCCAAGAACTCGGTGACGGCGCAGGTTGATGAGGTGATGCAGCATGCCGCCCGCGTGAGTGAGGTGCACCTGCTGGCCGCCATGATCAAGGCGGAGGCCTTTGAGTGGCTTCTGGAAAAGGCCGCGGAACTGGGTGCGGCCAGCGTCCGCCCCGTGGTCACGGCGCGTTCCGTCGTGCATCTTGACGGCGCTCAGCTGAACAAGAAGCTCCACAAGTGGCGGCGGCACATGGTCGAGTCTGCCAAGCAGTGTCACACGCCATGGGTTCCTGCGCTTGAGTCTCCAGCTGGCATTGCGGAGGCCCTGGAACACCTGCCGGCATCCTCCGTGCGGCTGATGCCCGCCTTGAGCGAGCATTCACGAAGGCTTCATGAAGTCGATTTCAGCGCGGCCTTGCCTGTTTTCGTGCTTGTCGGTCCCGAGGGGGACTTCACGGAAGACGAGGAGGAACAAGCGCGTCTTCGGGGCTTTCAGCCCGTCACCCTGGGGTCGCTGATCCTGCGTGCCGAGACGGCCTCCATCGCCGCCCTGGCCATCATTGGTGAAGAATTGGTTCGGCAGGGCAGGGCTCCTCAGCCCTGAGTGCGGAAGGCCTCGCTGAGGACGGTGGCCTCAATCAGGGCGTCGGCTCGAAGATCGTTTTCTTCCAGTGTCTTTAGAAGCTGGCGGACCAGGCCTTCATCCTGCGGCTTCAAGGCGCGGCCAAGGGCAAAGGCCGAGATCCGGCGCACGACATTGCGGATGAACTCGTCGGCGTGGTGCTGCTGCAGGGCCAGCCTGAGCTGGGCGGGTCCCTGGATCTGCACACCTCCCGGAAGGGTTCCTGAGGCGTCCACCGGGCGGCCCGCCTCCTCGTTGCGATAACGACCGATGGCGTCAAAGTTCTCCAGGGCGAAGCCGACCGGATCGATCTTGTCATGACAGGCGGCGCAGGACTCATGGCGGCGGTGCGCCGCGAGTTCCTCGCGCAGCGTCCTGCCCCGCTCGCCCGCCTTGTCATCCAGCTGGCCCGCATCGGCCGGAGGCTCGGCCAGCCTGCGCCCAAGAAGGTTTTCCAGGACCCATTTGCCGCGGATCACAGGACTGGTGCGGTTGGGTGTGGAGGAGGCGGTGAGGATGGCGGCCATGCCCAGAAGGCCGGCGCGGTTTTCGTCCGCGAAGCTGACGGGCTGCATGGATTCGCCCTGGACGCCGTCGATTCCGTAATGGGCGGCCAGGTCGAAGTTGGCAAAGGTTTCACGGCTGTCGAGCAGCCGGAGAAGGCTGCCGCCTTCATGCAGCAGCTTTTCAAAGACGAGCACCGGCTCGAGCTTCATGGCCTCGGCCAGGGCAGGGGTGAACGCGCGAAACTTCCTTGCATCCGGCACATGCTCGGTGCCAAGGCCGGCGAAACCAAGCCACTGTCCGAGGAAGGAACTGGTGAAGGCACGGGATCTGGAGTCGGCAAGCAGCCGGCGGATCTGGGAGCGCAGAACGGCTTCTTCATGCAGCCTGCCGGAGCCGGCCAGCGCACGCAGCTCGTCATCCGGCATGCTCATCCAGAGAAAGTAGCTGAGACGGCTGGCGAGCTGGTGATCATCGAGCCTGCCCGGCCGGAGTTCATGGCGAAACAAAAAGTTCGGTGACGTCAGTGCGGCGGTGAAGGCGAGCTTCAGGGCCTGATCGTGGGTCTCGCCGCGTGACCTGGCCTCCTCGTAAAGCCGGAGATGTCTTGAAGTTTCCTCGTCACGCAGCGGACGACGAAAAGCGAGGGGCAGAAAATGTTCGAGCGCCGCTCTGGCGTCGGCCAGGAAGAGGTCGCGGGGAGCCGCTCCCTGGGGGATGACCGGGCCTTCGATCTGAATCCAGTCCAGGCCTGGAGCTCCGATCCGTCGCGGCTTGACGGTGGTTTGGGCGCGCGCGCTGCCGATGAGCGATGCCGGATCAAAGGGCAGGCCGAGGATGGCGAGCGAGTCTTCCACGACCTTCCGGTTGCTTGCGAGCCGCTCCTTGTTCGTGGCTTCAATCCGACGATCAAGCTCCGGCACGGGAAGCTCCAGTGTGTCAGCGAGCTTGTGCTTCACGGCCGCCATTCCCTCGGTGCGTTCGGGCAGGAGGTTGTAAAAGCTGCGCAGGTCGGCGGGATTGCCTTCAGGTGTGACCGCCCGGAGGTATTCGATGCGCATCTGCATGCTGACGAAGCCCCGGTTGAGCTGTTCCGTCAGCTTGCGGGCTTCATCCGAGGCCTGTGCATCCACCGGCAGGCGCGGGGCGTTTGATGCGGACGCCTCCCGGACCCTCGAAGCCGCCTTCGGCTGATCAAAGACCGGATAACCGCCCTTTGGGACAGCACGCCTGCTGCGCGCGGGAGCTTTGGCCGGTGTTTGCTGGCCGCTGTTGTCGATGTTCCAGGTCATCTGATGTGTGCCTGAACGCAGCAGCAGTTCGACAGATTCCACACGCGGCGTTTCCTCGGTGCACTTCATCAGGGCCCTCGGCTCATTGTCGATCCGCAGCCGCAGGCCGGCGTCGCCGCCCCGGCCGACATGCTTCACGGTGAACCGGTACCAGCCATCGGCAGGCACGCTGACTTCGTCGTAGAGCGTGCGCTGACCGGCGCCTTCGAGGGAGTAGCCGAATCCGCCGCCAGGAAGCTCGGCAGGCCTGGCGCTTCGCTCCGTCATGAGCATGGCCTCGGCCTCCAGCTTCCGGACAACGGGCTTCTGCTTCAGATTGAGGTGGGACTGAAGGGCGAGGTCGGCGGCTTCGAAAAGCTGCTCCGCCAGCGCGGGCGGGATGAACAGGGCGTCGCGGTCATTGGTGAAGCCTGAGAGACCGGGACCATCGTCCAGAAGCAGTCCGCCGGGTTCGAAGTCGACGCCAAGCAGGTCGCGCAGCGTGTTGTTGTACTCACTTTTGGTCAGGCGAGGAAGGGTGAGATGCTCGACTCCCTTCATGCGGCTCCAGTCGGCAGACTCGACCCCCTTGCGCAGATGAGCGATGATTTCCTGGCGTTCGATGTCGGAAGGCAGCGGCCTCTTCGGGGGCATCTCCTCGTCTTCAACCTGCTGGAGCATGCTCTGCCAGAGGCTGAAGTTGGAGGCCACGTCCTGTTTTTCGGCAAAATGGGTTAGGTCGATGTCGCCCTTCCTCCTGTCGGCGTTGTGACAGTCGAGGCAGTACTTTTGCAGCCAGTCCGCTGGTTCGGCCGCCGTCGTGATGACGGGGAGGATGAGAAAGAGGGTGAGCCGTCGCATGGCCTGAGGGGGGCTGGTGACGAACTAGGGCTTCACGGTCACCCAGAGCGGCGAGGACCAGGCCATGTTGCCATCGGACTGCTCGATGCGCAGGTAGTAGCGGTTTTCGCCCTGGAGGGGGGATTCGTCCGTCCATTCAGCGCGAACGGAACGCGAGCCTGGTTCAAGGACATGGTGGTTTTGCTCGTTGCGCACGATGGTGATGCGGGAGACCGGGGCTGTTCCCTTCACCTGGAAGGCGAGGACGGGTTTGCCTTGGGTTGCGAAGACCTCCCCCATCAGGTGCGGACCGCAGCTCAGCTCGACAAAGATCTTGTCGGTGGCGGCGCAGGTGCGCCTAGCCTTGAAGCCGTCGATGATGCCCTCGCGGCTGAAGTCCTCCACATAGACGCCGCCGAACGAGGTGTGTGTCGCGATGTGATCGCTGGAGGCGAAGACACCCAGGCGGTGACCGCTTTCGAGCGCCTTCTGATAGACGCCGTTGTTGTAGCCGGGCCTGTTTTTGAAGCCGGCGTCAAAGTCCTTGATCGCGGCGGGTGGCCTGGGGTGTTCGTCACCCGCAAGCTTGTGTGGCGTGTAATTTTCGCCCTGGCGCAGGCCCACGGTCGGCTGGGGCAGGCCGAGGCCTTCGTAGCTGACGCGCGCGCCCTGGAAGATCTCGACGGTGTTTTCATAGGTGTTGTCGATGCCATCCTCATACTTCGTCCAGTCGGTGCCCATGCCGGTGGCGCCGGTGTGGCTGATGATGGCCACGGGCTGGTTGTGGCGTTTGAGGATGTCCCAGAGCTCCGTGGGCTGGATCTGCATCAGGCCGGGGCCGACAGGAAGGCTCTTCTGCCACAGGGAATCCTGGTAATGCTGGCGCTGGATGTAGACGAGCGGCCCGCCGCGTCTTGCGAAGACGATGTTGCGGTGACCCCAGGGAAAGGTCTGTTCGCGTTCATAGGCATAGAGCGAGGCAAAGGAGCCGGGAGCATGGAAGACGTCCACCTGACGCTGGGTGTGCCACCACTCATAAGGGGAGTAGATCTTGCCGACGTCCGTGTGATCGGAGGTGCCGAGGAAGTCCAGGCCGGCCAGGTCGAAGGCGTAACGATAATGTTCGACAATGCAGCCGTCGAAGCCGGTGCGGCAGTTGGAGATGTCGGTGTGACGATGCAGGTCGCCCCAGACGAGGCGAAAGGTCCTGCCGTTGATTTTCCAGACATGATGTTCGGCGAGCGGGCGCGGAGGGGTGGGGGCGTTGAGATAGGGTTCAGGCTCCGGCGCACGGGCGACGGTCGGTTCCTCTTCAGCCGGCAGCAGCGGCCAGCGGGCTTCCTGGTGAATCAGGGCCGTGTGAATTTCAGCCCTGCCGCTGGCCTTGGTGGTCCGGCGGTCCGTCGCCCAGGTGATCCAAAGCCCGCCCTTCGGCCCGACTTGAAGCTCCTGGTGACGATCCTGGCCCAGGGTGCTGTCGGGCAGGGCGGCGGGTTCGCTCCATCGCCTGGAGGCGGGATCGTAGGAGGTGACGGCCACGCGCCAGAAGGCATTGGAAAAATAGCGGTAGCTGAGCCAGACACGCCCGTCCTGGGTCACGGCCACCGAGGGCAGGTTCACGGCAAAGCCGGGGCTCGGATCCGGAGCTGGCGTCGGGCGGCCGTTGTGCGGAACAGGCACCTCCGTGAAGCTGTCTTTTGAGAGATCATAGCGACCCAGCATCAGGCGTTTCTGAGCATTCAGCCCCATCGTGTTTTCGTGGCCTCTTGAATCCAGGCCCCACTGCTGGCGGCCTCGTTCAGAAGCGATCCAGAGCCCGCCGCTGCCGTCGAAGGTGATGGCGGCACGTGCCTCATAATCGGGGGTTTGTACGAGAGTTCGGTCCTTCACCGTGCCGTCGTCCCCGACATGGGCGAGGTGCAGGTTGAACTCGCTCCCGGCGGATGAATCATAAACAATCCAGGCGCCGTCGGCGTCCGCAAAGGCGATGCGTGGCTCCCACTGGCCGCCATCTTGCCCGCCGCTGATTTCCACGATCTCCGACCAGGCCTGTTTCTCCGGATTCCAGTGGCGTGCGTGGATCCGGGACGCGCCCGGTCGCACCTCCTGCCAGACCACCCAGGGGCGGCCGGAGGGATCGGTGCCCGCGTCGGCGAACGAGCTGCCGGCATCGGTCCGTGACGACAATGTTTGTTCGGCTCCCAGGACGCCGTTCGCCAGCCTCCGCGCCCGGAGGGTCATCACGTTTTTTGCGCCGACCTGCCCCCAGAAGCACCAGATGCCGCCCGAGCCGTCGGCAGCGATGGCGGGCTGGTGAATGACTCCGGGGCTGGAGACCGCGACTGCAGCCTGCCACCCACCTTCTGCCCTGCTGGCGAGCATGAGCCGGTCCGCGCTTCCATCGTGCTCGATGTAGCAGGTCCAAAGCCTGGAATCCTGGGTGATGACGAGGTCGGGAAAGTCGCGGTGGAACTCCGCATGGCTGGAGCTCAGCCGCTGTTGCAGGGGAACCTGAAGGCCTGGCTGTCTGGCTGCCGCCGCTTTTGCCTTGCCGCCACCTTTGGGCTTCAGGCCTGGTATCTGGGACCAGCCGGCGCCGGGCAGCAGCAGGCACAGCATGGCGATGAGGCAAGGGGAGGTTGGGCGGTGCATGGCGAGGGCGCCGCCATCAAACGTTGCAGCGAGGGCGCCCTATCTCCTTTCAGATGTTCATGAGGGGGGCGGAGCATGGCATGAAAAGGCCCGGCCGTTGAAGACAGCCGGGCCTGATGTTTGCAGATGCGTCAGCGGCGGGGTGCCGCTCTCAGTCATCCAGCGGGATGCGCGAGAGCCTGTCGGCGGAGTCTTTCTTCATGACGGCTGCGCGGATGACGAAGTTGAAGAAGACGAGGGCCGTGACGCCGAAGGCGACGAAGGGCACCCAGTCGAGCCAGGCTTCATAGGTGACAAGACGGAACATAAAGGTGAGAAGGTGCGGGTTGAGCTGAAGAGGCGGGGTTTATTCGGCGCCCTTGATCTGGCTGCGGTTGACGTCGGGGTTCATCGGCAGCGGCACAAGCTGGGGCTTGGCTGGATCCTGGAGCTTCTTCTCGACTTCGGGGGTGTCGTATTTGCCGAGCTTCTGGAGGTAGGCGATGATGGCGACAATCTTGGTGTCGGGCGAGGCGACCAGCTTTTCAGCCTTGAGCTTCTCGACGATTTCGATGCCCTGCTTGATGGCGTTTTCCTTGATCTCCACGTCCGTCATGGTCGGGTAGGGCACGCCCAGCTTGACCATGGCGGCGATCTTGGAAGGCAGGGTCTTCTGGTCGAACTTTTCCTCAAAGAGATGAGGGTAGGCCGGCATGTTGGAGCCGACGGAGGTGCTGCGCGGGTCCTTCATGTGGTTGTAGTGCCAGCTGTGCGGGTATTTGCCGCCTTCACGGGCAAGGTCCGGGCCGGTGCGCTTGGAGCCCCACTGGAAGGGGTGGTCGTAGATGCTCTCACCCATGCGGGAGTAGTCACCGTAGCGGAGCACGTCGGGCAGCATGGTGCGGATCATCTGGCTGTGGCAGTTGTAGCAGCCTTCGCTGACGTAGATGTCACGACCGGTGAGCTCGAGCGGGGTGTAGACCTGCTGGATGCGATCCTCCATGTTCTTGGCGCGGTTGACCATGACCGTCGGGATGATCTGGATCATGCCGCCAAGGGCGACCGCGATGAAGGTGAGCACGGTGAAGGGAATCCAGTTTTCGAGGAGACGGTCATACCAGGCGGACCAGCTGGCGTGGGTGGCGGCGAAGCGCTTGATGGCGATCACGGCGAAGATGCCGGTGCCGATGAGGGCGGCGATGTCGGCGCCCTTTGGAAGGAACAGCCAGCCCATGGCCAGGAAGAGCCCGCCGAAGACATAGGTGATGGGATCCGAGAGGAAGGTGGTCCTGAGGCCCATGGTGTCATGGCTCGGGCTTTCGATGACGGCGACCTCGCGGGTTTCATTGAAGGCCTTGCCAGCCCTGGCTGTCATCCAGAGGTTGTAGAGCATCAAGCCCATGCCGACGAGATACAGGGAGCCGCCAATGATGCGGAAGCCCATCATGGGTCGGATGGCGGTGAGGGTCTCGATGAAGTTCGGGTAGGTGAGGGCGGTGCCGGCGGCGTTGGTGCTGTTGAGCATCAGGCCCTGCATGATGCCGGAGACCCACATGGCGGCGACGTAGATCAGGATGCCGATGAGGCTGAGCCAGAAGTGCATGTTCGCCATTGAAATGGAGTGCAGCTTCGAACCATAGAGGCGGGGGGTGAGCCAGTAGAAGAGTCCGGCGGCCATGAGGCCGTTCCAGCCGAGGGCGCCGCTGTGAACGTGGCCGATGGTCCAGTCGGAGTAGTGGGAGAGGGCGTTGACGGCCTTGATGGAAAGAAGCGGGCCTTCAAAGGTGGACATGCCATAGAAGGTCACGGCGGCGATGAAGAACTTCACCACGGGGTCGGTGCGCAGCTTGTCCCAGGCGCCACGAAGGGTCAGGAGGCCGTTGAGCATGCCGCCCCAGCTCGGGGCCCAGAGCATCAGGGAGAAGAACATGCCGAGCATCTGCAGCCAGTGAGGCAGGGCGGTGTTCAGGAGGTGGTGGGGGCCGGCCCAGATGTAGATGAAGACAAGGGACCAGAAGTGGACGATGGAGAGGCGGTAGGAGTAGACCGGGCGTTCGACGGCCTTGGGCAGGAAGTAATACATGATGCCCAGAATCGGGGTCGTCAGGAAGAAGGCGACGGCGTTGTGGCCGTACCACCATTGCACCAGGGCGTTCTGCACGCCGGCGAAGAGCGTGTAGCTGTGGGTGAGGCTGGTGGGGATGGAGAGGTGGTTGACGATGTAGAGCATCGCCACGGTGATGATGGTGGAGATGTAGAACCAGAGGGCGACGTAGAGGGAGGGTTCATTGCGTCGTGCCAGGGTCAGGAAGAAGTTGATGGAAAACACCACCCAGATCAGGGCCACGGCGATGTTGATGGGCCAGATGAGCTCGGCGTATTCCTGGCCTCGCGTGAGGCCGAGCGGCAGGGTCACCGCCGCGCTGACGATGATGAGCTGCCAGCCCCAGAAGTGAATGCTGGAAAGCAGGTCGGAGCCCATGCGCGCCTTGCAGAGCCGCTGGGTGGAGTAATAAACACCGGCGAACATCATGTTGCCGACGAAGGCGAAGATCACCGCGTTGGTGTGAAGGGGGCGGAGTCGCCCGAAGCTGAGGAAGGAGGCCAGGTTCAGCTCGTGGAAGTTGAGCTGGGCGGCGACGATCACGCCGACAAGCATGCCGACAATGCCCCAGATCATGGAGGCCCACATGAACTGCCTGACGACAGTGTCGTTGAATTCGATGGTTTTTTTAGTGGTGGAGGCGGGGGTCATGGCACGGGAGGAGTGATCAGTTCAACAGGCGGGTGAAATCAACGCTGAGGGTGGTTGCGGGAAGGCTGGTCGGCCTCCAGGGGGAGAAGTGACATCTGTTCAACGGAACGACGCTGGCGCTGGGAGCGCTCGGCGAAGAACAGGACGGCGAAAAGCACCGCAAAGGCGAGGCTCATGAAGATGGTGACGGCGAAGACTTCCATGCTGGTTTGAAAGAAGCGGAGACGGTTCAGTGACGCTCTGCTGACATTGCTTTAGGGTGCACCGATCTTGTGGATAACTTTCCATGATTGTGTCCAGCCTGGCCACGGTTTTTCAAGAGAGAATGTTCCTCCGGTCGTCGTTCGTGAAATTCATGCGACTTTTTATTCTTTGTTTGGCCCTCCTCGGGCTTGCTGCAGCGGCTCGTTCTGAAGGCACCGCCCCGAAAAGGCGGCTGCTCATCCTGGGGGATTCCATCTCCATGGGCTACACGCCCATCGTGAAGAGGCTGCTGGCTGATGAAATGGTGGTGCACCGGCCGATGCGCGGTGAAAAAATGGAGAACTGCAGCGGCACGACCTACGGGGTGGAGAACATTGACCGCTGGCTGCAGATCGACGGCGGCAGGTGGGATGTCATCCACTTCAACTGGGGGCTGCATGACCTCAAGCACATGAAAGCCGACGGGAAAACGGCCTCGGACCAGGCCGGGGATCCTCCGCAGGCCTCCGTCGAAGTTTATGAGAAGCAGCTCAGGGAGATCGTGAAGAAGCTCAAGGCCACAGGGGCGAAGCTGGTTTTTGCGGCAACGACCCCTGTTCCGGACGAGCCCATGAAGGTCTATCGAAGCAACGCCGATGTGCTTCGCTACAATGAGGCGGCCGTCAAGGTCATGAAGGAGGAGGGCGTGGCCGTGAACGATCTCTACGCCTTTGCGAGGCCGCGGATGAAGGAGCTGCAGATCCAGCCCGCCAACGTGCATTTCACGCCAGCAGGCTCCGAGGCCCTGGCCGCCGAGGTGGTGAAGGCCGTGCGCGCCGCCCGTTGAAACGTGCGTCCGCCCTGGCCTAACAGGATTTTGCGGTGAAGCGTGTGCAGGTGCCGCCGCCCTCGACGACGAGCGGCAGCTGCTCGGCCTGGCGGCCGCTGGCGATGATGCATTGCACGCCCTCGTTCACGGCGTCCTGGACCGCCCGAAGCTTGGAGATCATGCCGCCTGTGCCCAGGGCGGTTTTTTCCTCCTGGGCGTGATGGATGACGTCGTCGACATCGTCGACGACGGGAATGGGGCCCTCCTCGGGATGGCTCATGTCACGCAGCAGGCCGGGGGCGCTGGTGAGCAGGATGAGGATGTCCGCCTTCCAGAGGCAGGCGATCCGGGAGGAGAGCTTGTCGTTGTCGCCAAACCTCAGCTCCTCGATGGCGACGCTGTCGTTTTCATTGATGACGGGCACGACCTGGGGGAACTCGAGCAGGCGTTCCAGGGTGGCCTTGAAGCGTTGCGCGCGCTCATCCTGGGCCAGGTCTTCGTGGGTGACGAGAAGCTGGGCCACATGCAGGCCGTGGTCCCTGAGCAGGTTTTCATAGGCGTGCATCAGGTGGGTCTGCCCAACGGCGGCCAGGGCCTGGAGCGTGGTCATGTCCGTGGGGCGTCTGGCCAACTCCAGAGGTTTGAGGCCGGAGGCCACCGCGCCGCTGCTGACGACCACGACGCTGTGACCTGCCTGTTTCATGAGGGCGACAGCCTCGACCAGCTTGCGCAGCTGCACAGGATCGGGTTCGGGCGTCTTGAGCCTGGTCAGGATGCCGGAGCCGAACTTGAGTACGATGCGCTTGGGGGTGGACATGGGACGGTGCAGATAGGGCGGGGGCGGGCGAGGTCAAGGCTCGTCCTTCAGGTGTGCATGGCCCTGGTGTCAGGGGCGCACGGTTCAAGGCTGCACCTTGGGCGCCTGGGGCGGCACTTCAGGGTCGAAGTCAAGAATCTCCTGATGCGTGCGCAGGGCTTCGCGGGCCTTGCTGAAATAAGAGCTGAGGTCCTCGGCATTGGCCTCCTGCCTGGCCTGGATCAGGTCATCAAGCTTCTTCAGCAGGGCGTCCGTGTCGAGGTTGACCGCTTTCATCGAGCGCTGGGCGGAGGCATAGACGCCGTCAAACTTGCCCTGGGCCTCCTCAAAGGCCCGGCGGGCGCCCTCCTCGCGGTAATACTCCTTTTCCGCCTCGCGGAACTCCCTGCTGAACATCCTCTTGAAGAAGCCGAAGCTGGACTTCGGCTTTTCGTTGGGCCGCCTGGCGACATCCTCGAAGTAATCGCGCAGGGCGGCAAACTCCTGGAGCGGCTTCTGGTACTGCTTCTGGAGGAATCCGACGCCGCTGGCGATGACGGTCATCTTTTCCAGCTCGATCTTGGAGAGCGTCTGGCCGGACTTCATCTTGGTTTCAAGGGCGGCGATGTAGTCGAGGGTCTGCTTGTTGCCGGTGAAGATGCTTTCGAATTCCTTGTAGGCCCGGGCCATCTGCTGGCGCTGCTCGTCACGCAGTTCGCCCAGCTTTTTGTCATGGTCATCGTTCAGCGACTGCAGCGCCTTCTGATGCTGGGCGTTCTGGGCGGCGAGCGCCCGCTGGATCTCCTCATCCTTGGCCTGGAGGGCCAGCTCGTGGGAGGCCTTGAGCTGGTCGATCTCCTGTCTCAGGCGGCCGGCGTCGGAATGATAGTGCCAGATTCCATAGCCGAGGGCCAGAAAGACAAGGATGAGCGGGATGTGGCGGGCGTTCATGGCAGGGTAGGGGGTGGGCTACAGTTCACGCTCCAGGCGAAACCGCAAGGCTCACCACAAGCACCGCCCAGTGGAAAACAAGGATGGGGGCGCGCCTGAGACGACGTTAAGGGTAATCTCAACCCAGACCCACATGAAGCCTTACTCCCATCTTGTCGCGGCGGTGGATTTCACCCCGTCCTGCCTCAACGCCCTTCGTCAGGCGGTTCGCCTGGCCGCACCGACCGGCGCACGGCTCACCGTGGTGCATGTCATGGATGAATTTTTGGTACACGAGCTCAAGCGCGCCCTGTCGATGGATCAGGCGGGCATCCGGGAGGATTGGACGGCCAAGCTGCGCAAATTTGTGGACGATGCAGAACTTGGCATGCCTCATATCCAAGTTGAGGTCCGGATCGGGCATCCTTTCACGGAACTGGTCGACGCCTGCCGAGTGGACGGGGCGGACCTCCTGGTGATGGGGGTCAAAGGCTCACGGCTTGATCCGCATCGTGTCGGCATCATCGCCACGAAGTGTGTGCGCAAGGCCCCTGTGGACGTGCTGCTGGTCCGCGAGGACGCCTGGGGAGCCTTCAAGCATGTGGCCACCTGCGTGGATTTTTCCGACAACGCCGCCAAGGCCGCCCGCCGCGCCGTGCAGATAGCGGCCCTGGAAAAGGCGTCGGTCGACTGCCTGTATGTCTATCAGTCCGCCCTGGCGATGTCGGTGGACTATGGCGGACTTGTGTCACCGCTGCCGCTGGGAGCTGATGAGGCGACCCTGGGGCACTGGAAGAATGAGCTGGCCGCCTTTGCCGAGCCGCTCGCCGCCGAACAGCCCGGCGTGAAGATCTCCACCAGCGTGGTTGAGCGCATCAACATCCGGGAGGCAATTGTTGATCATGTGAAGGAACGGCATGCCGACCTGGTGGTCCTGGGGACCCGGGGCAGGACGGGCCTGCGGGAGATGCTCATCGGCACCACGGCGGAGAAGATCGTGGCCAACGCGCCTTGTTCGATTCTTGCCGTCAAGCCGGACGTTCATCCGGAGGGGGGCGACTGAACCGCGGATTTCATCCCTTGAACATGGTTGAAGCCCTTCATCGCTCCACAGACGACCCCATGCCGGCCGATGCCGGAGGTACGGGCATGGTTGACAGGGGCCATGCTGGTGCCGAACGGTGTCGCAGCATGTGCCCCGTCTCTGATCCCGCCCTTTTTGACAGCCTGGTCGACCATCCTGGCATGCTGGTCATGGGCGTGGACACGGAAGGGCGGATGATGTGGATCAGCCGAGGCCTTGAGCAGCTGACCGGCTGGACCTTTGATGAGGTGAAGGGGCGTGACTGGGTTTCCACACTGGTGCATCCGGACCATCAGCAGGATGCGGTGGAGCGATGCCGCGGGCGGATCGGCAAGGATCGTTCCGACAGCCATCTGAAGCCCATCGTCACCAAGGACGGCCAGATCCGCCATGTCGAGTGGGTGCATTCGGACATCAAGGACGGTGACGGTCGGATCGCCGGCATTTTGTGCGTCGGTCGTGATGTCACCGAGCTGCTGGCCGCGCGCGAGGCCCTGCTGACGTCGGAGCGCCAGAGTCGTGCGATCGTCGAGACCGCGGTGAACGCCATCATCACGATGAGCGAGACCTGCGTCATCGAGACCGCCAACTCCGCCACTGAACGCATATTTGGCTATGCCCGTGAGGAGATCCTGGGAAAGAACATCCGCATGCTGATGCCCCAGCCCTACCGGGACAAGCATGACAGCTACGTTCAGAACTACCTGCGCACCGGGGTGAAGAAGATCATCGGCATCGGGCGAGAGGCGGTGGGGCAGAGGAAGGACGGCACGATCTTCCCGATCGACTTGTCGGTGGGCGAGGTCGTGATGCCGGACGGAAGGCGTGTTTTCACGGGCATCATCCGTGACCTGACCGAACGAAAGGTGCTGGAGGAGAAGATTCTTCACATCAGCGAGGAGGAGCAGCACCGCATCGGCCAGGACATCCATGATGATCTCTGCCAGCAGCTTGCCGCGATCGGCTGCCTGGCGAAAGTGGCCCATCAGCAGCTGGCCAAGGGTGGTTCGGCCCAGGCGGAAAACCTGAACGAGATCGTCCGGCTGGTCTCCCAGGCAAACACCCGGGCCAGGGAGATGTCCCGCGGGCTCATGCCTGTGGTGCTGGATTCCGCAGGCCTCATGGCCGCCCTGGCGGACCTTGCCCAGAGCACGGAACGGGTGTTTCGCATCAGCTGTCCGTTCCGCTGCGACCGCCCTGTCGAGGTGGCGGACAACAAGATGGCGACGCAGCTGTACCGCATCGCCCAGGAAGCAGTGGCCAACGCGATCAAGCACAGCCGGGCTGACCGCATCGAAATCACCCTGTCTGAAGAAGGCGAGACTGAGATCATCCTGAGCATCCGGGACAACGGCATCGGCATCCCGGACAACATTTCAGGCAAAAGCACCGGCATGGGGCTCTTGACGATGAGCCACCGCGCCCGGATGATGGGGGGCGTGCTGGCTGTGGAGCATGATGACTTCGGCGGCACGATCGTCAGATGCCAAATTCCCGTACCAAGACCGCAGCCAAATCAAAAGAGTCGCAGCCGCCCATGAAACGGCTGCTGCTGGTGGATGACCACCCGATCATGCGCCATGGCCTGGCCCAGCTCATTCGCAGCGAACCCGGCCTGGACGTCTGCGCCGAGGCAGGCAGCGCCTGCGAGGGGCTTGCCGCCGTGGAAACGCATCGTCCCGACCTTGTGGTCATTGACCTCACCCTTCCTGACAAAAACGGCCTCGAGCTGCTCAAGGACATCCAGGCCATGCACCCGGGCACCCTTTGCCTGGTGCTGTCGATGCATGATGAGGACATGTACGGCGAGCGCGCCCTGCGCGCGGGGGCAAGGGGCTACATCATGAAGGAGGTGGCGGCCGACAACCTGGTGACCGCGGTGCGCAAGGTGCTGGGAGGCGGCATTTATGTCAGCGATGCCATGGCCAGCCGCATGCTGGAACAGGTGAGCGGACAGCGTCCCCGCCAGGGGGCGGGGATCGACACGCTGACCGACAGGGAGCTGGAGGTTCTGGAAATGATCGGACGGGGGGTGGCGACCAAGAACATTGCGACCCGCCTGAACATCAGCGCCCGGACGGTCGAGGCGCACAGGGCGCACATCAAGGACAAGCTTGGAATCACGGACGGGGCGGCGCTTGTCCGCCATGCCATGCAGTGGGTCGAGCAGCGCGGCGGCATGCTTTAAACTCGCCGCGGCCGACTACGGCCGGAAAGCCCAGGCATCCTCATGCCGCCTGGGGACCCTGTGAATTGTTGAAGCTTTGTTGGATAGGCCTCCGGGAGGCCTGGCCGGACAAATTGCAAGGAGGACGGCCATGCGCGCTTAATTAAGATTGATTCGATCATCATCTAAAATTAAGCATTGGTTTTCTGCCTTTTTTGATTCCGTCGTCCGTCCATGCCGTACCTGGCCTTCAACCTCAATGATGGTAATGAGTTCGTCTTCGACATTCTCGAAGAGCGGCTGTCCATCGGAAGGGATTCCAAGAATGACATCGTCATCGACAACACCTACATCTCCGGCTTTCACGCCGAGTTTGTGCGGCAGGCCGACGGCGGGTATGAACTGGTCGACCTGAAGTCGTCCAACGGCACTTTTGTCAACGGCAGGCGGGTGGAGCGGGCGATGGTGAAGGGCGGGGACAAGATCCGCTTCGGCCAGCTGGACGCCCGGTTTCGCGAAAGGGCGCCCAAGGGCACGGCTCCGGCGTCAGGTTCCAGGCCTGCCGGTCCGGGCAGGGCGGCACCTGCGCCATCCGACGGCAGACGAGGTGACACGGAATCCATTCCCGCCAGGGATGAGGCGAAATCCGAAACCAGCCCTGTCGAACCGACGCGGGCGCCTCTAACCCGTGGGGAGCCGTCCATGCCCGGGGCCGTGCCAGCCCCTTCGGCGATGCCGATTGCACGCCCTGCGCCCATGCCTGATCCGGCGCTCCAGAAGCAGGCGGATGAACTGAAGGAGGAGGTGTCACGTCTCAGGCAGGAGCGTGATCTGCTGCGCAAGGAGAATGAAAAGGAATCTCGCCGGCGGGATGAGCTGCGTGAGCTTGAAAAGTCCATCGATGAAAGGCGAAAGGAGGCCGGTGCTGCGGATGCCCGGCTGGTCGAGGTGAAGCAATCCCTGGCCGCCGCCAGTTCTGAGGTGGAGAAGCTGACGACGAAACGCAGGGAGGTCTCCAACCTGGTCAATCAACTGGAGTCCACGCGCAGCCAGCTGACCAAGGTGCAGTCGGACTTGGAAACGGCCGGCCAGTCCCTGCAATCCCTTCACAAGGATGCGGAAAAAACGCGCCTGGAACGTGTCGAAATGTCTGCGCGGCTGGAGGCGCTTCGAGGTGAGATCAGGCGGGAGGAGGCCAGGCGTCAGGAGCTGGCTTCCAGCGTTGGAGTTCTGGAGGCCAGGTCGGCCGAGATGCAAAAGGCGACCTCTGATTTCGAGAAATCGGAGGTGGAACTGAAGCAGAAATTTTCGACGGACCTTCTGGCGCAGTCGGCAAGGCTGGAATCCACGCGTCAGGAAGCGGCGGAGGCCGAGGCGCGGCTTCAGGCGATCCGCGAGCAAACCCAGCAACTTCAAGAGCAGCGCCAGGCGGCGGAGTCCGGGCTGGAGACGCTTCGCCAGGAGGCTGCCAAGCTGACCGCGGAGCGTGCAGAGGCCGGGCAGGCACTGGAGAAAGTCCGCCAGGAGCTGAAGCAGGAGGATGATCGTGCGAAGGAACTTGCCAGGGTGGCGGACGAGAAGCAGTCCAGGCTTGCCGAACTGGAGAAGAAGCTCGCTGACTCCGCGAAATCGGAGGTGGAACTGAAGCAGAAATTTTCGACGGACCTTCTGGCGCAGTCGGCAAGGCTGGAATCCACGCGTCAGGAAGCGGCGGAGGCCGAGGCGCGGCTTCAGGCGATCCGCGAGCAAACCCAGCAACTTCAAGAGCAGCGCCAGGCGGCGGAGTCCGGGCTGGAGACGCTTCGCCAGGAGGCTGCCAAGCTGACCGCGGAGCGTGCAGAGGCCGGGCAGGCACTGGAGAAAGTCCGCCAGGAGCTGAAGCAGGAGGATGATCGTGCGAAGGAACTTGCCAGGGTGGCGGACGAGAAGCAGTCCAGGCTTGCCGAACTGGAGAAGAAGCTCGCTGACTCCGCGAAATCGGAGGCGGAGCTGAAGCAGAAACATTCGGGGGAAGTCCAGGCGTTGACCGCCCAGGTTCAACAGCGCAGGGCAGAGCTGGAAAAACTGGAAGAGGGGATGACCTCGGCGCAAAAGGCGGCCCGCGCAGGTCTTGAGCAGTCCGAGACAGAACTCAGGGAACTGGAGAAGCGGAAGGTCGGGCTGGAACAGCAACTCAGAGAACTCGGCGTCCAGATTGAGGATGGGCGGCAGGCGGTGGAAGGCCTCCAGCAGCAGCGCGGCATGCTGGACACCATCCTGGCGGCCCTTGTCATCAAGAAGGACAGCGCCGAATCGGAGGCGGCAAGCCTTTCAGAAACGGCCGAGTCGGCCCGTTGTGAGCAGGCAAAGGCGGAGGCGGGCAAGCTCCAGGCTCAGAAGGCCTTGAATGAAGTGGAGAGCCGTCAGGCTTCGGCAGCCGAGAAGCTGTCCACCCTGGAGGAACAGGCCGGGAAAAAATCTTCGGAACTGATGCAACTGGAGGCCAGGCTGACGGCCGCCAGGGAGGCGCTGACCGAGCTGGACCGGAAGTCCGGATCACTGGAGCAGACACGCCATGAACTGGCCGAAGCCACTCGTTCGCTGGAGACCCTGAAGGCTGAACAGGCCCAGATCTCAGCGGAGGTCGCCAGGCTCGGGAAACAGCGGAAGGAGCTGGATGCCGCTCTTTCTGAGGCAAAGGCGGCGAAGCAGAAGGAACTGGCGGCGCTGGATGGTCAGTTGACCGAAAAACAGGCCGCTTCTGAGAAGCTGCGCGAGGTTCAGGCAGGACTCCTGTCTGAGAACGCCAGGCTTGAGGCGCTAGCCGCGGACCTGACCACCAAGCTGGATGAGCTGTCAGGGACGGATGCAAGGCTTGCGGACGCGAACTCGGCGCTGAAGGCCGTCGAGCAGCACAAGGCGGAGCTCCTGGCCTCGATCGTTCAGATGACCTCCGAACGTGACTCCATGACACGCGAACTGCTGGCGGCCACGGAGATGGGGCGTGCCCAGCACACCCTGCTGCGAACGCTCGGCCTTCGGCGCGAGGGAGCGGAGGCGGAGGTGCGTGCGGCCGAAGAGCAGCACATGACGGCATCTGCGGAGCTTGCCAGGCTGCGTGAAAGCCTGCGGGCGACGGAGACTGCGCATGAGGAACGCAGCAAGGATCTCGCTGAAGCCGAGTCGAGGTTTGATCAGCTCCGTCAGCAGTCCGAGGAATCCCAGAGGCAGCAATCGTTGATTCAGCAGGACCTGGTCCGGCTGCGTGAACAGCTTGCCAAGGAGCAGGCGGATCTCGCTGTCATTCTCGGCGACAAGGAACTGGCGAAAAACGAGGCCAGGGACGCGGTCGCGGAGAAACAGCTTCAGGATTCACTGACCGCCGGTCTGCGCGAACAAGCGGGCGCTTTGGAGGCCCTGCTTGCAACGCTGCTTGCAACGCAGACGGAAAGGCAGGCGCAGGTCGCGGAACTCGAGGCGCGTCATGCCACCTGGGTTGCTTCAACAGCGGAAGATGAGCGGAAATCCGTCGAGATGGCTGCACGTCTTGCCGACTTGCAGAAGCAGACGGCGGAGCTTGAGGCGCGTCTGGCGGAATTGAAGCAGGCTGAGACAAGTCTTGCCGAGGCAAAAGCCTCCCTGACAATCGCCACGACGGACCTGGAGAAGACGCAGCTGCGATTGAATGAGGCTTCGAAAGAACTGGCGGGGCTTGAGGAACGGCTGCCGTCCCTGAAGTCGGATGCCGCCCAGGCCCAGGAGTCGCTGTCGGCGCTGCAAAAACAGAAGGAGGAGACTGAGGCCAGGCTTTCCCTGCTCGCCGCCCAGGTCAAGGAACTGGAGACCCGGGCCGTTGAGCTCAAGCATGTTGAATCCCATCTGGCGGGGGTGAAGCGCGAGCTGGTCAAGGTTTCGGGGGATCGCGATGACCTGCTTGGGCATGTGAAGGCGCTGATGTCCCAGCGTGAGGAAAACGAGAAGCTGCTGCCGCCGCTGCGCACGGAGACGGAGGCGCTGCGAAGCGAGCTGAAGACGCTTGAAAAGGACAGGCAGTCAGTCACGGAGGCCTTGGAGAAGGCCCGTGCGGATCGAAAGACCGCCACGGAGGAGGTCGAGTCCCTGCGGCAAGAGATCAGCAGTTTGCAGAAGATGCTGGAGGAACAGCGTGGAAAGCTGGAAGCCGAGACGAAGGCCAGGTTTGCCGAGACCACTCTGGCGGAGTCAAAGCTGAAGGAATTGACAGCCCGCGTCAGCACGGCTGAAAAACGCGCCGCCGAACTGGCTGATGTGCAGAAGCAGCTCATGGAGTCCCAGGCGCGCCTGAAGGAAACGGAGAAGCGGCGGCAGTCGGAGGACAAGCAGCTGGGCGAGCTGACCCGTCAGCAGGAGAAGCTGCGTCGGGAGCTGCAGACTCTGGAAGAGGGAGTCAAGGCGGGAACCGTGCAGGTCAACGACCTTGCGAAGAAGATCAAGTCGGATGAGGCCAGGTCTGCGGATGCAACCGCCAGGCTTGAAAAGGTCAACGCGGCCCTGCAGACGGCGGAGACCAGGCGTGCGGAGGTGGAGGCTTCCGCGGCCAAGCTTCGTGAAGAGGAGAAGGGGCTGCGCAAGAGCGTGCCGTCGTTGAACAACGAGGTGGCCGCGCTTCAAACGCTTCTGGCCACTCTGGGCAGGGAACGCGACGAGGCTTCGCAGTATGTGACGCGACTGAATGTTTCCACCGACGAGTCCCAGAAAAAGGTCGCGGCACTTCAGCAGCAGATTACACAGCTTGAGGAGGCTCAGCGCCTGCGTGAGGAACGGGTCATGAAGGTTCAGGCCGAGGTGGACCACGAGGCTGGAAGGCTGAAGGCGGCCCAGGAGAGGACGGCTGCGGCAGAGGCCGCCCTCAAGGAAATGGAACGGGATCTGAAGGACACGCGGGGCAGGGCTGAGGCGGGTCGCTCACAGCTCGAGGCCCTGGATGCGGACATGAAGTCGAGGCTGGACCGCATTGACGCCCTGAAGCTTGAGGAGAAGCGCCTGGCCGGGGAATCCGAGGAGCATCGACGCAGCCTGGCCTCGGCCCAGAGCAGTCTGGCGGAAGTTCAGGACAGGATGCGACAGGAGGAAAAACGTCTTGGCGAATACACCCATGTCGGAGGGCAGGTGCTGTCTCTCGGCGCCGCCCTGGCATCGCTCGGAACCCGGCATGACGAGACCACAAGGGCGCTCCGCGAGGCCGCTGAACGTGAGCTGGCCCTGCAGGTGAAGATCAACGCACTGCAGGAAAGCTGTCACCGTGAAGGCGCTCGTGTCGAGGAGGCCAGGAAGGAGAGGATTCGCGCCGAGTCCGAACTGGCTGCCTTTGCAGAGCAGGCCATGAAGCAGAAGGCATCCCTTCAGGCTCTTGAAGGAGAACAGCGCAAGCGTCTGACCGAGATGGACCGTCTGCTTCAGGATCAGCTGGTGCAGAGCGAGAGGCTCAAGGCCGAGCTGGCCGGGCTGAAGGACCGACGTGCCGAATTCGCCCAGGCCGAGGCCCAGATCAAGCACTGGCAGGACATCGAGGCGCGGCTCCGCGGTCAGCTTCTTGAGCTTGAGGAGAAACATGAGATCATGCGTCGCGGCATCCCCGTGGACGAGGGAACCGTGGTGATGTTTGCCAATGACATCATCAAGCGCATCGACCTGATTGATGCGCTCACCTCACGCTTTGGCACCCATGGCAGCACGGACATCGTCGCCCAGCTTCAGACGCTCAGGGCGTCCTTTGAGGACATCCTGCTGCAGCATGGCGTGACCGAGTTCGATGTTCCCGAGGGGACCGAGGTGGACACCAACCTTCGTCGTCGCATCGCGGTGGTGGACAGCATTCCAGGCAAGGCCCTGCCGAGAGTGGTGGAAACCTGCCGGACGGGTTATGTGTACTCCCGGGAGGAGGGGCATGAGGTCATCCTGCGCAAGGTCGAGGTCAGGACATCAAGCAAGTGATCGGAGCCTCCGAACCGGTCATGGGGGCGGGCTGCGGCCGCATCAGCATGCGTCGCATGACGGAGCCCTGCATTCCAGGGCGTTCCTCACAATCTGTTCGATGTGGGTGATGGGCAGGGAGTAATGGCCGTCGTTCTCGATCCAGTGGGTTGTCACATGGGGCATCAGGGCGGCGATCTGCTCGCTGTATCTCCAGGAGATGTTGCGGTCCTCCTTGCCATGCCAGAAGTGAACCAGCGTGTTGATGCTGCTCACCTCGAAGCCCCATTCGGAAAGGTAGATGTCTGCATCGGCGATGACCATTCGCGGGCCGCGCCGGAGGGCCTCGACGATGCCACGCCTGACGACATTGAAGATCCTTGGATCGGACAGCACGCGTCTGTCCTCGCCGCTCAGCATGCGCATCAGCCATTTGAGCGGCGCCTTGGAGGGGTTGCCGGAGGAGATCACCCTGCCGATCCTCAACAGAAGGCCCAGCACCGGAGGAAAGCTGTGCCGGAGATGGATCATGAGCCGGTAGATCCAGAACATGTGATCGTATCCCAGGAACCTGAGCGGCGGTGCGCCGCAGCAGATGCTGGCGCTCAGGATGCGATCGGGCATGCACCTGGCGGTGGCAAGGACATAAGGGCCGCCGCCGGACCATCCCATCAGGTGAAACTTTTGCGCGCCGACATGCGCGGCGAGCTGCGCCAGGGTGTCTGGCCAGTCCAGCAGGGTGCGTCCAGGCTGGTGGTCTGAAAGGCCGATGCCCGGCCGGTCCGGTGCGATGACCCGCAGGCCGAACTTTTCAGCGACATCGGCCATCAGCTCCCCCTGAACTCGTGCGCTCGGCCATCCATGAAAGTAAAAGAGCACTTCTCCGGAGGAGCTGCCGCATTCGGCATAGCCCAACATGAGTCCGTTGCGCAGCTTGAGAAGATGATCAGTCATTCAGGGGGATGATGACTTTAAGGGGCGCGATTCGTCGCGCAACCCGCCGGGCGAGGATTGTCAGAGGCTCTTCTCACCGAGGAGCACGCTGCTGCATGGAACCGTCTCGTGACGGAGACCGAACTGCCTGACCGCGCGTTCCTGGAGGTGGGCGACGGCTTCTTCCACGCTGTCGGTCCAGCAGATGAGGTCGATGTCCTCGGGGCTGATCGTGGCGCCTTTCACCATGTGATCGACCAGGCCGCGCATTTCGCTCCAGAACTCGGTTCCCATGACAACAACGGGGAAATTCTTCAGTTTCCGGGTCTGGATCAGGGTGAGCGCCTCGAACATTTCATCCAGGGTGCCAAATCCGCCTGGCATGATGACAAAGCCGTAGCTGTACTTCACCAGCAGCACCTTGCGGACAAAGAAGTACTTGATGGTGACCCAGCGGTCGAGCCAGGGGTTGTGCTTCTGCTCGAACGGGAGCTGAATGTTGCAGCCGACGCTGCGTCCGCCAGCGTCCTTGGCGCCGCGGTTGGCCGCCTCCATGATGCCGGGGCCGCCGCCGGTCATGACGGTGAAGCCCATGCGTGCGATGGCCGCGCCCATCCTGCGAGCGAGCTGGTAGTAGGGATGGTTCTCGTCAAAGCGGGCCGAGCCGAACACGGTGATGCAGGGGCCGACAAAGTGCAGGGCTCGGAAGCCTTTGAGGAATTCCGCAGCGACGCTGAAGATCAGGAGCAGTTCCTTGAGCCTGCGATTGGGGCCGCGAAGCAGGGATCTGTCCACCAGCTGGCGGCAGAAGGCTTCGTCGCTGCTTCTGTCCTCCGGGCTCAGGTCTTTCGGGTCGCAGGCCGGCAGGGGGCCTGACACCGCTTCCTTTTCCTTTCTCTGCAACGGGGGCTGGGGAGCAATCATGGTTAGCTTGTTTGAGGTGTGCCGGGCTTTTTTGATTCAAAAATTGGCAGGGGAATGGTGCTTTTATTGCTGATCAAAACGCCGGTGATTGACTTGTCATGCCCGCTTCCCACCATGCCCTGACCATGGGACTTTTTGATGCACTTGCCAAACAGGCCGTCGGCAGCCTCCTCGGGGGGCGCGGGCAGCCGGCCGACATCCTTTCATCGCTGTTCCAGGAGGCCGGCGGGCTGCCTGGACTGATGGAGCGCTTTCAGAAGGCCGGGCTGGAGGAGGTTTTCACCTCCTGGGTCTCGCTGGGTGAAAACAAGCCGCTGGGGGCTGCACAGATGGAGCAGGCCCTGGGCGGGGATGCGATCTCCGGACTGGCGGGCAGACTGGGGCTGGATTCAGGCATGTTGAAGCCTCTGATGAGCCAGTTTCTCCCGCAGGTCATTGACAGGCTGACTCCGGAAGGCCGCATCGACCAGGCGTTCCCCAGCACCGAACAGCTTCAGGGCGTGCTGGCCGATGTGATGAAGAGCGGGCTAGGCGGCCTGTTTGGCGGACGTTCATGATCCCCTGACACTCCCATGGCCACGGACGTGAAGATCACCAAAAGAAAGGAGTTTCTGCCTTTCACGGATGATCTTGAGACCTACCTGGACCAGTTCGGGCGGAGATATTCGCTGCCGGCGACCTATGGCGACCTGCTTGGATTTACTGAAAGCTATCCGCTGGATGACAAGAACGGCAATCCGACCCACTGGTCGACGGTGCTGTATCCGCGTGAGGTGCAGCAGGACATTTATCCAAGGCTGACCAGCATCTATTCGCTGCTGCGCACGGGGGATCTGCACGCCGTGCCCCACCTTTATGTCGAGCGCGTGGACTTCTGCGAGTTTGGCAACTCGCGCCCGTTCCGGGTGCGCGTGGTCAACCAGTATAACGACAATTACGACCACCTGTATGTGAAGCGGGCGGACGCCTCCCGCGTCTACGGGCTGGAGCTGGAGCATCTGCTGTCCCCCAACCGCATCAACTACCTCGCCCATTCGGGCACGCTGGTGGAGGAGCACATCGCCGGCATCCCGGGTGACGTCTTCATCCGTGACTACCTGGAGCGTCCCGACATCAACGAGGTGCGCATCGCCAAGGAGTTTGTGAAGTTCAGTGAGCGCTGCTTCATCCGCCTGCTGGGGGACATGCGCAGCTACAACTATGTGATCGACATCACGCCCGACTTTGAGGACGTGCAGTACCGGGTGCGGGCCATTGATTTCGACCAGCAGAGCTATGAGGGCCGTCGGAGCCTCTACCTGCCGCAGTTTTTCAAGGAGAACAATCCCGTGGTCTGGCTCTGCTCAAAGTGCCTGAACCTGCCGACGATGCGGCAATATCAGGAGGAGGAGCGCACGCTGATCGCCCGGCGCTACATCAGCGAGCACCAGCGGATCCACAACCTGCTGGACTGCATGAAGCGCAATCCGCGGGAGCCCATGGACAAGGTGCGTCAGCTCTCCCTGGAGCTCGGTGAGCACCACCAGACGAGCGGGTTTGAAAACTGCGCCAGCATGGGTGACGTGGTTGAACGCAACCTGGAAATATCACTGGGCAGGCACCTGGTCTGAACCGGGCCGGGCGGCCGGTCTCAATGAGCGGCCTTTTTCTCCTCGTGTCCGGCAGCGGGCGCGGCATGCGCGTCGTGACCTGCGTCGCCATGACCGTGGGACTTGTGCATGCCTTCATGCAGGACCTGGGTTTCCTCCCAGCTGTGCTTCGCGCAGGAAGGGGCCAGGGTGAAGATGGCGGCGATGGCGGCGATGAAGGCGGCTTTTTTCATGAATGGAACGGGAAAGGGTGTGCCATCCTAAGGTTATTGAGACGCTGTGCAATGACCTTTTCGCGAGGTTGAGCGCGCCCCCCTTTACATGGCGGCAAAGAGCAGCATGATCGGCATGGTTTCTGAGATTGAATGCCCCCTGTCCCGCCAGCCAAGCCACGTCGGCTGAAAATGACCCTGCTGCTGATGGTGGCGGCCGTTCTTGCGGGCTGGATCTATGGCGAGGTTTACTTCAACCTGGGCAGCAACACCGTGGCCCTGTTCGTCAAAGATTCGCCCGAGGCCCTGCAGGTGCGGGGGAGGAAAGGGGACTGGCGCAAGGCTTCGAGCCTGACTCCGGGTGACCTGGCTTCGGCGATGCTGACGCGGCATTCGGAGGAAGGGTTGCGCTGGAGCACCTTGAAGGTGAGGCGGCCGGCCAGGTTTCCCGGCAACCAGGTTCAGGCACTGCTGGGCGCCGAGGTGCATGTGGTCGTGATCCAGCCGGAAAAGTTCGAGTTCATGACCAGCTTCCTGCCGAAGTTTGAGCTGACCACGGCTCATGAGAGATTGAAATCCGAACGCCTGAATTTTGTCATCACCGCCAATTTCAGGGACCCCAGGGGACGGCCGCTGGGGTATGTCTATCATGAGGGGAGGCAGGTGAACGCCGCCTTCAAGGAATGGAGCGGCACTTTTTTTGTGAAGGGGGGCAGGCCGTACTTCGGCCCGAAATCACTGCTCGACGAGGTGCCCGGCCCCATGGAGGAGGCCACGCAGGGGTATCCGGCGGTGATGAAAAACCACACGGTGTTTTCCTATGTGGATCAGAAGCCGGACGCCTTTTTCGACGGCTCCAAGATCACCTACCGTTCACTGGCCGGCATGAGGCGGGACGGAGCCATTGTTTTCGTGCTGTCCGGCGATGGCGGTGTCATGAACGTCAGCGAGGCTGCCGAGCTGGCCAGAAAGCTGGACGTGCAGCATGCGACGCTTCTCGATGGTGGAAGAGCCCTTCAATACAGTCTTTCAACCGATGACGGCCCCTGGCACTTTGCCGCCACCAACACGGAGAAGGACCTGTCCTGGCATCCGCTTGAGAGACAGCGTTCACCTGTTTTCATCGGCGTGCGCAAGAGGGCGCCGCAAATCATCAGCGTCGGTCGTTGAAGGCTTCGTGCCTTTCAGGCGACGCAGGACAGGGGGCATGTCGGGGATGACCTTGGCACGCGGGGGCATTTCTGCAGGCCAGCCTGACGAGGTTGCGATTCGATCTTGACCATGGGGGCCGCCAGCCTCCATGCTGATGCTGCTCAACGGCTGACGCAGTTTGGAATGAACTTACGAGACCAACTCCGAAACATCCTCCCCGAGATCCTGCCCCATGATCCCGAGGAGGCGATCAAGGGGACGGAGCTGATCCGTCTTGTGCGACTCAGGCTGGGGGATGACTACAGCGACGCAACCCTGCGGTATCATTTCTCCATCCTCTCGTATGATTCCACATCGCCTATCGCGAAGGTTGACCAGGGGCAGGGTTATTATCAGCGGACGAAGAAGGCGGCGGGAGTCAGCGGCTCAGGACGGCTGTTGTTTGGTGGAGGCGAGGTGGATGAAGACTCGATGCTGATGCGCTTCCAGCGCGTGCTGGCCATCTACGAGCGCCGCTGCCTCCAGCGTTCCCAGTATCCCTTTCAACTTAACGGAGGCCAGGCTGCGGCACCGGACATCAAGGGTCTCTGGGACATTCCGGACCTCGTCGCGGCGGAGTGGGACATTGAAACCGGGGCGGATGAGGTCGCACGTTTTGACGCCGGCATGATCGATCTGCGCCGACATCTTGGAGGGCCTGAGACGAGCCTGATCGGCGTGCAGGTCAAGCTGGGGCTGACCCTCGACAACTGTGCGTCCGAATTTTTTCAGGCGGTGAGCGCCACCCGGTGGACCCTGGTGAGCGAGCTTGTCATTGCCGAGCCGCTGAATGATGAAGCCCTGGTGGAGGCCCTGCGCAGTCTTGGGCATCAGTTTGGGGTCGGCATCAGCAGCCTTGGTCTGCAGCTCGACCAGCTGGATGACCTGCCGACGTCGCGCGAGCTGCGCAGCATGAGCCTGGACCAGTTTGAAAAGGTTCAGGAGAAGATGCGCCCGCAACGAATCACCATCGGGGCGCCGCGTCAGAGGATTGACTGGCAGGCGTTGTCTTCACTGAGAAAGAAGCATGAGCCTGTCGAGGAAATGGTCCAGTGGCTGTGCGAATGCCTGAAGCGCAGGCAGCCGGACTGGAAGTAGCCAACGGCCGGTTCGGTCACGTTTCGGAAGTGCCCTTTCGGCCGACATAGACGAAGGCTGGCGGCAGGTTGGCCCAGACGATGCGGCTGGTTTCAACGCCGGGCAGATGACGATGAAGAAGCTGCCTGAATCGGCGGCCGCCCGGCAGTTGATGAAAGCCAAGGTAGGCAAAGGTGGCGAAGCTGCCGCCCGGGCTCAGATGGGGCAGCACGTTGCGCAAAATGCCTTCCTGCAGGCTCGAAGGAAAGGCCGTCCAGGGCAGGCCGCTGACGATGACATCAAAGGCGGGGCGAGACTGAAGGTAGCTGCTGAAATCAAACTCCTGGGCCCCGGCGACCTCGAAGCGCATGTCCTGGAAGCGTTCACGAAGCTGGCCGGCGAAGGTGGTGTTGATTTCGATGCCCAGGTATTCGGCGTCATCAGTCATGGCGTCACGGATGGCCTCTGTAAAGGCTCCGGTGCCGGGGCCGAGCTCCAGGATGTGCCTAGCCTTCCAGACTCCGGCTGACTCGACCATCCTCTCGGCCAGGGCAGGACTCGAAGGTGCCACGGCTCCCACGGAATGCCGGTTGCTGATGAATTCACGGAAGAAGGCGGCGGCGGACATTGGGAAGGAGGGGGGGGCCGACAGGCGGCAGGACAGGGCAGGGGTGGATTGACGGGCAAAGCAGGCCTCCACTATCGGTTCAGCAGCTCCTGGCCGCCGAAAATGACACGTTCGACCATGCCCTTGAGCGTTTGGTCAAGGAAGGGGGTGTTGACGCTTTTCGACTTCAGGAAATTCCGGCTGAAGGTGGTGTTTCGTTCCGGGTTGAAGACGATGAACTCAGCCCGTCCGCCCTCCTTGATCGGGACGGGTGGCAGCTTCATGAGGCGCCTTGGTTCTGCAGAATAGCGCTTCACGACCAAGCCCCAGTCCAGGATTCCGCGACTGATGAAGTGATGATGCAGGCTTGGCAGCGCTGTCTCCAAACCTGTGATGCCAAAGGGGGCGCTGGCAAAGTCCTGGTTTTTTTCGAAGGGGGTATGCGGGGCGTGATCGGTGGCAATCACGTCAAACCATCCCTCCTTGAGGCCTTGAAGCAGGGCTTCATTATCCTCCGCCGTCCGGAGAGGCGGATTCATCTTGAAATGGGTGTTGTAGCTGCCGATGTGCTCGTGGTTGAAAATGAGATGGTGGGGCGTGACTTCGCAAGTGACCCGGATGCCGCGGTCCTTGGCGCGTTTGATGGTGCGAATCCCTTCCGCGGTGGTCACATGCTGGATGTTGAGATGCACGCCGGTGTATTCGGCGAGCCGGATGTCCCTGGAGATGCAGATTTCTTCGCTGATGCTGGGGATGCCTGCCAGGCCCAGTGAATAACTGATCCTGCCTTCGTGCATGCAGCCCTTTCCTGAGAGCTCCCTGACCTCGCAGTGGCTGGCAAGCGGGATGTCGTGATCACGGGCATATTCCATGGCCCGGCGCAGCACCTGGGGGTTGTCCACGGCAAAGCCGTCGTCGGTGAGGAGAACGCAGCCGGCGGCCTTCATGCCCGCGATGCCGGCCAGTTCTTCACCCTTGCGTCCTTTGGTGATGGCGCCTGCGGTGTAAATGCCGCTGCCGATGCGGGTGCGGCGGGCGCTCTCGAGCACCGTCCGCACCACCCCGGCGTTGTCGATGGCCGGAAAAGTGTTGGGCATCATGACGAACCCGGTGACTCCTCCTTGGATGGCGGCTTCTGCGCAGGTGGCGATGTTTTCCTTTTCCTCCTGGCCGGGCTCCCGGGCATGGACATGAATGTCGAACATGGAGGGCATCAGGATGCGCCCGGAGCAGTCGATCACCTCACAGTCGTCGACCCCGCTGATGCCGACGGCCACACCCACGATCCTGTCTCCTTCGACCAGCACATCCCCCGGGTTTGGCTGCGGGCTGTCTTCTGAGGCGATCAGGGCGTTGCGGTAGAGGCGTTTCATGCTTCGGGACTGGCAGGCATGATGCCGTGGCTGGTCACAGGGTCAAGGAGGGGCATGGCATTCAAGCTGGCCGCCGGCAGAGGCGCGCGGCGGGGGACGGATGAATGTCCATTCAGGGGGTCAGGCGGTTTTCTGAGATCTCCGGTTTCTTTCCCTGCGCCACATCTGGCGGTGTTTGGCGGCCCAGTCTGTCAGGGCTTTTTCAAATCCCACATCCCGGCCTTCCTTTTCACTCGCCAGCCACTTGTGCCGGTGTATTTCGGCCAGTTCAGCCTGGAATTCGGCGTACGGGGAGGTCGACAGGGC
>CAZXPU010000052.1:0-35758 GCA_964642905.1 uncultured Prosthecobacter sp.
TCGGGGCTCAGGGAGAGCGCGTGGGGATAGACGCCGTTGAGGGGGATGGTGGCGACGGCGGCGCGGGAGGCGGCGTCGTAAACACGGATCTGGTTGGCGCGTGCGCAGGCCACCCAGGCCTGGCCGCCGACAAAAAGCACGTCGGTGGGCTCGTCGCCGGTGCGCAGGGTCTCGATGACGCTCTTCGTGCCCAGGCTGACGATGGAGACGGTGTCGCTCGCCTCGTTGACCACCCAGATTTCATCATTGGTTCGGGCGCGCACGGTGACGGGCTCAAGGCCGACGGGGATCTGGGCGGTCCGCACGAGGGGGGAGACGGTCAGGTCAAAGACCGTCACACGGGCGCTGGGGGAGTCGGCGGCGATCAGGCGGGAGCCGTCGGGCGTCATCGCGAGAGGATGAACCTGGCGCGCCTCGAAATGCTGCCAGGCGGCTCCGGCATGACCGGCCAGGAGGAGTGAAAAGAGCAGGAGGGTTCTCATGACGGATCAGCCTTTGACCGGGTCTAACGAACGAATGTTGTATATCTTCGCCTGGTCGCCCAGGGCCTTCATGGCCTCGTCACGGGTGATCGGGCGGGTGGAGATGACCTGGAGCCTGGGCAGGCCGCCCTTTTGCGGGGCGAGGATGCGCGCCGACTGCACGCCCTTCACCGTCATCATCGCGGCCTTCACGTGGCTGGAGCAGGCGCTGCAGAAGATGCCGGCCACCTCGCCCTCGTAGGTCAGCGCGGGCTCGGCGGCCGGGGCCAGCCCAACCAAGAGTGTAGAAACAAGAAGGATCAGGGTTTTCATGGCAAAGAAAGGCTGGGCTGGGTCAGGAATGAGGGCGGCCGAGGAGCTGGTGGACGTGTTCGTGCAGCCGCTCGCCCATCAGCTTGGCGATTTCAGGCTGGGGATGAAAGACGGCGTAGTAGCCTCGGACCCGGCCTTTGCCGTCGATCAGGGCAATGCGCAGGTCGTGCTCGAACTCGTCGTCCGGCGTGATTCGCTCCTCCTTCGGTATCGGCCTGGCGGCGGTCATGCCGACCTCGTCGGTCATGAAGCTCCAGAGCTTGCCTCGGTCTCCCGTGATGAACCACCAGGGGGACTTTTCCGTCGCGCCGACGGCGTCGGCATAGGCCTTCAGCAGGGTCGTGCTGTCACGCTCGGGCTGGATGGCCACGGAGAGCAGGTGGAAGCCCGGGTGGCCGGTGAACTCCTGGTTCAGCTTCTGCAGCTGGGCGGTGACGGCGGCGCAGCCATGCGGACATTGCGTGTAGAGATATGCCGCCACGACGACCTGTCCCCGGAGTTCCGAGAAACGCACGGCCCTGCCGCTGCGTTCAACGGCCTCCAGGTCGCCCTTGATCGTGGCCAGGACCGGCAGCTCCGGTTTGGGCAGCGCCGTCTGGAGAATGCGGCTGTAGGCGAGGCTGAGGCCGATGATGAGGGTGATCGCCCCGCCTGTCAGCAGCCAGAAGCGCACCGGGCGGAACTCGGCGGTTTCTGGAAGGGAGCTGCTGCTGGCGGGTGTGCTCATGGGGCGGGCGGAGGCAGGGGCTTGGTGGGGGTGCGTCTGGAGAGTTCGTCCAGGGTCCAGGGGGTTAAACGACCCGGGTTGGCCTTGCGGATTTGCCGAATGGTCACGGTATTCACCTGGAGCGGCCTTTGTCCCCAGGTGCGAAGCACAAAGGTGGCGACATCGGCAATCTCCCGGTCATCGAGCCAGGTTCCAAGCCCGGGCATGATCGGGTGCCTGATGAACGTACCTGGAATGGGGCCCGAGACACCATGCACCAGGATGGCGGCAAAATCCACCTCCCTGCACCCTTGCAGCCAGGGTGAGCCGACAAGGGGGGTGCCAAGTCCTGGCAGACCCAGTCCCGCCGGTTCATGACACATGGAGCAGGCCCTTCGGTAAACTGCGGCTCCCTGCATCATCTGTCGTTCTGAGGTGGTCATCGCCGGGAACAGCTCATGAACATGGTTCCTGGGTGCAAGGGCGTTCGCTGCGGTCAGGCCGGCCGCCAGCACAAGATGAGCCACCAGCACGCCCCGGATTTTCCCGCCCTGGCCGCGACTGGAGCGCAGTCCCGTTCGGGACCACGCCGTCTGGCAGGCCAGGATGAAGGATGGCGGTGTCATGACTTTGGCCCGGAGAGGGGGATTTGAAGCAAACTTGATTCGTCCCACATGGCGGCGCGCTCCTTTTCGGCCACCCTGACCGCCTTGACCTGCTCGACAGTCACGGCGCCGGCCTTGTTGCCGAAGGCGTTGCGGGCATAGGTCAGCACTGCGGCGATCTGATGATCCGGCAGGGCGCCCTGGGGTGGCATCATCGGTGCTGGTGTTGTGAAGGGTGTGCCATTGACCTTGATCGGTCCCTGGAAGCCGTGCAATACAATGCGGATCAGACGTTCAGGCCCGGGAGCCGTGACCCAGTCCGAGCCCGCCAGGGGCGGAAACATGTTGGGCAGTCCGAGGCCGGTGGGCTGATGACACACGGCGCAGATGGTGGTGAAGAGGGTCTTGCCTTCTTCATACCCCGGCAGTGAGGCGCTGTCTGCGACGGCAGGTGTCGGCGCGGAGGGAGGAGGAGTGCTTCCTGCGGGAGCCGGATTGGCTGAGGCCGCCTGCGCTGCCGCCGCTGCGGCAGGACTGGTGGAGGAAGCCTTGTCAGCCTGTTCAGGCTTTGGTCGTGCGGCTTTGAAACCGCCGATCAGGAAGGCGATGCCCCAGAAGGCTGCGAAGCCTGCCACGGCGATTCCGAAGGCGTTGAAACCGATGCCGACAATCCTGGCACCGGTGCTTTCGTCTGAGTTTGGAGAAGGGGAATGATGGCTCATGTGATCTTACTCCACGGGAATTTTTTCCAGCTCGGCCTCGGTCCACATGGCCGTGCGCGCCTTTTCCGCCTCGCGGATCGTCTTGACCTGCTCCGGGGTGACAGCTCCGGCCTTGTTGCCAAAGCTGTTGCGCACAAAAGTCAGCACGGCGGAGATCTGCTGATCATTCAAGGCGGCGCCCTGAGGTGGCATGAGCGGGGCCGGCGTCGTGAAGGCCTGGCCATTGACCTTGATGGGGCCGGTGACTCCATGCAGGACCATGCGGATGAGGCGGTCGGGTTTCGGGGCCGAGGCCCAGTTGGAGGAAGCCAGCGGGGGGAACATGTTGGGCAAGCCCAGGCCGGTGGGCTGGTGGCAGGCGAAGCAGACCTGCATGTAAACCTGCTGGCCCTGGGCCATGACCTCGGGAGAGGGCGCATTCTGGGCTGAGACAAGGGCGGCTGCCATGAGAAGAGCGGCTATGGAGGGGGAAAGGAATAAACGAACCATGGTATAAGAGAGGGGGAAGTTGACGTGCGGACAACCGGGTTGCCGCGTGGTGGGTTTTTAGATTTGGAATCTGCCACCCAAGATGGTGGCAGGGAGGCGCCCGGCGAGGCATGCGGGTTTCAGGGGGGCACCGAGGTTCCCGGAGCATCACCAGAGCGGGCTTCTGTCGCAAAAAACGAGCCGGAGCCATCCTCGCAGAGGATGAGGTGTTGGATCAGACTGGAGCGCCGCCTGGAGACCAGGCCATGATGTCAAAGCCTTTGCGGAGAGGGCGTTTCAAGGCACTCTCAGGCCAGCTCGGGAGGCGGTGTTTCAGGAGGTTCCTGACGGACGCAGACCAGGCTGGAGAACGTGCACCAGCGATTGGGCTCCGAGGGGGGGAAGACAAAATGGGGCACTTCGACCACCGCGAGGGTGAGTTTCATCTCCTTCACCGTTTTCAGGGGAGGCCGATTCTTCCCGGATTTCTGCTCTGCATCCACACCCTTTTCCACGGCGCGGCAGAGCGGACAGGGATGTTCACCGTCAAAGGTGTCGCTCAAGCCTTCGGAGAGCGAGCCTTTTTCGATGGAGTAGCTCACGGCCATGCCAACCCAGGCGGCCGACTGCAGGGCCGCCCAGTGCAGCCCGACCGACAGACACACGGCCATCACGGTCAGCGCGCGCATCAGGCGGAGCAGACTGGGTGTGACGATGCAGTTGGAGCTCATCGGTGAGATGAAGAATTCCCCAATTCAGCGGCTTGCACAAGGCTGAATTGTGAAGCCCGGACAAATCAGATTTGTCTCGCCGTCCTCCGCCTTACCCTGGACACTTGGGTTCATGGATGCCGCTCCTGATCCGCTTTCCCGTCGTGATGCCCTCAAGGCGACCCTTGCCTCCCTGGGGCTTGGTGCCATGGCCTTTGAGCCGACCGCCGCTGTTGCCGCCGCCAGGACCCCGGATGAAAGGCGTGGTTCCCCGAAGCGACATGACATGCTCAAGTCGATCAACCTCTGGGCCTTTCCCTATCCTGAGCGGATGACCCTGCGTGAATGCCTGCAGCTTGCCAAGGACGCCGGTTTTGACGGCATCGAGCTCAACTACGACCTCGACAATGACCTGTCACCGAAACACGGCACGGCCGACTATGTGAAGATCCGCCGGATGGCGGACGAGATAGGCATCCGGATCAGCGGACTCTGCTCCTTTCTGTTCTGGCCATATCCTCTGACCAGCAATGATCCCGCCAAAAGGGAGCGTGGCGTCGAACTGGCCGGGAAGATCGCCCGCTGCGCCCATGACCTTGGCGTGGAGAACGTGCTGGTCGTGCCGGGCGCCGTGCACATCCCCTGGCGCGACGACCATGAGCCGGTGCCTAACGATGTTTGTGACAGCCGTGCGAAGGAGGCGGTCGGAAGGCTCGCGAAGGAGGCGGAGAAGCTGAAGGTCTGCCTCAACATCGAGAACATCTTCTTCAACGGCTACCTGATGACCCCGATGGAGATGAACGCCTTCGTGGACGGCTTCGGCAGCGAGCATGTGCGCGTGCACTTCGACACCGGCAACATCAGCATGTTCCAGTTTCCGGAGCACTGGGCCAGGGTGCTCGGCGGACGAACCAAAAACGTGCACCTGAAGGAGTTCACGAAGAAGGGCACGGATTTCAGCCTGGAGACCTTCCGTCCCCTCCTGGACGGCACCACAAACTGGCCCGCCGTCACCGACGCGCTCGCCGAGACCGGCTACAAGGGCTTCCTCACCTTTGAATACTTCCATCCCTACGCCCATTATCCGGAGGCGCTGATCTGGCAGACCTCGGACTCGATGGACCGCATCCTTGGCCGCAAGTCATGACCTGGGAGATGGTCGCCCTGCTGTTCCTCGCCGGTCTCAGCGCGGGCTTCATTGACGCGATCGCGGGTGGCGGCGGGCTCATCTCCCTGCCTGCGCTGCTGGCGGCCGGGCTTCCGCCCCAGATCGCCCTCGGGACGAACAAGATGCAGTCCACCTGGGGCACGCTGATGGCCGTGCGCAAGTATGCCAGGGCGGGTCTGGTGTCCTGGCCGCAGGTGCGTGCCACGGCCTTGGTCACCTTTGGCTTCGCCTGCCTCGGCTCCTGGACCGTCACGCAGGTCAGCAACGAGGTGCTGAAAAAGGTCGTTCCCTGGCTGTTGCTGGCCGTGGCGGTTTATGTGCTGCTGAGCCCGGGCCTGGGCAGGACGACGGCAAGGGCTCGTCTCAGCCCGGCGTTGTTTGCCTGCTTGGCGGGCGGCGTGATCGGCTTTTATGACGGCTTTTTTGGTCCTGGCACCGGCACCTTCTGGGCGCTGGCCTGCGTGTCGCTGCTCGGCCTGGAGCTGACCCGGGCGACCGCCTTCACCAAGGTGGCCAACCTGGCCAGCAACTTTGCCTCGCTGTTTGTTTTTGTGGCCTCCGACCGCGTGAATTATCCGGTCGCCGCAGCGATGATCGCCGGGCAGCTTATCGGCGGCAGGCTGGGAGCCCACATGGCCATCAAGCACGGCGCAGGCTTTATCCGCCTGGTCTTCATCCTCGTGGTCTTTGCCATGGTGGCCAAGCTGTTCTGGGACCAGGTGCAGGCGAACTGATCCTTGGTTGGGCGACCTCAGATCTCCGCCAGGATCTCCGCGATGGCGACGGTCCTGCCGCCCTGCTCACGGCTGCGGATGCCGGCGATGATCACGGCCATGAGCTCGACGGTTTCCTCAAACGGCAGCGGCCGCCGTCCGGTGCGCAGCATGTCAATCCATGCCACCAGCTGGCCGCGAAAAGCGTGATACGTGTCGGTCAGCTTCAGCGCCAGCTCGCCCTTGGTGCCGTAAAGATGCACGGCGCCGAAGCTGCCATAGGCGTCATGCAGGGCGCCAAGGGTGACGCGCACGCCGCTGCGGTGCGTCAGATGCACGACGTCTCCATTCTCGCCGCCCTGGGTGGTCGCGGTCAGGAAGCCGGGGCCGACCAGCGGTTCCACCGCCTCCAGGGCATGGATGCCGTAGCGCTCCCAGGTCTTGCAGGTGAAGCTGGTGATCCAGCGCAGGTCGCCGAGCGCGGAGAAGTCGGCACGCATCTCCGGTGCATAGCGCATGCCGCTGGTGGAAAGCAGGATATGCCCGGCACGGTGCCATTCCACAAACTGGCGCAGTTCGTCGAGGCTGACGGCCATGGGCTTGTCGACAAACACAGGCAGCCCGGCTTCCACAAAGGGGCGAGCGCGGCGCACATGATCCATGCCGTCATCCGTGGCGATCACCACGGCATCCACCTGGCCGATGACATCCTCGGGCCGTGTGACGACGTTTTCAATGAGGCTGGCGGCGGCCACCTTCGGGGCGTCAGCCGGGTCGTCGGTCCAGATGTGGGTGACACGTGCGCCGGGAATGCGCACCGAGTCCAGAGGCTGCCTGCCCATGTAGGCCGGGATGGCGGCATAAGGGCAGCGGGCCATTTCCTCCGGGCTGTAGCCGTTGATGATGCCGCTCCAGGAATAGGGGTGGCCGTTGCCCTCGATCATGCCCAGCATGGCCAGGCGGATTTCCGTGCTCATTCGATGGTGATGGGCATGCCGACATGCACCGAGTGCAGCGCGGCGTGGTTGAACTTCAGGGTCTGCACGCCCTCGTCAAAGGTGCTCAGCAGGTTCGGGCGGCCCTCAATGCCTTCGAGGAAGGCCTGCGCCTGGGTGATGAACAGATCGTCACGCTCCAGCGGCGGGGTTTCATGCCAGTCCCATGCTGCCTCGCCGTGATGCATGACGCCCCAGCGCCGGTTGTGGACCTCGATCTTCAGGCTGCCGCGCTCGCCATGGAACTGGAACAACACTTCGTTAGGCGCCTGGAACTGCGTCATCGAGTAGCTGACCAGGGCGTCGTTGTGACGGGCGCAGACATTGACGGTGTCCTCGACCGTCACGCCTTCCAGCATCTGGTGCGAGGCGTCGCAGAAGACGCGGGAGCAGGGCCCGATCAGCCATTCCACCGCGTTGGCGACGTGGGTCAGTGCGTCCTGGATGGCGCCGCCGCCATGCTCGTGCCTGGCGTAGTAGATGTCGCGATAGGCTGGGCGGAAGGTCGGGAAATGCTGGCCGCAGACGACGCTGGCCTGGAGCACGCGGCCAAGATCGCCGGTTTTCAGGAACTCGCGCGCGCCGACCATCCAGGGCATGCAGTGATAGACATAGGCGACCCCGACAAAGCGGCCGGCACGGGCGATGGCGGCGCGAACTTCGGGCACGAGGGCCGTGTCGAGGGCGAGCGGCTTTTCAATCAGCAGGTGCAGCCCCGCGTCGAGCAGCTTCAGCGCCATCGGCAGATGCAGGTGCGCCGGGGTGCAGATGACGGCGGCATCGAATCCGCCCGAGGCCAGGGCCTCGTCCAGTGTGGCGAAGCCGGGCGCGGAGTAACGCTCCTTCATGGCGGCGAGGAGCGCCGGGTTGGTGTCGCAGGCGGTGACCGAGCACCGGCCCGTCTTCTGGAAGCAGCGCAGATGACGTTCGCCGATGCTGCCGCAGCCGATGATCAGGACGGAGTGCATGGGGTGTAGGAGTAAAGCAAACGCGTTTGCAGCGCCGCTGACGAGGGCTTTGCGATGGTTTCACCGGGAAACCAAACCGGCCACGCGGCGATGTCAGAGCGACACGCCACGCTTCCAGGGCAGGAAGTCGTCCTGGCCAAGCGCCACGGCCTTCGGCACATGCTCGCCGCTGGCTGTGGCGATGCAGAGCTCCAGCAGCTCCTCGCCCATTTCCGGCACGCTTTTCCGGCCCGTGATGACCGGGCCTGTGTCGAAGTCGAGGATGTCACCCATGCGGCTCATCAGCGTGCTGTTGGTGGCGATCTTGAGCGTGGGGCAGACTGGGTTGCCGGTGGGGGTGCCGAGGCCGGTGGAGAAGAGGATGAGGTTGCAGCCGCCGCCGGCGATGGCGGTGGTGGACTCGACGTCGTTGCCGGGCGTGCAGTAAAGCGTGAGGCCGCCGTGCCTGCGGATCGGTTCGGCGTAGTCGAGCACGTCCACGACCGGCGAGGTTCCGCCTTTCTTGGCGGCCCCGGCGGACTTGATGGCGTCGGTGATCAGACCGTCGCGGATGTTGCCGGGCGAGGGATTGGCGTCAAAGCCGGAGCCACAGGCCTTGGCGGCGCCTTCATAGGCACGCATCAGCCGAACAAACTTGTCGGCAAGCTCCGGGGTCTCGCAACGGTCGCACAGGCTCTGCTCGACGCCGCAGAGCTCGGGGAACTCGGAGAGCACCGGTGCACCTCCCAGTGCGGCCAGCAGGTCCGCCGTGTGACCGATCGCCGGGTTGGCGGAGATGCCGGAGAAGCCGTCGCTGCCTCCGCATTCGACTCCTACGATGAGATCGTTGAGCGGGCAGGGTTCACGGCCTTGTTCATTGGCCGCGGCCACCCCCTTCAACGTGGCCTTGATCGCGGCCGACATCATGTCGCGCTCCGAGGCGCATTTCTGCTGCTCAAAGATGTGCAGCGGGCGGCTGAGGTTCGGGTGCAGATCGGACAGCGCCTTCTCCAGCAGGCTCACCTGGGCGTGCTGACAGCCGAGGCTGAGCACGGTGGCGCCGGCCACGTTTGGATGGGCGATGTAACCGGCGAGCAGGCGCACCAGGGCGTCCGCGTCCTGGCGTGTGCCGCCGCAGCCGAGGCCGTGTTCCAGGAACTTGACGCCATCGACGTTGGGAAACAGCGGCCTGGGTGTCTGGAAGAAATCCTCCGGAAGCGTTACGTCCTCCAGCGACTCGCCGCGCTTCTGACGCTCGACCAGGGCCTGGGTGAAACGTTCGTAGGGGGAGGTGCGGGCATAGCCGAGGGCGCGTGTGATGGCCTCGCGCATGAAGCCGAGGTTGCGGTTCTCGCAGAACACCAGCGGAATGACGATCCAGTAATTGGCCGTGCCGGAGACGCTGTCGCTGCGGCGGAAACCCTGGAAGGTCCGGCCTGCCCAGCGGCTGACATCGGGCGGTGTCCAGGCATAAGCGCCCTGCTTGCCAGTGAACTCCGAGGTTTCATGCCTGAGGTTGTGCGTGTGCACCAGGGCTCCGGCGGCGATCGGCCGGGTCGTGCGTCCGACGATGACGCCATACATTTTCACCCGCTCACCCTCGGCGAAATCGCGGCAGGCAAACTTGTGCTTGGCGGCAATGTCCTCGCACAGGGTCAGTCCGTCGACGGTCTGGCCGGCGCGCAGGTCACGCAGGGCCACGATCAGGTCATCCGCAGGATGCACACGCAGGGTCAGCAGGGAGTCACTCATGAAAAAAGAAGGTGAGGTTAAAGAGGGGCGGGAAGGGCTTATTTCAGCGTTTGCAACCAGGCGACCAGATCCGCAAGGCCCTGTGGGCCGACTGCGGCGGCGAGTCCGGGTGGCATGAGGGAGTCCTTCATTTCCTCTTTCCTGACGATGTCCGCCTTTTTGACCGTGGTGGACGCGCCACCGGCCATGCGCAGGGTCAGTGCAGTGTCGGTTTCGCTGACGACATAGCCCATCATCGCCTGTCCGTCCTTCGTCGTCACGTTGAAGCCGACAAAGCTGTGCTCGATGGCGGCGCCTGGATAGAGGATGGCGGTGAACAGCCCGTCTTTGCTGAGCTTCGCGCCGATCTGCGAGAGGTCCGGACCGAAGTCGATGAACTGGCCCTTGACCCGATGACAGGCCACGCAGCCCGCCTGCATGAACATGGCCTGACCTTTGGTCGCATCGCCCTTCAGTTGCATGAGTTCGGGCAGTTTCGGAAAATTCGCCAAACCTTGCGCCGCAGGCAGCGGCAGGGCCTTCGCGGCTTCGTTGCGAAGGCCGGCGTCGGTGCTGCGGCTGAGGGCCAGAGCGGCCTGATTTTTCAATTCGGTCGGCAATTTGCCTTCGGCCTGCCATTTGAGAATCGCACGACCGCCTTCACCGCTGAGCGCGAGGGCGTCGATGAGCACGCGGCGCACGTCCTCGCGCTTCTCCGGCCAGAAATGCTGGTTCATGACCGCCACCGCCGCGCGATCGCTCACGCGCCCCAGCGCCGCGATGAGCGCCTTGGCCGATTTCGCGTCAGCGTCCTTCAAAAAGCGCAGCGCACCATCGCGATTCGCGGCGATGAGCCGCGCCGCGTTCACCGACTCCGGCGCGTTCGGGTTCGCGCTGATGAAATCGAGCAGTTCCTTCTCAAAACCCGTCAGGTTGAGCCTTTCGACCAAGGCCACAAAGTCCGCCTTGCCGATCACCGGCTTCAAAAGCTCATCCAGCCGCGTCTTGGCCTCCGGATTCGAAGCGATGGCATTGCGATCGAGCAACGCGGTGGCTGCGAGAGCCGTTTCGGCGTCGGCTTTGAGGAAGATGGAAAGTGCTGCTTGTGAGACAGACTCGTTATCGTGATAACCAAGAAGCTGAAGCGACCGCAAAAACTTGTCGGCATTCTCTTTGCAAAAAGCCTCGAATGCCTTGGCGTAAGGGTCGGTGTAAGGTGTTTTAGCGTAACGATCCCAGTCGAAAGGTTTAGCCCACAAGGCTTTGCTCTTTGTCATGCGCCATAAGAGCCATGTCATGACCTCGGGCTGAGGTGGGCCTTCGAGTTTTTCAGAAGCCTCATATCTCTCGATCGGGAACCAATCAAAGGCGATTCCTAGCGCCTCAATCTCCCAGCGGTTCACGGCTTCGGCCTCTCTAACCAAGCTTGCCCACTGAATGTTAGCTATGTCACTCCCATCAAACCTCAACGCAATCGCCGCTTCGCGGCGCACCGCAGGTGATTGGTCATTCACGACCTTGGCGATGACTTCGCGGAGCTTCTCAGGCTGTTTTTGCTGCCAGAGTTGGCGGGCGGCGCGGAGGGCGGTGATGCGGAGGTTGGGATCGTTGTCGGTGAGTGCTTGTTGTAGATATTCAAGAAGTTCATCGTCAGTGGCGGATTTAGATTCGGAAGTAAGGACAAGTGATGTCCACAGTCCTCTCGCGCGGTGTTGTGGCAGAGCTTTTGTGTCCTCGAAAAGATTGTTCAGAGCGACTTTCGCCTTTTCTCCAAAACCCTTCAAAGCCTGCCATGCGAGATAACGCGCCGACTCATTCGGCGACTTCAAGGCCTCCAGTGCACCCTCGACCGTCTCCAGCTTGAAACTTGGAACCTGAAACTTCAAACCCGCCTCCGTCGTCACCCGAAACAACCTTCCCCGCGTCACATCCCCCATGCCATGCCCGCCGACGCCGGGGTCATACCAGTCAGCGACCATCAAGGAGCCATCGGGAGCGACGGCGACGTCGCTGGGCCGGAACCAGCGGTCGCGGCTGCCGTCGAGGATGTTGACGATCTCGGCCTTGTAGCCGGCGCCGTCGGGCTGGGTGATGTAGCCGCGGACGATGTTGGGCCCGGCGTCGCAATGGATGGGCTGGCCGTGGAAGATGCTGGGCAGCAGATCACCTTCATAGACCTGCATGCCCGTGGGGCTGCCTGCGCCGGTCATGAGCATGTTAGGAACGACTCCGGGGTCGTTTTGGTGCCAGTGACGCAGCGGAATCTCGCTTTCCCAGCCGATGCGCGGGACCTGCCAGCCTTCACCGGTCATCTCGTCGGAATAACCATAGTTGCCAAACTCCATCACGTAGTTGATGCGCACGCCCTTGTTGCCGTCGTCGTCGTTGTCGGACTGCCACATCGTGCCGAACGAATCGACGGCAACCTCCCAGTTGTTGCGGAAGTTCCAGGCGAGCAGCTCGACGTTGCTGCCATCAAGCTCGCAGCGGAAGACCAGGCCCTGCTGGTAGGGGCGGTTGTTTTGATTGGTGCACTTCACGCCGTGGATGTCGGTGATGAGGTTGCCGTCCTTGTCGCAGAGCTGCTTGCCGGCGTTGCCAAAGTTGAAGTAGAGGCGGCCATCGGGACCGAAGTGGAAGGCGTGGATGCCGTGGTCGTGCTGCGCGCCGCCGATCTTCGTGAACATGAGCTGCTTGCGGTCGGCCTTGTCGTCGCCGTTGTCGTCGATGAGCCAGAAGACGTCGTCGCCACAGGAGACGAGGGCCTTGTTGCCGAGCACGCAGATGCCGTGGGCGCTGTTGACGTCGGTGCCCTGGTGAAAGGTGGTGGACTTGTCCGCCTTCGCGTCGCCGTCGCTGTCCTCGAGGATGAGGATGCGATCGCCCTCGGCGCGTTCGCCGTTGTGCTTGCGGTAATTGACGACCTCGCAGACCCAGACCCGTCCGCGCGCGTCGATGTCGATGCTGGCGGGCGAGAGCATCATGGGTTCGCTGGCGAAAAGCTGCACTTTGAGTTCGGGATGCACCTCGAGCTGCTCGACGGCCTTGTCGGGTTCGTGCGAGGCGCCGTTCACGTCGCTGGCGGCCAGGGGGCCGGGGTTCTCGGTGTAAACGGCGAAGACGACGCTGTCGCCACCCTGCCTGGAGCCGCCTTCGTCGAGCACGCCGCGGGCCTTGAAGCGTTTGACGCCGGCAGGCAGGTTGTAGGCGATGATGCTGTTGGCGTGCGTGCCGATGCCGTATTCGAGGGCCTTTCCGGCGCTGCGCAGCTCCTGACCGCTGGTGTTGGCGTTCACCTTGACACCGCCCCAGCCGCTGAGGGCCGACTTCCACTCGACCTCGGTGAGCCGGATCTCGCTGCCATCGGCCCGGATCAGCCTGGGTTCGGCCCAGTCCGCCCAGTCTGCGGCATAACCGTTGCCGCCGTCGGTGACGACCAGGAACAGCTCCCTGGCACCATCCAGAGGCGCGTCGATGTCCACCGAATGGTTAGGCGTGTCCGGAGTGACAAGCTTGGACTGGAAAACAGGCTTGGCGGCGGCGGCCAGCGCGGGCAGCAGCAGGACGAGGGCGAGGCTTTTCATGAGCATGGACGGAACGGGATCGGAACCGCCAGCACACCTCCTTGCCCTGCGGGTGTCAACTATCGAAAGCCATCTGCCCGGCTGGAACTTCCAGGTGAATCTTCATGCCATATTCCAGCCCCTCCGTCCATGGCAGCAACAGTTCCAGCACATCGGGTGTCTGAAAGTGCGTCGGCTTGGTGTCGGGGTGCGGAAAATAGATCCAGCCGCTGACCGGCGTCCCGGCTTCACGATGCACAGTGACATTGAAGAAGGAGAAGTCCTCCGCCGGATCCTCGGCATGCCACTTCAGGGCCTTGAAAGTGTGCCTGGCGGCAAGGGTGCGGAAGCTTCTTGGCGCGATGCTGACGTTGAGAGTGCCCGAATAAAAGGCGCTCAAGTCCAGGCCGCGTTCCTGGAAGTGCGGCAGCTGCATGCGAAGGGTCCCTCCCGGAAAACGCGGGTTGCCGTTCAAGCCGGAGGCGACCCGGTGGCCTGGAACGATGATGGCGGGAATCATGGGGCAGGATGTGCAGTGCTTTGGGTTGGCCGCGGCCGACGCGCCTCGTCATGAATACGCTCAGGTCAGGTGCCTCCTGACAGCGTCGCAGATGGGCAGGTAGAAATGTTCGGGATCTCGCTTGGTCCAGGCGGAAAAGTGGTAGCAGTCCAGCAGCAGTGACGTGTGTCCATGGCTCTCCAATCTCCAGGCCTTGACGGCCTGACTCGTGGATTCCAGCGGAGCAACGGTTTCACCCAGTGAATCAAAGAAGTCTTCGAGGTTCATGGTGATGACGAGGTCGGGCTGGAGAATGGCGATCTCCTCGGCGATGAACTTCCGCGGCTGGGTGGCCAGGAGTGCCGCGTGCTGGATCATTTTCCAATTGGATTGCCAGAAACCGCTTTCGTTGCTGAATTTCGACAGGTTCATGAAGGCGAAGCTGACACCTTCAGGCGTTCCAAAGGTGTTGCCGATCACGGAGGCGTACGGAATGCTTTTCCACTCGGGGAACCCGTTCAGGATGCCATAAGCCGTGCAGAGCATCCGACTGTGGAAACGATCGCAGTTGAGATGCCTGGAGCCTATCCGCTTCCCTTCGCTATAGGCCGCGTACAGGATGTCCAGATTGTTGGATCCTTCAATGTCAAGCGCCTCGCGTCCGATGAACAAGATCTTCGGCTTGCGGCTGAAGTAATGCGGGTAAAAGCCGTCAAACACCATGCCGTCGATCAGTTCTTTCATCTCAGGCTCCGCCTGGACGGAGGCCTGCATCCAGTCCTGAAACAGCAGTCGCAAGGCTTCGAGCCTGGAGGTTTCGGCATCAGGGTAGACGAGGGTGGTGGGAAGCAGGGGCATAAGTCTTGGAAGAATGGATCAGACTGGAGGTGAATGCTGGCCAGCGAGGGAGGCCACCGACAGGCTGTCGTACCAGTCCTGGTAAATTCTCAGGAGCCGCGCACGGGCTGCGTTCATGAACGCAGCGGCCTTCACGGGGTCGCCGACATCGTCCCATGAGAGGGAAAACCTGGACCTTTCCTCCAGGCTCAGGATCAAGGAATCCTTCAGGCAGCTTTCGGGAATGCTTTGATTTGCCAGTTCGTCCTGACGACCTCGGTTATCCTCAAGCGGCCACGCTCGCAGGTTGCCGATGGTGTTGATCCACTGGCCGCAGGCATTCTTGTAGGTGCGGGAGTTGTAGTGCAGCGAATTGGACGGCAGGATGTGGTCATAGTCCCATGGGCGGTCGTGGCCCTTCCAGACATCGACACAGGACGGGTCGTAGCCGCCGAAGACACGTTCCATGTAGTGACGCTGGGCGAAGAGCAGCAGCGGCCTGCTTCGCAGAAGCCTTTCGATGAAGGGCCAGACGAAGGTCTCGCGATCCTGACGAGCGGCGGATCCCTGCTCCATGCTGCCGACGACTTCCTGCCATAACTGCCATTTCGGCAGGCCGGAACTGGCCGGGTCGGCTGCAGGGATGGCTTTCTCGAGTTCAGACGGAGGCAGGATTCGATGGATGACCTGGGGGCTGCCGGGGGATGCAAAGGGGTCCAGCAGCTTCAGGAAGGACTCGCTTGAAAGGGGCCTGGAATGGAGGGATGGCAGCAGTTCCTTGACTGCGGCCTCCGGGTTGATGCCGAACCAATGAAGCGATGTGGCCAGGGCCAGGACGGGCCTGCGCAGCAAGATGAGTTCATCCTCGGAAAGGCCTTCCTTCCTGGCACGTTGCGCAAGATGAAGCAGCAGCAGGAAGACGGTGGGAGCGCCCTGGGCGAGGTTTGAGCGCAGCACGGCGGGCATGCCTGGATCATTCGGCAGCATCGAATTCTGCAGAAGCCAGTCGTCCACCTGACGCAGGCATGAGTGGAAGGCGCTGGATTTGGGGGCGATGGAGATGCCAAGGAACTCCTGAACGGCGGCGCGCTTCTGTGCGGCGGCTCCGCCTTCGGCGGCCAGGCTGCGCAGGCTCGCCATGCCTGGCTGCGGCGGGAGTGATGAAGCGGGGGCCTGGTTCATGAGCGCGGCGCGAATGCCGAGGCTGGCGAGACGGGATCCTGGCATGGGCAGGTAGTTCCGGCCATGCCTGTCCGTGATGGCGTCAAAGGACAGCTCAATCGCCGGCCAGTAGGCCTTGATCATCGAGAAGAGAAGCTCCTCTCCGCGCAGTTCGGTGCCTGCGCTGTTCAGCCGCTGGAACAGATGTTCGACGTTGTGAATCCGTTCACGGCCATCATCGGCGGCGTCAGATGCATGCTCCCTGGGGCCTGCGCCCATGAGCACAGCGTGCGGCACCTGCAGGGCCAGGATCCGGTGTGCACGCACCCGCATCATGCCCTCTTCGATTTCCTGCAGATGTCCGCTCACTTCACCTGTCAGGCTGTTGAGGATCAGTTCAGCAGCCCTGGCCGCCCAGGGCTGCTGTTTGACATCATCATCGTGGCATCTGGCCCGGACTGCTTGCCAGAGTGATTCACCCGAATGACCGGCGAACGTTGCTTCGACCAGCCAGGAAAATGGCACGGGACAGGAGCTTTGATGAGGCCAGGACTTCGTCAGCCGCGGCCTCCGTCCGTCCCCATAGCTGGTGACAGCAGCCCTGATGGCGCCTATGCCGAGTCTCGAAGCACTGTCATCAAGGGAGTAGCCCCAGGGATGGGCGGTGGTGAGGACGCGCAGGCAGAACCGGCGGGTCGATGCTGCCGGCAGTGGGGCCGGGTTCAGGTCGATCCAGAGCGTGGCTGCTGGTTCTTCACCGTTGTCACGCGGCCGGATGGCGTCCAGGAAGGCGAGTGCAACTGCATTGCAGCGCTGCTGACCGTCCAGAAGGTAATGAGTGACAAGCTCTTCAGGCCAGCCAGCCCCGTGCCTGCCGGAGTGATGGGCCTGCCCCTCAAACTTGGGGCAGACGACAAGCGAGCCGACGGGGAAGCCCCGAAGGATGGAATCCCAAAGCAGTTCAATCTGCCCCGGTTTCCAGACGGCGCCACGCTGCAGGGAGGGGATGGCGGCGATCATGCGAGGCGCCGACGAGGGCGGCGTCTCCTCCACCGGCAGGGAAGGAAACTGCCATGACGCGATGTCCAGGAGGGAGAGCGGGGTGGATTCGGATGTTCTGGCCGTGGCCATGGGCTTTTGGAGGTCCATAGTTCAAAAGAATATTTAGTTAGGTTGGAGGAAGGTGCGGTCCTGTGCGGCGCCCTGGTTCAAGGCCAGCATCACCCGGCCCGCCGCGATGGCGTCGGACTGGGCGTGGTGATGGTTCAGGTCAATGCCGAGGTGGGCGGCGAGGGTGCTGAGCCGGTGGTTAGGCAGGTGCGGCCAGGCCTGGCGGGCCAGCTCCAGGGTGCATTGGTGCCGGAAGCCGCGTGACGGGACCTGGAAGTGCTCCAGCAGGGAGTGAAGAACCCTCATGTCAAAGCGTGCGTTGTGGGCGACCACCAGGTCGGCCGACTCCAGGTGCCGCAGGACTTCGGCGGCGATGCCGTCAAACCCGGGCTTGTCGCGCACGTCGGACCAGGAGAGGCCGTGGATTTCCTCGGTCCATTCCTCGATGAACCAGCCGTGGCCTCTGGGCGGCTTGAGCAGCCAGCAGGGCGAGGCGACCAGCTCCTGGCCCTCGAAGACCGCCAGTCCGAGGGCGCAGGCGCTGAGCGGGCTGTGGTTGGCGGTTTCGAAGTCAATGGCGACGATTTTCATAAGGGCGGGGTCAGGCGGTGAAACCGATGTGACGGCGAGGTGTCGGCGTGGGGATCTTGTCCGCGAAGATCTCGGCCAGGGCATAGTCACCGGGGCCGGGCAGGGATTTGCCAAGGTGCCCGGCCAGCCGGGCGGCCTGCTCATGCGGCAGTCGGTCAAACAAACGATGACACAGCAGGCGGCCGGGCCGGAGCAGCGCGGGGTCGATCTCGGTGGCGCGGCAGTTGATGGTGCAGATGACCTGAAGACGGAGGAAGTCAGCGAGCATGCCGTCGGACAGGTTGAGGATGGCGCTGACCTGGTCGCGGTTGTCGGCACCACGCGCCATGAGGGCGGCGTCGGAGTCCTCCAGGACGACCACGAAATTCTCCTTTTCATAATGGCGCCTTTCAGTGGCCCAGAAGCCGACGAACTCGGGGTTGGAGAGCAGGGAGAGCGAGCCGTTGGGGATGAAGTAAAAGCGGTGGCTTTGGGTCAGTTCGCCCATGAGATGGCGCAGATAGGAGGTCTTGCCGGTGCCCGGGGGGCCTTCCAGGACGGTGAGTCCGCTGCGGTGCCTGTGGAGCAGGCCGAGGTAGTCCCGGTGCCAGTCTGGAAAGCCCGCTCCATAGTGCAGTTCAAGCCTGGCCTCATCCAGCACCGTGTCCGGGGAGAGCGGCACCTTCTGCGTGCTGATGTCGCGTCCCGTACGGATCAGCCTGTAGCTGCCGCCGCGAGGTTCGGAAGGCAGGACGGCATCGTCATGGAACTGTCTTGCCGCTGTGGCCGCCTCCTCCGCTGTTTCCGCACAGGCGATGACACGGCTTGCGTCTGCATAGATGAAAGTTCGGGGGCCGAGACGGAAGGTAAGGTCATCCCACAGGATCTCGCCGTCCTCGACGTGGTGGCGCTGGATGGACCGGAAGAGCTGCGCCCCATGTTTCGACAGCAGCCGTTGCAGTTCATATTTTCCAGTCATGCGACACTGGTGGAGCGATCCTCCCCCAAAGGCGGCGAGGACAGGCGCATGCGGCTTGTCGATGTAGGGGCTGAAAGCGCCGGCCTCGGCCAGTTCGCAAACAAGCTGAGCCGGTGCGCGGGTGGGCTGGACCTCATGGCCGGGTGAATCAGCGCCGGTCTCGGGCGGCCTGGAAAAGTGAAGCTGCATGAGCGCAGGATGTCACGATGCTCACGGACGGAAAGGAACACGAATGTTATCATTCAATGTCCTTGAGGCGGCGGTTGTCCGTCAGGCTTTTCTTCGAGCCTTTGCAGGCGATTCAGTCTCACCTGTGGAGAATTCCTTCCGCAGTCTAGCGAGACGCTTGGCGCTGGTATCCTCATGGTATCCGAGCCCCTGGCAGAGGAATCGGTGCTTGGCTTCGCCGCTGAGCTTTTTCCTTGCCGCCTCGGCGTCGAGGCGTTGCAGTTTTTTTGCCTTGGCCATGCGTTCCTCAAGGCCCTTGGCCAGGACGGAGCCCTGGCGTCCAGGCACCCTCAGGCTGTGCAGCTTTTTGATTTCATCCCAATCCAGGTCACGCGTGCGGTCGAGGGACCAGAAGGAGGGGATGAGGATCATGGTGCCGTGCGGGGTGAGATTGACGGCAAGCTTCAGCAGCAGGGGTTCGTCATGCTGCATGCCGTACAGGTTCCAGCGCAGGCAGAAGGCGTCGAAGGCCAGACGGAAGGCCTCGCCGCTGCGGCCAAGGCTGACGGGGAAGCCGGGTCGCATGTTTCGTTCGGCGCCCATGGTCCTGCGGATGACCCCCTTGTGGTCCTGGTGCCTTCGGATGTCGAAGCTCTCCTTGATCCTGTCCCAGTCATCCTGCAGCCGGTCGTTGGCGCGCAGGGCGAGCTCCGCCTGGGCGAACTTGGCCTGGGTTTTCACCAGGTTTTCGTAAACGCCTTTCTGCACCTGCCATTCATGTTCGGCCACGGTCCTGCAGGTTTTTTCATCGGGTGTTTCCGGGAGAAGCTCGATGATCAGACAAAGCTGCTTTCCGAGCGGCCTGCCCTTTTCCAGGATGTCAAGGCAGGCGGTCAGCAGATCGGTGATGCTGAAGGGCCAGAGCGTCAGCGGCACCAGCGACCAGGCATGCAGCCGTTGCATCAGGCCGGCCTGAACCCCTTTGAGGGAAGGGGCGACGGCATGGTAGCGTTGCAGCGGGGCCGCCGCCCAGGAGGCCACGTCGTAGGCGCGCGAGCCCAGGAGCTTCAGATCGGCTTCAAGACGGCTCGTGGCGGAGGATGGTGGTTTCATGGGCGGTGAGCCTCAAGCTGAACAGAGCCCGCCGGACTGCAAAGTGCGGATTGCAGCCATGGCAGGCCTGGTTAGGCGCCTTGTCAGGCCAGGATCTGGCGGATCACCTTGCAGGGCTCGACGCCGGTGAGCTTGAAGTCGAGACCGGCGGCGCGGAAGCTGAGTCGTTCATGATCCATGCCGAGCTGGTGGAGGATGGTGGCGTGGATGTCGGCCACGTGCACCTCGTCCTCGATGATGTTGAAGCCCATCTCGTCCGTCGCGCCGAGGGTGACGCCGCCCTTGATGCCGCCGCCGGCCATCCACATGGTGAAGGCCTGCGGATGATGATCGCGGCCCATGCTGCGGCCGAGCGACACACTGGCCTCGACCATTGGCGTGCGCCCGAACTCACCGCCCCAGACGACAAGCGTGCTGTCGAGCAGGCCGCGCTGCTTCAGGTCCTTCACGAGCGCGGCGCTGGCCTGGTCGGTGTTCTTGCAGTTGTTGCGCACGTTGCCTTCGACGTTGCTGTGCGCGTCCCAGCCTTCGTTGTAAATGTTGATGAAGCGCACGCCGCGCTCGACCATGCGCCTTGCGAGCAGGCAGGCGCGGGCAAAGGACGGCACCTTCGGATCGCAGCCATACATTTTCAGCGTGGCCTCGTCCTCCTTGCTGAGGTCCATCAGCTCCGGGGCGGAGGTCTGCAGGCGGTAGGCCATCTCGTAGTTGGCGATGCGCGTGGCCGTCTCGCCATCTCCATCGAGCTTCAGGCGCCGCTGGTTGAGCGCGTTGATGAGGTCGATGGTGTCCTTCTGCGTGCCTGGGGTGATGCCTTCCGGCGTGCTGACATTCAAGATGGGGTCGCCGGTGTTGCGGAAGCGCGTGCCGGCATACACGCTCGGCAGGAAGCCGCTGCTCCAGCAGGCCGCGCCGCCGCTGATGCCGCTGCCGGTGCTCATCACGACAAAGCTCGGCAGGTCCCGTGTCTCCGCGCCGAGGCCGTAGGTCACCCACGAGCCCATGCTCGGACGGCCGGGCTGCGAGAAGCCGGTGTTCATGTAAATCTGCGCCGGGGCGTGGTTGAACTGCGTCGTGCGGCAGGACTTCACGATGGCGATGTCGTCCACCATGCCCGCGAGATGCGGCAGCACCTCGGAAAGTTCCGCGCCGCACTGTCCGTGCCTGGCGAACTTGAAGCGCGGCCCCAAAACCGCCGCGTCCGGCCGGATGAAGGCATAACGCTGCCCGCCGATCACCGAGGGTGGCAACGGCTTGCCTTCATACTTCGTCAGCGTCGGCTTGTAGTCGAACATCTCAAGCTGCGACGGCGCGCCCGCCATGAACATGTGGATCACGGCCTTCGCCTTCGGCTGGAAATGCGAGGGCGCGGCCACATTTGGGCTCTTCGACGCTCCATGAGCCGATTCCGCCAGCAACGAAGCCAGCGCGATCTTGCCCGTGCCGACGGCGCAATCCTGGAAGAAGTGTCTGCGGGTGATGTTGGAGATGTTCATGGATGGTGATTCTCTGATGAAACGTCGTGTTTGATTGAATCCGGCGTGTGTCGTCTCCACCTTGGATGAATCTGGTGCCAGGCCTTCAGCCAGAACTTGAGGGCAGCCCAGCCAATGCCGGCGGAAACACCTGCACCCAGCAATGCTGAAAGCCCCGAGCATTGCCAGTTCCAGACCGGAATGCCGTGAAGATGGGAATAGATCAGCCCGATCACGAGCCCTGACAAGGCGCCGCCGGCCAGGGACAGTTGGACGACGAACCATTTCAATCCTGTCCATGGATTGCGGCTGGCGGTCGCAGCGATCAAGGAGCTGAGCGCTGCGCTGGAAATCACCATGGCACCCCCGGTTGCCGCCATGCAGATTCCGGTCACGATACCGATGCCGATCAGCACGGCCATGCCCACAAGTCCGACGACCAGAAAGCAGAAAAGGAAGAGGTTGAACTCACCCAGTTCATGATCGAGCCCGGACGAGGCTTCCGGAGCCACGAGCAGGAGGAATGTCATCAATCGTGTCATGGATGCGTGATCGTCTCATCAAGGTTCAGCACGGTGCGGCAGACGGAGGTCCACAGGGCTTCGCTGTCGAGTTTTTGGTCGCGTTGTTTTTGGAGGAAGGTTTTCAACATCGCCAGTTCATCTGCCGCCGGAGGGCGGGTGAGGCAGCGGCGGAAGGCGTTGGTGAGGCGGGAGTCATCGTCAGGGGATTCGACGAGCACGGCTTTGGCCATGGCCTGGGCGGCTTCCATGAACATCTGGTCATTCAAGAGTGTGAGTGCTTGCAGCGGGCTGTTGGAGACATCGCGACGGGCAAGACAGGCCTCGCCGGTGGGCGCGTCAAAGGTGGTGGCCATGGCGAAGGGCGCGGTGCGCTTGGTGAAGGTGTAAAGGCTGCGGCGGTAACGGTCTTCGCCTTCGCTGACCTTCCATTCCACCTTGCCGTAGGTGCCTTCGGAAGTGACGCTGGCGGGTTGTGGGGGATACACGCCCGGGCCGCCCATTTTGAGGGAGAGCACGCCCGCGGCCTTGAGGGCGGAATCGCGGATGATCTCGGCATCGAGGCGGAATCGTGGGGCATGCGAAAGCAGCGTGTTTTCGAGATCCCCCTGGCCCGATTTGTCGGACCGATGGCTCGCCTGCTTGTAGGTGGCACTCATCACGATCAGCTTGTGCAGCTTCTTCAGGCTCCAGCCGTCTTTGACGAACTGCACGGCGAGCCAGTCCAGCAGCTCGGGATGGCTCGGGGCCTCGCTTTGGTAGCCGAAATCCTCAAGGCTCTTCACGAGACCACGGCCGAAGAAAGCCTGCCACTGGCGGTTGACGGTGACGCGTGCGGTGAGCGGGTTCTCGGTGCTGAACAGCCACTTGGCGAAGGTGAGGCGGTTTGCGGGCGCGTCCTTTGGCAACGTGGGCAGAAAGGCGGGCACGGCGGGCGGCACGGTTTCCTTAGGCTGGAGGTATTCGCCGCGATGGTAGCGGTTCGTCGGGCGTGGATTGGAGGCGGGACGCTCCTTCAGCGCGAGCGTGGGCTGCCCGCGAGGCATCTGGCGACGTGCGGCAAGCAGGGGCGCAGCGGCCTGTTTCATCTCGGGCGTGCTGACGAGGAACTCACGTATCAGGGGCTCGTGCTTGGTGGCGTCATTCGTCGCGAGGGCGTTTTCGATTTCCAGCGGATGCCCGGTGGCCTCGGCATGGTCGCTGGTCGTCACGGAGAGGCGGAAATGGCCGAGCGGGCAGGCGAAATGTTTTTCGAAGAGCATCTTCAGATCGAAGCCGTTGCTGATGTCGACCGGTTTTGCGAAATGAAACACCGCCGCGTGGCTTTGACCGTAGCCGCCGAGCACCTGCCAGCCGCTGGACATTTCGGCGTCGAGCGTGGCCATGGCGTTGTTGGTCTTCTTCGCGGCGGCCTTGCGTGCGGCTTTCTTCGTCGGCTTTGCGGTGGTTGCGGCGTCGTTGATCTTGTCCTCCTCTTCCTCGTTGGTGGCCTCGGCGCGCTTGATGGGCACCCGCTGACCGTTTTGGAAGGCCTGCATTTCACTGAGGAAGAAGCCGCCGATGGGACCTTCGTAGTAGGTGAGGCCTGGGCCGTCGTTGGGCAGGCTGGGGTGGCTGGCGACTTCAAGCTTGATCGCGGTGACGCCCTTGATCGGCGCTTTGAAGCTCAAGTCATAGACATCGCTCTTTGAGATGTCGCCGCTGCCGAGGATGAAGCCGTCGCTCTGCTGCTCCAGGTGCGGCATGGAGGTCTTCATGGCCGTGGGGCGGAGGATCTGCCAGTTCGAGGCCCGCTTCGACTCGTCTTCAATCCAGCGGGTGAAACGGGCCTGCATCGCCGCAGCGCCTCCTGGGAACTTGTGAGGCAGATCGGCCTCCAGCTTCGCGATGCGCTCGGCGTGCGCTTGCTGCTGCTGCCCGATGTCTGGCGTGGGGATGTGGTAGGTCGGTTCGTCAGCGTTGTTGAGCAAGGCCATGACGCTGTAAAAGTCGGTGTGCAGGATGGGGTCGTACTTGTGCGTGTGGCACTGGGCGCAGTTCATCGTCAGGCCCATCCAGGTGGTGCCGGTGACGCCGACGCGGTCGACCATGGCGTAGAAGCGATATTCGTTCGGGTCGATGCCGCCTTCCTCGTTGAGCATCGTGTTGCGATGAAATCCGGTGGCGATGATGTCCTCCGGCGTGGCGTTGGGGAGCATGTCCCCTGCGAGCTGCCGGATGCTGAACTGGTCGAAGGGCATGTCATCGTTGAGGGCCTTCACGACCCAGTCGCGGTAGGGCCAGATCTGGCGCGGGCGGTCCTTTTCGAAACCATTGGTGTCTGCATACCGGGCCAGGTCGAGCCAGCGGCGCGCCCAGCGTTCGCCGTATTGGGGGGAGTTGAGGAGGGAATCAACGAGTTGCTCGTAGGCCTTGCCGGATGGGACCGACTTGTCCGAAGAGTCGGACGCTTTGACGAAGGCATCCGCTTCGGCGGGAGTCGGGGGAAGGCCGGTTAGATCGAGATACACGCGGCGCACCAGCGTGTAGCGATCGGCTTCGGGAGCGGGTGTGAGGCCTTCCTTTTCCAGCCGTTCACGGATGAAGTGATCGATGGGGTGAAGCTGAGTTTCAGGTTTCGGGTTTAAAGTTTCAAGTTGGCCGCGTGACGGCTTCGAACCTGAAACCTGAAGCTTGAAACTTTGAACTGGAGCCGTGTAGGCCCAGTGCGCCTCATACTTCGCGCCTTCGGCGATCCATTGCCTGAGGATGTTCTTTTCCTTGTCCGAGAGCACCTTTTTCGTGTGGGGAGGCGGCATGACCTCGTCCTCGTCGGCTGAGAGAATGCGTTTCACCACCTCGCTGGTGTCGGGTTTGCCGGGCACGATGGCGATCTCGCCGGATTTGCCGGAGCCGTAGGCGGAGGCCTGCAGGTCGAGGCGCAGCCTGCCCTTGCGGCCATGGTCGTCCATGCCGTGGCAGGTGAAGCATTGCTGCGCGAGCACGGGACGCACGTCCCGATTGAAGTCGAGGGCGTGGGCAAGGGCGGGCAGGCAGAGAAGGGCGAGGGGCAGGCGCTTCATGGAGGAGAAGTACGCCCCCTGAAACCGACCTTCCGCAGCGGATATTGCGCCTGTCTGATCCGCCGGGCCTCAGGCGAGCACATCCTTCACCACATTTCCGGCAATGCCGGTCAGTCGCATGTCGAGGCCCTGAACGCGGTAGGTGAGCCGTTTGTGGTCAAAGCCGAGCAGATGGAGGAGCGTGGCGTTGAGGTCGTTGACGTGCACGGGCGGCGTGACCGGGTTGAAGCCGAGGTCGTCGGTTTCGCCGTGGACATGGCCGCTTTTGAGCCCGCCGCCGGCAAGCCAGAAGGAGAAGCAGCGGTTGTGGTGGTCGCGTCCGTCATTGCCGCCCTGAACCATGGGGGTGCGGCCGAATTCACCGCCCCAGACCACGAGGGTGTCATCAAGCAGGCCGCGCTGGCGCAGGTCCTTGACGAGGGCCGCGCTGGCCTGGTCGGTGTCGCGGGCGTTGTTCTGCACACCCTTGGTTAGGCCGGCGTGCTGGTCCCAGGCTTCATGGAAGAGCTGCACAAAGCGCACGCCGCGTTCGATGAGGCGGCGGGCGAGCAGGCAGTTCCTGGCATAGCCGGGCTCCTTGACGTCCTTGATGCCGTACATGTCGAGCACGTGCTTCGGCTCGTCGGAAAGGTCGATCAGCTCCGGTGCGCTGCTTTGCAGACGGTAGGCCATTTCGAAGCTTTGAATGCGCGCGGCGATGTCGGGGTCGCCCTGGCCGGCGAAGGAGATGTGGTTGAGCGCGTTCAGCGTGTCCAGGGAGGCCCGCTGGGTGTCCTCATCATAACCGGCGGGGTTGGAAAGGTAGAGCAGGGGGTCGCCGGTGCTGCGGAAGGGCACGCCGCCATACATGTTGGGCAGGAAGCCGGAGCCGTAGTTGCTGGCGCCGCCACTGGTGCCCTTGGCACTGGTGAGGACCACGTAGCCGGGCAGGTCCTCGCTTTCACAACCCAGGCCGTAGAGCGTCCAGGCACCGAAGCTGGGCCTGCCGAAGTTCTGGTTGCCCGTGTTCATCAGGATCTGCGCCGGGGCATGGTTGACGGCGTCGGTCTGCATGGTGCGGATGAGGCAGATTTCGTCGGCGATGCCGCTGATGTGGGGGATGACCTCGCTCAGCTCCATGCCGCTGGCGCCGTTCTTCCTGAACTTGAACTTGGGGCCGAGCAGGGCGGAGTTGGGCTTGATGAAGGCGGCGCGGTAGTTCTTGAGCAGCTCCGCCGGGGGCAGCTGGCCGCTGCGCTTCTCAAGCTCGGGCTTGTAGTCAAAAAGCTCGAGGTGGCTGGGGGCGCCGGCGTTGAACATGTAGATGACACGCTTTGCCTTCGCTGCGTGATGGGCGCCGCGTGGCGCAAGGGGGCCCGGGGCGCCGAGGCTGTCACGGCTGAGCAGGCTGTTCAGCGCCATGCCTCCGAAGCCGATCGTGCAGTCACGAAGGAACCAGCGGCGGGTGATGTCACGGCCAAAATTTCCGGGAGACAAAGGTGAAGTGTTCATGGCTCAGTTCTTGGTGATGGTTTCGTCGAGGTTGAGCAGCACGCGTGAGACGATGCTCCAGGCGGCGATGTCGTTGGGGGTGGCGTCGGCGGGCAGGGACGATGTCCGGGTCAGGGCGTTGAAGGCGATGTCGGAAGCCTTGAGGGCGCCTTTCTTCAGCTGGTCGCGGCGGCTGCCGAGAAGCTTCTGAATCTGCTCGCTTTCGCGCTTGTCCGGCAGGCGGCTCGTGCACAGGCGGAAGGCATGGTTGATGCGTGATTCATCGTCCGGGCCGCCTTCACGCAGCACGCGAAGAGCCAGGGCCTGGGAGGCTTCGACGAAGACAGGCTCGTTCATCGAGGTCAGGGCGGCGAGGGGTGAGTTCGAACGCGGGCGGCGGGTGCAGGAGGTGTCGCCAGTGGGTGCGTCAAAGGCGATCATGGCGGGGTCGGGCATCGAGCGTTTGCGGAAAACATAGAGGGCTCGGCTGTAGCGTGTGGAGTCCTCCGCAGGCTTCCAGTAGTCGGGCTTGAAGTAGTTGTATTCGAGCACGCTCTGCGGGATGGGCGGGAAGACGCTGGGGCCGCCGAACTTGTCGGAAAGCACGCCGGAGACTGAGAGGACAATGTCACGCACGACCTCGGCCTCCGCGCGGAAACGCGGGCCGCGTGCCAGCAGGCGGTTGCGGGGATCTTTTTCCAGCAGTGCCGGTGAGGCTTGGGAGCTCTGCTGATAGGTCTGCGAGGTGACGAGGGTGCGCAGCAGGCGTTTCTGGCTCCAGCCCTGCTCCATGAAATCAACGGCAAGCCAGTCGAGAAGTTCGGCGTGGGAAGGTTCGGGAGCACGCGTGCCGAAGTCCTCGGCTGTCTCGACGATGCCGGTGCCAAAGACGGCCTGCCAGAGGCGGTTCACGGCCACGCGGGCGGTCAGCGGTGAGTTTTTGTCCGTGAGCCAGCTGGCCAGGGTGAGACGGTTGGGCGACTTGTCGCCGGGCAGCGGATGGAGCGCGGCAATGCCCTGGGGTTTCACCTCCTCCTTGCCCTGGCTCCAGACACCGCGGTCAAGCCGGCGGGTGACGCGTGCATCCTCGGTGCTGCGTTCGGCGAGGTGCATGATGGTGGACAGAGGTTCGGGATGGGAGGCCCACTGCTTTTCGATCTGGTCGGAGTAGGTTTTCAGGGTTGGGGTGGCGGCGCGCCAGGCGTCGAAGACGGCCTGTTTTTGTCCGGCGCTGCGTGTTGCGGCAGGCACCTGCATGGCGAGCAACGCGGCATAAGGCGTGCGGGTCACCTTCGGGTCGGCGGCCTGAGTCAAGGCGATGCGGAAGCGGCCGATCTGCGCCACTCGGTAGTCGCTGGTGTCACCACCATGCTCCAGCAGCAGGGCCACCTTGAGCTTGGTACCCTGGGGCAGGGTGACAGGCTGCTCAAACTGGGCGACGGCGACGGACTCGCTGTTGCGCCGGCCCGGGCCGCGGTCGGCGCGCCAGGCGGTGAGCGGGTCGCCATCCGCCATGAAGGCGGCGGGGCCGCGCAGGCGTTTCTCGGGATTGAAGGCCTTGCTGTGCCATTCCGGCTCCAGGCCAGCCGCCGGCTCCTCAAAGTCGGCGCTGGCGTTTTTGAGCTTCAGGCGTTCCCAGGTTTCCGAGCCGGGTTTCTTGGCCTCGATGATCAGCTCCGACAGGGCCCAGGAGCCTTTGTAGCTTCGGCCGGGTCCGCCCATGGGCAGGTCGCCATGCTTCAGCACCTCGATGCGCACGCCGGTCACCTTTTCCATTTTAGGTTCGGCAAACAGGTGCAGGTCGCCGCGTGAGGTTGGATGGCCGAGGGTCAGGACGCTGTCGTCCGGCAGCACGGCCGGGTGGTTGAGCTCGGAGGATGAGTGGGTGTCTTCGGGATGGACAATGTTCCAGGTCACGGACTGCCACTGCCTGAGCTCGGACGCCTCCCACTCCGCGAGCTTTTTCTCCCAGTCAGGATGGTCTTTCCTGAGCCTGGAGTCGATGCGTGTCAGCTCCGCCTTCAGCTTGGTGAGAGCCGCCTCACCTTCGGGTGTGTAGACCCAGGACTTGGCCTCGTAGGTGTTGTTGAGGAAGGCGAAGAGGCCGTAGTATTCGGTCTGCGTGATGGGATCGAACTTGTGGGAGTGGCATTGGGCGCACTTGAGCGAGAGGCCGAGGATGCCGGAGCCGAGCGTGTCCATGCGGTCAAACATGGCTTCCATGCGCCATTCCTCGGGGATGATGGCGCCTTCCTCGTTGATCATGCCGTTGCGCAGAAAGCCGGTGGCGATCACCTGCTGGCGGTTGGCGTCTGGCAGCAGGTCGCCGGCCAGCTGCTCGGTGATGAACCGGTCATAGGGCATGTCCTGGTTCAGCGCCTGAATGACCCAGTCCCGCCACACCCATTGTTCGCGAGGGAGGTCCTTTTCAAAACCGTTGCTGTCGGCGTATCGGGCCACGTCCAGCCATTGCCGCGCCCATTTTTCGCCGAACCGACGATCTTGCATGAGTCGGTCCGCAGTCGTTTCGACGGCGGTCTGGAGGCCTTTGGATTTCACCTCGGCGAGAAAGGCATCCACCTCGGCAGGGGATGGGGGCAGGCCGATGAGGTCGAGGTGGAGGCGGCGGCAGAGCGTTTCAGGCTTTGCGGCAGGCGAAGGCTGGAGGCCTTCCTTGGCCAGCCGCTGGCGGATGAAGAAATCGACCGGGGACTGGCCTGCCGGAATGGCAGCGGCGGTTTTGACGGGTTTGGCAAAGGCCCAGTGGCCGGAAAACACAGCACCTTGCTGAATCCACTGGCGGATCTTGGCGATGTCCTCCGGCTTCACGGGCTTGTTTTCGTCGGGGGGCGGCATGACCTCGTCTTCATCGTGGGTGAGGATGCGGGCGAGGAGGGAGCCCTTGTCCGGCTGGCCGGGAATGATGGCAGGTCCGTCAGACTTGCCTCCCTTGAGGGCGTCCTCACGCAGGTCGAGGCGCAGCTTGCCTTTGCGCGACTGCTCGTCCTTGCCGTGGCAGTGGAAGCAGTGCTCGGCAAGCACGGGCTGGATGTCCCGGTTGAAGTCGAGGGCGCTGGCGCTGGTGGCGAGGAGAAACAGGATGAAGGGGGACTTCATGTGGAGAATAACGAGAGTGTGAGAGAAATTTCACGTTTAGGACGAATGTGGATTAACTCGGGTCGAATTCTCCATCCCGATGGCTGGCAGAGCGGCAAGATTGAGGGTGACTGCCACAATCGATGGTGAAAAAGGTCGCGGTTTTACGTCGAGAGCCGAGCGGCTTTCAGATGGCCTCTTTGGTTCAGCCCTGCATTGGGGTTTGGAAGAGCCTGGGGGCAGGCACTCAGGGTTGCCGTTCGTTCAGCGCCTGGCGCGGGGTGTGCTCGGTGAGGATCTGGGAGGCCTTCACCTCGACGAGGCTTTCGCGGCCGAGGAATTCCATGAGGACCTTCACGCGTTCGTCGCCGTTGTGGATGCTGTTGACGATGCCCTTCAGCCCTCGCATCGGTCCTTCGGTGAGCTCCACGGTGTCTCCCACCTTGAGTCCTGCCTGGATTTCCTTCACCACCTGCCCGTCCATTTCGTTGCGGATCAGTTCGATGACCCGATCCGGCACGGAGGTCAGGCGGCCGCCGAAATCGACGATGCGGATGACGTTTTGGGAATGCTTGACCGCCCGGAGGGACTGCGCGGGCGTGAAGCGGGCGAAGAAGTAGCTGGGAAACAGGGCCTCGATGAACCAGACCTTGCCGCGTTTGGTGCTGCGCTGGAACTTGATGCGCGGGCAGTAGGTCTCCACGCCCTCCAGGGCAAGCATGAGGCCGGCGGCGACGTGCTCGCACTTGGGGCGGGTGTGGATGACGTACCAAGCGGGCTTGTCCGAAAGTTCCATGAGGGGGTCTCTGCGGGTGAGTTAGCAGGGAGCCGGGGCTGGGCAACTCCCGTTTGCGCAATCCGCGTGCCTGCGCCAGTCTGCCGGCCCTCCTGCCATTCCGACGCATGTTCAAGGATCTTCACGACTATCTCTACCACCTCGCCCCTGAGGGCGGCCTGCCGATGAAGCCCGTGGGCATCACCCTCGGCCTGGCGCTTCTGGCCAGCCACCTCTGGGCCTGGAAGAACGCGGAAAAGGCCAAGGCTTTCCTGCGTGAATTCCCCCGCCATTACGGCTTTGGTGCCCTGCTGCTGACGGTCGATTTCATCTGGGGCATGATCGTCCTGCAGAACATGGACATGGGTGAGTTTTTCTTCCTGAGGAAATGGTTCCTCCTGCTGGTGCCGGCCGGGTTTGTCTTGGTGCTGCTTTACGTGAAGGAGTTCCTGGCCGTGCGCGCCCTGGGCAGCCTGCTGCTGCTTCTGGCCGGGCCGGTGCTGGCCTCGGCCTTCCTGCAGCCGCAGGTCACGCGCCTGCTTCTCCCCATTCTTGGTTATGCCTGGATCATCGGCGGCCTTTACCTGGTGGGCATGCCCTACCTGATGCGTGACAGTGTGAACTGGCTGCTGGCCCGTGAAGGGCGATGGCAGGCGGCGGTCTGGGGCGGCGTGGGCTACGGGGCCCTGCTGCTGCTGCTCGCGGTGACGACCTATTGATTGATTCCGGCATGGAGCAGGTGACCTCCGGCAGCACGGCTCTGAAAACGCCACGCCTGCTGGTGATCCGTGGCGGCGCGATCGGCGACTTCATCGTCACGCTGCCCGCCATCCGACTGCTGAGGCAATCCGTGCCCCGGGCGCATCTCGAAGTCCTGGGGTATCCAGGCATCGCCGAGCTGGTGGTGAAGGCGGGTCTTGCGGACCAGGTGCGCTCGCTGGGCGACCCACGTCTGGCGCGGCTGTTTGCCCGCAACTCGGAGCTGGCCCCGGATCTGGCGGACTACCTGCGCAGCTTCACTCTGGTGGTGAGCTATTTGTTTGATCCGGACGGCATTCTGAAAGCGAACCTGGAGGCGTTGGGCGTCGGTACGCTCCTCTCCTGCCCGCATCGTGTGCTGCCGGGGCAGGGGCACGCCGCCCAGCAGCTGGCCCGACCTCTGGAACGACTGGCGATGTTTCTGGAGGAGCCCGGCTGGCGCGCGCCCTTGTTTCCTGAAAGTGCGGCCCGCAGGCCTGCCCGGCGGCTGGCCATCCACCCTGGCAGCGGTTCACTCAGCAAAAATTGGCCGGCTGATCGTTGGCTGAAGCTGATCGGCGAAATCCGGTCGGGGTGGCCGGAGGTCGAGGTCTGTCTGGTCAGCGGCGAGGCGGAGGCCGAACGTGGCACGCTGCCTGACGGGGTGGAGGATCATTTCATTCGCTGGCACGGCCTGCCTTTGACGGAGCTCGCGGACCGGCTGGCCACCTGCGACCTGTTTCTCGGGCATGACAGCGGCATCTCGCACCTGGCCTCGGCCTGCGGGGTGCCCTGCGTGCTGCTTTTCGGCCCCACGGATTCGGAGACCTGGGCACCTCCGCAGCCGGGCGTGACCGTGGTGCAGGCTCCGGGAGGCGATCTCCAGGCCCTGTCGATCGACGCGGTGCGCCGGGGGGTGCTGCCGTTGATGGGGTGACTTTTGTGCCAAAACTGGACTTAAAGCGCGGCTTGTGACGAGTCCGTGACGTGCTATGAGCGACGCATGTCAGACCATCCCCGCTTCCGCACATTCCTCATCCTGGGCGCCCCAGGCAGTGGCAAAGGCACCCAGGGCAAGGTGCTTGGGTCCATCCCGCGCTTTCATCATCTGGCCTGCGGTGATGTCTTCCGCTCGCTGGACACCCGCACCGCGATCGGTCAGAAGTTTGTCGAATATTCCAGCCGCGGCGAGCTGGTGCCGGATGACGTGACCGTGGCCCTCTGGCGCGCCAACATCAAGCAGCGGGTCGACGGCCACCAGTTCAAGCCGGAGATCGACTTCCTGGTGCTCGACGGCATTCCCCGCAACATGGAGCAGGCCAAGCTCATGGAGGAGGACATCGAGGTGCTGAAGGTGTTTCATCTGAGCTGCCCGGACCGCACCGAGCTGGCCCGCCGTCTGCGCAAGCGCGCCCTCAAGGACAACCGCTTTGATGATGCGAATGAAAGCGTCATCCAGCAGCGCTTCGCCACCTATGAGGCGGAGACCAAGCCGATCCTGGACTACTACAAGGGCGACCGTGTCGTCGAGATCGATGCCAGCCAGCCCCCCGCCAAGGTGCTCTATGACATCATCGGCGGCGTGATGACGCTGGATGCCTGGAAGGAACTCGAGAAGATGAGGATCTGATTCCGGTGCGGTGGCCCGTCCGGCCCTGCGCCGTCGCTGTTCACCCACTTTCTTTTTTCATGCGCATCCTTTTCATCGGCACAGGCGACATCGGCCTGCCCTCGTTCGACTGGCTCGTATCGACGCCCAAGCATGAGGTGGTCGGGGTGGTCACGCAGCCAGACAAGCCGGCCGGTCGCAGGCTGGTGCTGACGCCGCCCGAGGTGAAGGTGCGCGCCCTGGCCGCCGGGCTGCCGGTGCTGCAGCCGCCGAAGATCCGCGCCATGGTCGATGAACTGAAGGCCTTCGAGGCGGATGTCGCCGTTGTGGTGGCCTACGGGCAGATCCTTCCGAAAAGCGTGCTGGAGGTGCCGAGGCTGGCCTGCTTGAACATTCACGCGTCTCTGCTGCCTCGTCATCGCGGTGCTTCGCCGATCCAGGCCGCCATCCGTGAAGGGGATGCCGAGACCGGCGTGACGATCATGTTCATGGACGAGGGGCTCGATACCGGGGACATCCTGCTGATGGATCGTCTGCCCATCCTGCCAGGCGACACCGGTGGCCTTCTGCATGACAAGCTGGCCCTGGCCGCTCCCACGAGTTTGGAAAAGGCGCTGGACCTGATTGCCGCCGGAAAGCCGCCGCGCACGCCCCAGGACAACGCCCTGGCCACGCACTGCGGCAAGCTGAAGCGCGAGGACGGTCGTCTGGACTGGGCCAAAAACGCGGTTGAACTCGAGCGGTTGATTCGCGCCTACAATCCCTGGCCGGGTACGAGCTGCCTGCTCCCCGGTGAAAAGCCGTCCGTGCTGAAGGTGCATCGTGTCAGCCTGATCGAAGGCGACGCCTGTCCTGCTCCAGGCACGCTGGTCTCCGCCGATCCAAAGGCAGGTCTCATTGTCAGCTGCGGCGTGGGTTTGCTGAAGCTGGAGGAAGTGCAGGCCGAGGGCGGCAGACGTATTGCAGCCGCCGACTTCCTGCGGGGACATTCGCTGGAGGCTGGCACCAGGCTGGGTTGAGCGGTGGGGATGAAGCCGGATGATTGAGAATGGAGCAGCGAGGATGGACTGAATCGTCAGCCACCTGTCCAGGTGCCCAGACGCGTCTAACGAATTGGAAAGCCCATCCACCTCACCCGGGAAACGGGTGGATTTCGGCATTCGGTGATGAGGCTGCATTCATCGAGCCAGAGGCTCGCCGGAAGACAGCCGGTGGTGAAGCGAGGCTTGGCGAGCGAGAACCACCGGATCCTGAGGCCTAACCATCATCGGACCTGGGGTGCGCCCTGGACGGGCGCGAGAAGGGGCAGTGCCGGAGGAACTGAAACAGATTCTGCAGGAGGTGCACACGGTGAACCCATGAAAACCGAGCCATGGTCAGCCAGTGCAAGCCTGATCGAGGGTTCGTCGGCCTGGCAGGTTCCCCACATGGACTGCGGCAGCCTGCTGCCGCTTTCCTGAGCCAGCCTGCTGGCGTGAACCACCCTGGGGTTTCGATGGTGTCGCCGATCTGCGTCCCGGTGGTTTGGAGGCTGGGGGCGAAGCGGAGTCCTCTACCACCGCAGCAGGGCTGCGGGAGGAAGGCGGCAGCAGGCTGCCGCAGTCCAAAGCGGCTGCCGCCGCCGGGCCGGTAAGGTGAACGTCAACCGGGACCCGGCGGTTCACACTCGCGGCGCTCGTTTCACCGCAGTCTAATTTCTTTCGATCCTCCGGCTCGGAGGAACCGGAGGTGTGCATTCTTTTGACCAAGCGAAACGGCTCGAGGCAAACGGCTCTGACGCCGAGGCATGGGAGGCATCCGGCATTGGCAAAGCCCATTCACCCAACAAAAAGCGCCGGCGGGAATACCCGGCCGGCGCCTTGAGAAGGGTGGCCTTCGAAATCAGTCCGCGTCCTTCGGCTCGGGCAGGAAGAACCCGACGATGAGGGCGATCACGGCCATCGCCGTGGCGATGTAGCCGGCGGCGAGGGCGACGTGCGTGGGCCGGACATTCTGGATGCCGTCCGCCAGCAGCGGCGCCAGCCAGCCGGTGTTCACGGTGGCCATGCAGGTGCCGATCATGCGTCCGCCCACGTTGGTGGCGAAGCTGCCGCCGGTGCCGCGCAGGTGCAGCGGGAAGATCTTTGGCAGGTATTCACCGAAGTAGCTGAACTGGGCCACCGTCACCAGGCCGCAGAGGAAGTAGCCCCAGAGGAAGGTTTCACCGCCCTTGGCGAACAGCATGAAGTAGGTCACCGGCAGGATGATGAGCGCGGGAACCTGGAACACCTTCAGGAGTGCCACGCGGCTGATGCCGACGATCAGCAGCACGGCGAGGAGGATGCGCCCCATCAGGCCGCCCATCTCCTGACGGAACTGCACCTTGCTGCTCATCTCATCGATCACCTTCTTGTGGGGTGCCTGCTGGATGGCGTTCTCCTTGATCTTGGCGACGATCTCCTTGCGGCCCGGGTCGCCGGGAGGCAGGGCGTTGAGCTTGATGTTGAGCGCCTTGGCCTCGTCGATCATCGGCTTCATGATCTTGGCCTGAGGAGCGAGCTCAGGCAGGCCGGGGGTCACGCGGGCCACGGTCACCTGCAGGGCACCGAAGGCGATGCCGTAGGCGCAGGCAGAAAGGATGGTGGTGACCAGCGTCACGCGGCGGAGTTCAGGCGAGAACAGGCCGCCGAAGCTCGGGCGCTTGAGCGCGCCGCTCGCCTTCTTTTCACGCCAGACCTGGCTTTCCGGCACGAACGGCAGCAGCAGGGCGATGGGGATGGCGGGCAGGATGCCGGTCATCAGCAGGTAGCGCCAGGCGCCCACCGTGCCGTCGAGGCCCGAAGGAAGGCCAAGGCCGTCGAGTCCGCCGGCCTTGAGCTTCGTGTTGATCCACATGCTGGCCAGGGTCACGCAGACGCCGCCGATGGAGGCGAAGGCCTGGGTGATGCCCAGCCACTTCTCCTTCTGCTTCTTGTCCTGGAAGACCTCGGCCAGCCAGGTGACGGCGGCGACGAACTCCACGCACACGCCGATGAAGGTCGCGCTGCGGAAGATGATGAAGGTGGTCAGCGAGGTCGAATACGCGGCGCAGAAAGGCGCGGCGGAATAGAGGAAGATGCTCGCCGCCATGATGGTCTTGCGGCCGAACTTGTCCACGAGCCAGCCGCCCAGCAGACCGAACACGCCGCCGCACACGGCCGCGATGGTGAGCAGGTTGCCCACCCAGTTGGTCACGATCGGATTGCTCGGCGGCAGCTTCAGCAGTTCGGCGATGGCCGGGGCCGCCACGAGCGGCGTCATCAGCAGCTCATAGGTGTCGAAGAGGAAGCCGATGCTGGCGATGACGATGATCAGCCAGTGGGTGGTGGTGAGTTTGGGAGGCATGGGGAGGGCGGTGGCGGTGGTTGACGGTGGTTGACTGTGTTTGACGGTGGTTGAAGGTTGGTAAGGGTGGTGGTAGTTGGTAGAAGGTCC
>CAZXPU010000053.1:0-34873 GCA_964642905.1 uncultured Prosthecobacter sp.
GCTCACGGGCATTCGCGGCGAGCTGATCCCGGCCTTCGCCAGCCACGAGCACCTGCGCGCCCTCAGCGGCGTGGCGGACCCGGAGGAGCGCAAAACGCTGCGGCTGGGCGCGGCGGAGAGCATCAAGCGCCTGCACCTGCGACGCGCCGAGGAGACCATGGACTGGTTCGCCGACTCGATGCAGGGCGTGGAGGAGATCCGTGCGCTGATCGAGTTCAAGACGACCTGGCACCCGCTGGGCGCCTGAGCCGCGGCCGTGAGCCTCACCAGCCGCCGCCCAGGGCCTTCACCAGCATCACCGTCGCCAGGAACAGCTCGCCCTTGAGCCTCGTGGACTCACGTTCGGCGCGCAGCTGCGTGCGCTGTGCGTCCAGCACTTCATAATAGGCCACCAGGCCGGACTCATAGCGCTTGTGGGCCAGTTCCAGGGCCTTGGTCGCCGACGCCACGGTGGTGTCCTGGGCCGCCGACTGCCGGCTTAAAATTTCCAGGCCGCTCAGGGCGTCCTCGGTTTCTTGCATGGCCGTCAGCACCGCCTGCCGGTAGCCTGCGGCGGCCTGCTGGTAGCGCGCCTTGGAAATTTCATGGCCTGCCTTCACCCGGCCGCCGCGAAGCAGAGGCCACTCGACCGCCGCCGGTCCCAGGCCCCAGACGAGGCTGCTGTGATTGTCCATCAGTTCATAAAAGCTGGTCTGCGTGCCGCCGCGCACGCCGATGGTCAGCGAGGGGAAGTAGGCCGCGCGCGCCACGCCCACCTCGGCGTTCAGGGCGGCCATCTCACGCTCCGCTGCAGCGATGTCCGGCCGCCGCTCCAGCAGGGCGCTCGGCACGCTGCGCGGCAGCGAAGGCGGTGAGCCGGTCAGCGGTGAGGCCGGCAGGCTGAACTCGCCGGGCACCCTTCCAAGCAGCAGCGCGATGGCATGCTCCAGCTCCGCGCGGCCGCGTTCCAGGCCGATGGCCTCCGCCTGCGTCTCCGCGAGATCCGTCTCCGCCTGCGCCACGTCCATCTGCGCGATGTCGCCCTGGGCCAGGCGTTTGCGCGCCAGGTCGGCGGTGCGTTGACGCACGGCGACGGTGCGGTTGAGCAGAGCGATCTGGGAGTCCTGCACACGCAGGGCGTAGTAGCTCATCGCCAGTTCGCTGAGCAGGCCGAGACGGGCGCTTTGCAGGCCTGCGTCCGCAGCTTCGGCGCGGGCGTCGCCGGCCCGTCCCAGGTTGCGGTTCCGGCCCCAGAAATCGATCTCATATTGAAGGTCGAGCGTGTTGAGCAGCGTCGTGCGCGTGCGACCGCCGGCAAACTGGAAGGCCATGGTGCCGGTGGTGCGGTCACGCTGCGCGCTGTTGCGCAGGGTTGCCGAGGGGAAAAGCCCGGCCTTGTCCGCGCGCGCCCGGGCCTTGGCCACCACGACGCGCTGGCGCGCCACCTCCAGCGTCGGGCTGGCCGTTTCAGCCTCCTGCATGAGCTGGCCGAGCCGTGTGTCGCCAAAGTGGCGCCACCACTCGCCACGCGGCTGGTCATCGCCAGGCTTCGCCGTGCGCCAGGGCCCCTGGGTTTTGAACTCCGCTGGCAGGGCCGTTTCAGGAGGCTGGTATCTGGGCGCGAGATTGCAGCCCGGGAGCAGCAGGGCGGGGAGCAGGGCCGCCGCCCGGCCGCGCCTGAAAAATGGAAGCAAAATGAGTTGGGTCGTCATGCGGCGTTCGTTCTTTCCAGCTCCTCCTCCAGCCGGCGGGTCACGTCCATCGGCGAGCCCGTGCGGCGTGAGAGCATCGCGTACATCAGCGGCACCAGGGCCAGGGTGACCAGCGTGGAGATGCTGACGCCGAAGACGATGACCACGCCCACGACCCGGCGTGTCTCAAAGCCGGCGCCGCTGCCGAGCATGAGAGGCAGCGCCCCCATGACCGTGGCCAGAGCCGTCATCAGGATGGGGCGCAGGCGCTGCTCGCTCGCGGTCAGGATGGCCTCGCGGAACTCCACGCCCTCGTCGCGCAGCTGGTTGATGAACTCGACGATCAGGATGCCGTTCTTGGCCGCGAGGCCGATGAGCATGATCAGGCCGATCTGGCTGTGGATGCTCTGGTTCATGCCCATGACCAGCAGGCCGAGCAGCGCTCCGGCGACGGCCATCGGCACGGTCAGCATGATGGTGAACGGATGCACGAAGCTCTCAAACTGCGCCGCCAGCACCAGGTAGGCGATCATCAGGGCGAGCGCGAAGATGATGCCGATGTTGCCCTGGTTCTGCTTCAGTTTCAGCGAGTTGCCCTTGTAGCCCACCACCGCGCTGCCGGGCAGGGTTTCCCGGATGAGGTCCTCCATGTAGGTGACGGCCTCGCCCAGGCTGTAGCCGGGCGCGAGCTCGGCGTCGAAGGTGATGCTCCGCATGCGGTTGTAGCGGTTCAGCGTGCCGCTGTCGGCAAACTCCTCCAGCTTCACCAGATTCGAGAGCGGGATGAGCTCCCGGGTGCGCTCGCTGCGAACAAAAAGGTTGTTCAGGTCGACCGGTGTGCGCTTGCCCTCGTAGCCGCCCTCCATCATCACGTCATACTCCTCGCCGTTGTAGATGAAGGTCGTGGCGCGGCGCCCGCCCAGCATCGTCTCCAGCGTCAGGCCGATGTCCGCGGTGGACACGCCCAGGTCGGCGGCGCGCACGGGGTCGATCTCCACGCGCAGCTGCGGCTTGGTGTCGCGGTAGTCGCAGTCGAGACCCACCAGCCCCGTGTTGGCCCTGCCCTTGGCGAGGATGAGGTCGCGCCACTGCGCCAGCTCCTCGTAGGTCGGGCCGCTCACCACGATCTCGAGCGGCTTGTTCAGGCCGCGCAGGATGGCCTGGCGCATGATCACCGAGACCTTGGCATCCGTCATGTCGGCCGTCTTTTTCCGCACGTCGTCCATGATGGCGAAGCCGTCGCGGCGCGTGCCGAAGGGCGTCAGCGTGACGACGGCGATGGATTCGTTGAAGTCGGCGGTGGCGCCGAAGGTGCGGGGCGCGCGCGAGTTCACCCGCGTGGCCTCCTTCGTGTCCTCGACCAGGTACATCACCTTGTCCGTCAGCTTGTCGAGCGTCTCCATCGTGCTCGCAAAGGTGGTGCCCGGAGGCGCGGTGGCCGTGACAAAGAAGGAGCCGCGGTCCTCGCGCGGCATGAACTCGTCCGGGATGTGGGTGAGCAGCCAGCCGCACAGGAGGGTCAGGCCTGCGACGACGGGAAAGGCGGAGCCGGGGAAGTGCAGCGCCCAGCCCAGCAGCCAGCGGTAGCCGCTCTGCACCGCGCCAAAGGTGCGGTCGAGCAGGCGTGCCACCAGGCCGTCGCCCTCGCGTCCCCGGAGGATCTTCGAGGCCATCATGGGCGAGAGCGTCAGGGCCACGAAGCCGGAGAAGGCGACCGCGATGGAGAGCGTCACGCTGAACTCGGCAAACATGCGTCCGGTGTCGCCGGGCATGAAGGCCACGGGCACGAACACGCTCATCAGCACCAGCGTGGTGGCGATGACCGCGAAGCCGACCTGGCGCGTGCCCTTGTAGGCGGCGACCAAGGGTTTCTCACCCTCCTCGACACGCCGGTGGATGTTCTCCAGCACGACGATGGCGTCATCGACGACCAGGCCGATGGCCAGCACGAAGGCCAGCAGCGTCAGCGTGTTCATCGAGTAGCCCAGGGCCAGCAGCACCAGGCAGGTGGCGAAGACGCTGACCGGCACCGCCACCGTCGGGATCAGCACCGCGCGGAAGCTGCCGAGGAAGAGGAAGATGATCACAATGACCAGCAGGATGGCGATGCCCAGCGTGCGGTACACCTCGTGCAGCGACTCCTCGATGAACTGGCTGATGTCGTAGCTGTTCTCCAGGCGCAGGTCCGGCGGCAGCGTCTTGCGGATCTCCTCGGCCTCGGCACGCACGGCGCGCGCCACCTCCAGCGGGTTCGAGCGCGACTGGCGGACGATGCCCATCGACACCATGAGCACGCGGTTGCCCTTGAAGACGGTGCGCGCCTCCTCCGCCCCCAGCGCGACGCGGGCCACTTCGCCGAGCCGCACCTGGTAGCCGTTGGCGCCGCGGGCGATGACCATTTTTTCAAAGTCCCCGACGCTGCGGTACTGCCGGCTCATGCGCACGGTGAACTGCCGGTCCAGCGACTGCACGGTGCCGGCCGCCGGGTCGACGTTTTCGCTGCGCAGCGCCTTCTCCACATCCACCGGCGTCAGCCCGCGCGCCGCGAGCGCCTCACGGTCCAGCCAGATGCGCAGGGCGTAGCGGCTGCCGCCGTTGATGCGCACGCGGGCCACGCCCGGCAGGCGTGAAAACCGGTCCATCAGGTAGCGCTCGGCATAGTCCGTCAGCTCCAGCGTGTTGCGGGATTCGCTGGTGAGGTTCAGGTACATCAGCACCTCGGCGCTGAGCTCCGTCTTGCCGACGTTCGGCGGCTCCACCTCGGCGGGAAAGGTCGGCAGGATGGGGCTGATCGCCTCGCGGATGTCGTTGGCCGCCGCGTCCAGGTCGCGGCCGAGCGTGAACTCCACCGTGATCTCCGACTTCCCGTCCACGGAGATCGAGGAGATGTTCTCGATGGCCTCGACCTGCGAGATGCGATCCTCCAGCCGCTGGGTGATGCGCCGCTCCACGACGCTGGAGGAGGCGCCGCGGTAGTAGGTCTCCACCGTCACGATGGGCGGTTCGATGTCCGGAAACTCACGCAGCGGCAGCCGGGTGTACGCGACGATGCCGAAGGCGACGAGGATGAGGTTCATCACCAGGGCCAGGACCGGCCGGCGGACGGATGTGTCGGAGAGCCACATGTCAGTTCGCGCTGCTGGCCGTGCTGGAAAGCGACTCCGGATTGAACGCCTTCACCGGTTCCTTGAACTCACCGGTCACCTTCACGGTCATGCCATCCTGGAGCCCGACGAGGCCGTCGGCGACGATGACCTGGCCTTCCCGCAGACCCTGGAGCACCTCAATGAACCCCGGCTTGCGGCGGCCGATGACAATCTCCGTCCGCTTCGCCTTGTCCTGATCGATCACGAACACAAACGACTTCGAGCCGATGGGGACGAGGGAACGTTCGGGGATTGAGACCGAAAGCCTGGGCTGCACGCGCAGCGTCGCCATCACCAGCATGCCGGGCTTCAGCAGCAGGTCGGAGTTGGGCACCAGCGCGCGCGCGGCCACCGAACGCGTGACCGGGTCAACGCGGGAGTCGAGCTGGGTCAGCGTGCCCTTGAAGACACGATCCTCGGTGCCCTGCGTCCGCGCCTCAATCTCTGCGCCGGGCTTCACCAGGCCCAGGTAGGTCTCCGGCACGCCGAAGTCGATCTTCACCCGGTCGATCTTGTCCAGGGAGACAATCACCGTGCCGGGCGAGACCAGTGCGCCGACGCTGATTCGGCGCAGGCCGAGCCAGCCGTCAAACGGCGCCAGGATGCGACGGTCGGCCAGGCGCGCCTCGGCCTCCCGAATATTTTGTTTGGCCACCTCGGCCAGCGTGCGTCTCTCCTCCAGCCTCGCCTCAGGCGCGGCGCCATCCTTCACGAGGCTCTGGAGGCGGGCGATTTCACGATCATGCTCGGCAAGCTGCGATTTCGCGGCGGACAGGGAGGCCTCCTCCTCGGCGGCGCTGAGCTCGACCAGCAGCGCGCCCTTCTTCACCTGCTGACCGTCCTCAAAGTGCAGGGCGGTGACAGCCTCGGTGACGTTGGAGCTGAGATCGATGGACTCGTCCGCCGCCACGGTGCCGATGGCCAGCAGGTCGAGGGCGAAGTCGGACTTGGTCACGCGGGCGGAGGTCACTACCTGGGCGCCCCGGGCCTTCGGCGCGGCCACCGGTGCGGCTTTCGCGGCCTCCTGGCGCTTGTAAAACAGGAACCCGCCACCAGCCACGGCGGCGCTGATGAGCAGAAAGACAAGGAGGCGCAGCCAGGGCGCTGGACGGGATGCAGGCATCGGGGGGAGGCTACTACGTTGCGAATCCGCCCTGACATGCTGCGAAGCAAGGAAAAATGCCCCCGGACGGGGCGCGGACATCCTGCAAGCCGGCCCGTTCCGCAGGGGAATTTTTGAAACACTTTTAGGCAGGCCGGCTGTGCTTGTCTTGTCGTTGGTTGGGCCGGAGTTGGCAAACCCGGGCGCTGCTGACATGGCCGGGAGCCCTCCACGTTGGTTTTCCTCATGAAAGCAAACCTGCTCTCCCCCCTTCTTGCGGTCCTGCTCGGAACCCTGCCCGCCGGCCAGGCCGCAGACAGCGCCGCCGCCGCGAGGCGGATCGACGAACTGCTCGCCCGCAGCTGGGCCTCGCACGGCCTGAAGCCCAACGCGCCGGTGGATGACGCCACCTTCCTGCGCCGCGCCCATCTGACCGTCGTCGGCCGCATCCCCACCCTGGAGGAGGCCCGGGCCTTCCTGGACTCGAAGGATGCCAACAAGCGCGCCCGGCTCATCGACAGCCTGCTCGCCTCCGACGGTTATGTGCACCACGCCTTCAACTACTGGGCCGACGTGCTCCGCGCCCAGAGCCAGGGCGTCGGCGACAGCACCACGTCCCAGAACTACCTGAACTACCTCCGCCAGTGCCTGCATGACAACAAGCCCTGGGACCAGATGGCGCGGGAGCTGGTGAGCAGCAGCGGCGCCTGCTTTGAAAACGGCGCCATCGGCTACTACATGCGCGACCGCGGCATGCCGCTGGACAACCTGTCCAACACCACGCGCATCTTCCTTGGCACGCGCATGGAGTGCGCCCAGTGCCACGACCATCCCTTCGACAAGTGGACGCAGAAGCAGTTCTACGAGATGGCCGCCTTCACCCACAACATGACGGCCTCCAGCTACCGCTCCCCCGGCGTTGAGGAGACCCAGAAGATGATCCGTCAGGACAAGGCCCTGGACAAGGAGACCCAGGACCTCATGCGCCAGGCCCTCACCGAGGTCACCCGTCCGCTGCGCGACACGCTGGTGGTGGAAAACAAGTCGCCGATCCGGCTTCCGCACGATTACAAGTACACGGATGCCAAGCCGAAGGACATCGTGCCCGCCTCCGTCATGTTCGGCAAGCCGGTGACGCTGACCAAGGAGAGCGACCCCATCCAGTGCTTCAGCGAATGGATGACCTCGCCTGAAAACCCGCGCTTCACCACCGTCATCACCAACCGTCTGTGGAAGCGTGTCTTCGGCCTCGCGCTGATCGAGCCGCTCGACGAGCTCATGGACAGCAGCGTGCCGTCCAGTCCCGAGCTGCAGGCCTTCCTCAACCGTCAGATGGTGGCGATGAAGTATGACATGAAGGCCTTCCTGCGCATGCTGCTCAGCACCCAGGCCTTCGCCCGCGCCAGCATCAAGGAGGTGCCCATGGGCGAGCCCTGCTACTTCCAGGGCCCTGTTTTCCACCGCATGAGCGCCGAGCAGGCCTGGGACTCCCTGGTGACCCTCGTCAATCCCGAGCCTGACAGCGTCAACTGGAGCGCCCGTGAACGCGACAAGCGCGAGCTCGACAACCGCCGCCAGCTGGCCGGCCTGCTCGACAAGACCGAGGCACCCCTGCTTTACGAGGCCTGCAAACAGGTCGCCGTGGCCATGAAGGCTCAGAACAAGGAGTTCGACGGCCTGCGCAAGGAGCTCGATGAAGCCCGCGCCAAGGATGACAAGGAGCGCATCAAGGACATTCAGCGCCGCCTGAATGAGAGCCAGCGCATCCTGCGTCAGACGGTTTCCACCTGCTTTTATGAGGCCGCCAGCAAGTCGGGCAACGAGGCCGTGAAGACCAAGCTCAGGGAGATCGCCGGCGGCGGCGCCATGGAGATGGCCATGATGAGCCTCATGGAGGGCGCCCGCGTCGAGGCGAAGGACATGCCCATGTCCGCCGAGACGTCCCGTCGCATCGACCAGGACGCCGTCCTGCTTGGCATCAAGGATCCGAAGAGCCGCAAGAGCTATGCCGGCTACGTCAAGGGTCTGCACACCTCCTGGAGCCGCGCCGCCGAGCTGCCTTCGCCCGCCCCGCGCGGTCACTTCCTGCGTGAATTCGGCCAGAGCGACCGCGACGTGATCGAGAACGCCAGCGATGAAGCCTCCGTGCCCCAGGCGCTGACCCTCATGAACGGCAGCCTCGGCAGCAGCATCACCAGCGCCTGGTCCGTCCTCAGCATCAACCTGCGCAAGGCCGTCACGCCGGACCAGAAGCTCGACACGCTTTACCTCAGCCTCTACAGCCGCCGCCCCGCCGACAAGGAGCGCGCCCTGCTGCATCAGCGCCTGGAAAGCTACGCCTCCAACAGGAACCTCTGGGAGGATCTCACGCTCGCCGCGCTGAGCACCCAGCAGTTCATCTTTGTGAAGTGAGCCACGACAAGTTCTGCCTCCTGAAGGGCGGCCCCAGGATCAGCCTGGAGGCCGCCCTTCTGCGTCGGCCGAGCCTTGGATTCTAAACGCTCGTCATTCGGTCTGCCTGCTTTGAGGAAGTTCGGAAGGCATCCCTGGAGCGCGGATTTCCAAATCCGCTGCAAGGTGGTTCGCTCACCACACCCGAACCACCCACACGCCCGCTTCAACCCGCAGGACGGGCCTGGGATTCGGAGGAGAGTGAAGGGTCGCTCCACGCCTAACCAGCCGTTCGCGATGCTGCGGAATCGGAGTTCCGCGCTCCACTGAAAACAGCTGCGGAGTCGAGAGCGTTCCAATCACTCCTCCTCATCCCGTTTCACAAACCGCCGCCGGTGCCAGGCCAGCCAGAAGACGCAGAGCAGACCCCAGGTCCAGGCGGCGTAGATGTGATGCGAGACCGTTGTTGAGGGCACCCAGGCGGGGGTCGCCCTTGTCGTTGCCGCAAGCACGCCGAGGAACACCAGGAACCTTACCCATTTCGAAGTCACAAAGAAGCCATCCAGGTCCCCGCTGTGGCCGAACAACACGCGTGAGCCGACGACCAGCATGAGCATGCCGAACCCGCCGACGTAGAGCAGGTGCTCGATCGAGACATGTTGCACATAATGAAAGGGCGCGAGCACCAGGCCCAGCCAGCCGAGGGCCAGCGCCCAGAACAGGCCCGTGGTCAGCGAGCCGCCGCGCTGTCCGCGCCAGCACACCTCGACGAGCAGGTAGCCCGCCGCCACCAGCGCCCTCAGGGCATAACCTAGAACGCTCATGCCGGCGGCCTCCAGGAAGAAGCTGCCCACCAGCAGGACGGCCGCCACGGTTGAGCGGATCATCTTCTCCCGAACCTGCGCGGCCCCCTTCGGCTCGCCAAAGTCACCGCCGAGCATGCGTGGAAAGACAAAGGAGCCGATGCCCAGCACCGGCGGCAGCAGCAGGCCCTGATACAACAATAAGTTCGCCAGACGCAGCCTCGGCAGATCCATCAGCGTCGATGGCATCAGCAGCAGGGCCGCTCCCGCGATGCCGCAGGCCAGGCCCGTGAGGGCCAGCAGCATCTGCGGCGGCGGCGCCTCCTTGCGGAACCGCACCACCCGCACCACCAGGCTCAGCTGCAGCGAGCCCATGAGCGCGATGAAGAAGGCGTCGCCCAGGGTGGTCTTCAGGCAGAGGTGGCTCAGTCCGCAGGCCAGATGCAGGCCCAGCATCCAGAACAGTTCCAGCGGCGTCAGCTTCGGCGCCGTGGCCATGCGCGGGCCGGCCGTGCCGAGAAAGCCCACCACAAAGGCCCCGCCGAAGGCCTCGATCATGAGCCGTGCGTGAACCAGGTTCGGATAAAAGCCCAGCTTCTGCGCATGAAACAGCGGCCAGAGCGAGACCCCGATGACGCTCCACACGGCGCCGGTCGCGAAGAACAGGCGATAGGGCTCGGAAGCAAGCCAGGCCAGCCCCTGCCGACGCGGGCCGCGGGCCTTGTGCTTCTTATGCTTGCAGACGGGGAACTGGCTCATGCTGCTTCAAATCATGCCTTCAACAACTTGCCAGCGGCACCTGATCTTGTGCGGCAGATTCACAAAATCCGGGAGGTCGGCTGCAATTCTGACACACAATCTGTTCGGCAGCACCCCGTGTCTTCGAGAGGTGCGGCCCGTTTGATCCTCCCCGGCGGTGGCGCAGCGCGAGTTCACCCAGAGACAGGCTGGAGAATGGGTGCCCGGGCGGTCAAGACGTGTCATGAGTGGGTCCCTTTATTTTCTGAATTTTTCTGCCCCCATTTTTCTGCCGATTGTCCGGTTCGTAAAAAGCAGTGCAGGAGGGCTGAGCAAGACAGGATTCTGGGGACTTGGCTCATCAATCCCAAGCCATCGAGCTTCCTGGTTAACTCCTGCCACAAGGCTTGCGCATCCCATGGGCCCATGAGGGTGTCTCATGGCCTTGGTGACAGGATGGACAGGATTTGCAGGATCCACAGGATTTTTTCAGACCTGTTCAACTTGTCCATCTTGGGAATCCTGTCGCAAAAAACCCTTTCTCACCTGGATGTGTCAGCCCTGATCCTGCCCGTGGATGTTCCAAGCAGGCCTTTGCCCGCATTGGTTTTGATTCTTTTTACCTTAGCTTGCTGCACTTCCTCTCGTGTAAAAAACACCTCTGCCACGCCCGTGACGGTGCAACAACCCGCTGTCCACCATCTCAGACATCCTGACCTTGAGTGTATTGCGGTTCGCGCCCGTGGACTTCACAACCTCGGCCAGAGTGATGCGGCTTGCATCATCCAGCAGGCGCAGCACTGCGGCGGCCAGCGGCGAACCTGCCTCCACCCTCGCCTGCTCGATTTGGATCTTCGCATTTAGATTGTCTTTCTGCCGCACCAGACAACGCAGGAAGAACAGCAGCCACGGCTCCCACTCCACACGCTTCTTTCGCAGGGTCCCCTGTGTCTTGCGCAGCGCCTTGTAGTAGAACTCCTTGTTTTCCTCGATCACAGATTCCAGCGAGGCATACGGCACATGGCTGTAGCCGTGGCGCAGCAACAGCAACGTGGTCAGCACCCGCGAGAGCCTGCCATTGCCATCTTGGAACGGATGGATGGCAAGGAACCACACCACGAACACGCCGGTGATGAGCAGCGGGTGCAGCACCCCGTCGCGCTCGGCCTCGTAAGTCCATTCCACCAGCCTTTTCATGCAGAGCGGTGTCTCAAACGGCGTGGCCGTTTCAAACACAATGCCGAGTTGTTTTCCTTTGGCATCGAAAGCCGCCACATGATTGTTCAGGGTCTTGTATTCGCCGCGATGTCGTTCGTCCTTGGATGAGAATTGCAGGAGCGTCCGGTGAAGCTGCCGGACGTGGTTTTCCGTCACGGGAATGTGCTCGAATGACTCGAACACGGTGTCCATCGCGGCGGCATAGCCCGCCACTTCCTCCTCATCCCGGCTTTTGAACTCCTGAATCTTGAGTCCCGAAAGCAGTTCCGCCACTTCCTTGTCGGTGAGCCTGCTTCCTTCGATGCGGGTGGAGGAGCCGATGCTTTCGATGGTGGCGATCTTCTTGAGCTGCGAAAGCTGGTCCCGCGAGAGCCGCTTGAACACACGCCACTGCCCTTTGAACTCATCCAGCGAGGCGATGAGCTTGAGCATTTCAGCGGTGATTGCCGGTTCTGGGGCAAGGTTTTTCAGCATGGTCTATCCATTAATATATCCAATAATAGCCATTTTTTATCCATTCAACAAGCCCCCTTCTGAACTTGGGTGGGTGGCGGGGAAACGTCCTGCCGCAACGTCTGCTGTGTGGGAGTGCCATGGGCCCATGAGGGTCTCTCATGGCCTTGGTGACAGGATGGACAGGATTCGCAGGATTTTTCAGACCTGTTCATCCTGCCCATCTTGGGAATCCTGTCGTAAAAACCCCGTTCTCACCTGGATGCGTCAGTACTGATCATGCCCGTGGATGATCCAAACAGGCTTTTGACCCGTTCATGGCAGCCAGAACCGACGAAAAGATTGCCTGGCTCGCCAACAGGCGGGTAAAACGACACGTTGAGTGCAAAAAACTCGTCGAGAAGCAACATGCTTGTTGGAGATAAAGCTGCTACCATTACAACGTTTCTGACGATCAATCGCCTGATCGTTCGAGCCTCGCGTACTATGAAACCAGACCCGACCAAGACCCGCGTTATCTCACCAACCCATTCCATCGAAGTAGGCAGTGCGAGTTGGGATGATGACGAGACATCCATTCGTTGCCGCTACGATGGAGCTACCGGGCGATTCAGTCCTCATGGCTCCAGCGAGTTGCCGCTCGGAGACTTGCAGCCGCTGATGGAGGTTGCAGCACAGTACGATCTTATTTCGCCGGGCGAGTGTTCAGCGATTATCGAGGCACTTGCAGCTTCTATTCGTCGGCGCGTTTAGTTTCCCACACGACATCCAGTATGATCGACGACACTTCCGAGCCACAACACAATGCAGAGTCACAGAACCTCGACTCTGATTTTTTTGAGTGGTGCCGAGACACCAACAACGACCCGAATGACCCCGGTTCAAGAGAGGTCTATATGGAGCACATGCAGGAGGTCGAGGCAGAGACCGGACAGAAGTTCTGGGATGGACTCAGCCCAGAGGATCGCGAGGGTTACGAGTCCATGATGACCGACGATTAGCCATGGCCGCCAACACAACCAACCGGAGGATCTGTTGTATTATTACACGCTTAACGCTCGCCGTCGCTTGATCCGGGCGTGTGGCAAACCATCATAGTAGCGCTCTGTGCTAGCTCATCCTGCATTTCTGAACTTTGGAGTGCCGCTTCTTGCAGTGTTCCTGACAATCTTTCTGAAGATCGTTAGTAGGAATGATAAGTTTCAAGCATTCAAGCGTGATGATTTGGCTATTGGGCCAGACCTCTCGGTTACCGCCCTTCTCCTATATATTACAGACTCGGCAGCAAAGGCCCGGGCTCTTTCTGCTCTAGCAGCCACCACCCAAAGTTTTCAACCGACCACGGGCGCGGGGAGGCTAGAGGAGACGCCCTGGTTTCTACTGTTCTTCGTCATTCTCATTTGGGGTCTTTCCACTATCGTCCGAAAAAAGGGATGGGATCAGAATGGGGAGATAGTAACGTCCTGGGGCATCGTGGTTCCCGGCGCATTTGGACTTGCCGCGTTGATCACCGTAGTTCTCAAGATAGGATGAAAAAACCACCCACAGATTCTAACGGCTCATCGAGTTCTTCATTCAAAGATAGGACTCACCGCATCTACGAACACTATGCAGTCGCCATTGCCCTCGTAGCTTCAACAACGGGTTTGAGCGCAATTGTAGCAGACGCATGGGGAATGAAGTATACCCACACGTTTGATCGGTTTAGCGTCACGTTGGTAGCGAGCGTTATTGGTGCGTTGTTAGCACTTAGCTTTCGCTTCATCAGAGCGTCTGCAAACAGGCCAGTTGCAACGGTATTTATTTCTCATGCAACGCAAGATCGAAAAATGGCGGTTAAGCTAGCCGATGAACTCAATAGTCACAACATTAGAACTTTGCTGCCACACCAAGAGCTATTGGTTGGTGACGACATTGCTGAGAAGACCAGAACTTTGATCGAGCAGTCTGATTTCTTCGTCCCGCTTTTTTCAGCAGCTTCACGTGAGTCAGTTTTTTTCTCGACGGAATTGGCTCATGCTACGAGTAACGCTATTCCTATCTTGCCCGTGGTTCTTGGTGACAGTGAAATCCCCGAATCTCTTCGCTCATTGCTGGCTCTTCGGATTTTAGACGACAATCATGCTGAACTTCATGAACTCACAAGGGCCATTCTGCCAAAACGCCAAGCTGAACAAAGTGCTGCTAGACAACGGAAGGGGCGCTCGTAGTCGTATTAACGGTTGCTCGTAATTCGGATGCCCCCACCTTCTTCAAGCTCTCCGCCGCCCTTCCATGCCAGATCTTGAATGTTCGTTGAAGAATTTCCATGCTTAGATCACCCGTTTTTTTAGCATGGAAAAAGCCCTTGAAATATACCGCAGCCAAAGATGCCCGAGCGCACAAAATCAACCAGAACATTTTATATGGGGGCATGGTCTGATTCCTTCCTGTCGTCGTTCCAATTTTGGATGAGTTGGGTCGCAATAGCCGGAACATCTCTTGGTCTTCTTTCTGCTATCGCAACGGTCTTTGCGCGACAGGAATCCAGCGCGCGACAATCGGCTAAGGAGGCTGCTCGGACCGAACGGGTGCAAGCAGCGGAGTCAGCATTACAAGAGACGAAGCGCAAACTTACAATAGCACAGCTTGAAGTTAGAGCTGCTATGGAACTAGCAGATAAGGCTGATGCCGCCTCCAAGCCACGACGCATCGTCGATCCACAGAAGACCGCCATAGTGGAATCACTGATGACAATTCCAGACAAGAAGAAGATATTCATAGCAGCAGGCGTTTTAGACCAGGAATCAGTAGCATTTGCGCAGGATATTGAGTCGGTATTGACCAGTGCTGGGTTCGAAGTGTATTTCCCAAATGGCATACAAGACGACGCTTCACTTACAATTGGACCACCTGGGCTATATCTTGTTTTGAAAGACCCCAAGACTCCGAACCAATTGGCCAAGAGTATCCAAAAGGCATTTTTTGAATCTGGCGTTAAGATGCTCCGACTTAGATCCGGTAATGACGACTTTCCCGAAGATCGAATTGAGATTGCAGTCGGACAACGATAATAAAAGAACGAGCAACGAACAAGGCGTGCAATTCAAACGCTACCAGACCCCTCATCGGCGGATTCTTGGCGTAGTTCCATGACCTCACCTCCGTTTCATTATTTGCCCTCGCTGGTAGCAGTGTAAGCACTTTGATGTTTGCCTTTTGTTTCGCCCAGGCATCGGCGTCGATGAGGGGAGGTCTGATGGTGCTTCTTGGGGTTTCCCGCAGAAGCTCCCGTGAGCCCTCGCCTCGGAAGCTGTCGTAGAACGTGCCGATGTCTGCTGGCTCGGGCTGGGTGTTGCCATCTTGGGAATCCTGTCGTAAAAACTCCTGCTGAACCTGAATGCGTCTTGTCATGGCGAGGGTGGCATGAAGAATTGGTGCCGTCATGAAATACCTTCTCGCACTCGACCAGGGAACGACCAGCAGCCGCAGCATCCTCTTTGACACGCAGGGGAAGGTGGTGGCGGTGGCGCAGCGTGAGTTCACCCAGCATTACCCGCAGCCGGGTTGGGTGGAGCACGACGCCGAGGAAATCTGGGCCACCCAGCTGCGCACGGCGCAGGAGGTGTTGAAGAAGGCCAAGATCACCGCCCGCGACATCGCGGCCATCGGCATCACCAACCAGCGTGAAACCACCGTCGCCTGGGATCGCCGCACCGGCAGGCCGGTTTCCAGGGCCATCGTCTGGCAGGACCGGCGCACGGCGAAGTTCTGCGACAAGCTGAAGGCGAAGGGTGAGGCTGCGCGCATCGGCGCCAAGACCGGCCTGGTCGTGGACGCCTACTTCTCCGCGACCAAGATGCACTGGATCCTGCAGAACGTGCCGGAGGCCCGGGCGCTCGACAAAGCCGGCCGGCTCGCCTTTGGCACGATCGACTCCTGGCTGCTCTGGAAACTGACGGAAGGCAGGGTTCACGCCACCGATGTCAGCAACGCCTCACGCACCATGCTCTACAACATCGGCACCGGGAAGTGGGATGCCGACCTGCTGAAGCTCTTCGGCGTGTCCGCCTCGGCGTTGCCTGAAGTGCGGCCCTCCAGCGGGGTGTTTGGCGAGACCAGCCTCCTCGGCGCCAGCATCCCCATCGCCGGCATCGCGGGCGACCAGCAGTCCGCCCTCTTCGGCCAGGTCTGCACGCAGCCCGGCATGGTGAAGAACACCTACGGCACCGGCTGCTTCATGCTCATGCACACCGGCACGAAGCGCATCGTCTCGACCAACAACCTGCTCACCACCGTGGCCTGGCAGCTTGAAGGCTGCCCGATGGAATACGCGGTGGAAGGCAGCGTCTTCATCGCCGGCGCGGTCGTCCAGTGGCTGCGCGACGGGCTTGGCATCATCAAGAAATCCTCCGAGGTCGAGGCGCTTGCGGCCAGTGTTCCGGACACCGGCGGCGTTCATGTCGTGCCCGCCTTTGCCGGTCTCGGGGCGCCGCATTGGGATCAGCATGCGCGCGGCCTCATCTGCGGCACCACCCGCGCCCACATCGCCCGCGCCGCCCTGGAGGGCATCGCCTACCAGGTCGCCGACATCCTCAACGCCATGCAGGCCGACGCCGGCGTGAAGCTGCGTGAGCTGCGCGTGGATGGCGGGGCCAGCACCAACAACCTCATGATGCAGTTCCAGGCGGACCTCCTCGGCGTGCCGGTCGTGCGGCCTGTGGTCACGGAAACCACCGCCCTGGGGGCCGCCTACCTGGCCGGGCTCGGCGTCGGACTCTGGAAGAAACCCGCCGACATCGCCTCACAGTGGCAGGCCGAGCGCAGGTTCAAGCCCGCCATGACCGCCGCAAAGCGTAAAGGCCTGATGGCGGGATGGGCCCGTGCCCTGGAACGGGCGAAGGGTGAATAAGGCTCCCTGGATCCGCCCTTCTCACCATGCCCCAGCTCCTGAAGGAAAAGATCGTCAAGACCGTGATCACCGTCTTTCTCTTCGGAGGCGGCCTCTGGATGCTGGCCGCCAGCGGCTCCTCGATCCTGGTCGAACAAAAATTGCAACAAAGCTCCGCCGTGGTGGAAGGCCGGGTCATTGACGGCTCCGCGCGCAGTCTCTCGAAAGGCGGGCAGTCCCTGCGGCTGGTGGTTGAGTATGTGCCTGCGGGCCATGCCCCGATCACCCGTACCTTCGATGTGGACACCGCCGATTACCAGGCGGCCATGGCCTCCCGCAATGCCCGGGTGACCTATCATCCGGCGGATCCCGAAGTCAGTCGCGTGACGCAGTTTGCCATGCTGCCTGACTGGGTGGTTCTGGCCCTGGGAGCTTTCATGGTTATGGCAGGCTTCATCTGTCTCAGATGCGAGGTGGAAACCTTCCGTTCTTCATCGCCGGCAGCCTGATGGCAGGGGCTGAGGCGCGAGGCTTTGATGCTTGTTTCATCAGGGCATGAAAAAGGCCGTGCCCCTCAGGACACGGCCGGGTTCTGACGGTCGATGAAACCTTACTTGGCGGCGATGGCCTTCTCGATCGCGGCCACGACGGCGGGAGCGTCCGGAGGCGTGCGCGGCTCGAAGCGCTGCAGAGGCTTGCCGTCCTTGCCGATCAGGAACTTGCCGAAGTTCCATTTCACATCGCCCGGGAAGGCTCCGCCCTTGCCAGTCAGCGCGGAGTAGAGCGCGTGCTGCTCAGGGCCCTTGACGTGCAGCTTGTCGAACATCGGGAAGCTGACGTTGTACTTCGTGCTGCAGAAGGTCTTGATCTCCTCGTTGGTGCCCGGCTCCTGGGCGCCGAAGTCATTGCAGGGGAAGCCGAGGACGGTGAAGCCTTGGTCCTTGAACTTTTCATGCAGGGCCTGGAGCTCGGTGTACTGCTTGGTCAGGCCGCATTTGGAGGCGACGTTGACGACGAGCAGCACCTTGCCCTGGTAGGCCTTCAGCGAGGTGTCCTTGCCGTCGATGTCCTTGAGGGGGATGTCCTGGATGGACGTTTCAGCGGCACCAGCGAGGCTGGTGGCGAGCAGGAGGGAGAGGAGGAGGTGTTTCATGGGTTTGTTGAACAGGGTGGATGAGACGAACTGGAACGATGAAAGCTATCAGGCCTTCTCCTTGATGTGGGCCCAGCAGTGCACGTGCGGCTCGCCGCGGAAGAACCAGACCATGTTCGGTCCCTCGATCTGCCAGACATCCCAGACGCCGTCCTGGCCGATGTCCTGGTTCTTGTAGTAGGCCAGGTGCAGGTTGTCGAAGCCGCCGGCCTCGATGTATTTCATGGACTCGGCGGCGTCCTCGGGACGGAAGGGTGCCAGCAGGTCCTTCAGCACCAGACGCACCAGGCCCTTCTGGTCCGCGCTCAGCTCGGTCATGGGAATGCCGTCCAGGCCTCGCGTTTTGCCCGTCAGCTTCACGGTGTCATTGCCGTCCTCGTCACGGCTGGCGTCGCAGAGCGCCATCTCGCGCTGCCTGCCGTCGAGCGCCTGGAAGACCTCGTTTGCCCGCTTCGCCTGGAACCAGTAGGCGTTGCCCTCGTGGTCGGCCTTCTCGTTGAAGCTTTTCGCCGCATGACCGTAAAAGATGGGGCCTCCGAAGGCGGTGCCGGCCTCGCTGTCGCCGTCGCAGCGGCGCGTGCAGTGACGGCCGGTGAGCACGAATTCAAACTTGCCGCTGCCGGGTTCGCCAAAGACCGCCACGGACGCGCTCGCGAAGCCGCCGTCGCCCTTGTTGTCGTGGTCGAACTGGCGCCAGACCTCCTTTTTGTACTCCTCGCTGTGCAGCTTGTCGAAGATCTGGCGCACCAGGTCCTGCTGATCGGCCTTGAGCACGTCGCGGATGCGCTGGGGGCGGATGTGCCAGTTGTTGTCCACCTTCAGGCGCAGCGGATGATCCCAGGGCAGGCAGATGGCGGTGCGCTGAGTTTCATCGAGGCTGCCGTAGAACTGCTGCACCAGGGTCTCGGACACGGGTGCCTTGGGTTTTGCCGCCTCTTCGGCCAGGGCGGAGCCCAGCCATCCGGCGGCCAGCGCCTGGGAGCTGTTTTGGAGAAAACGACGACGGCTGACGTGGGGCAGGGGAGGGGTGTTCATGGCGGTTCCGGGGTTGTATCAAGCTTCCCGCATCCAGGGAAGCCCGCATTTTACGGCCCCGGCCGCCGGGCTCTGTCAGACCCCGCTTTCGCAGGCTGCCCAGGTGCGACATCCGTTCAGTGCGTCCTTGAGCATGGCGAAGTATGGCTTTAGATTTGGGTTCGCATGTGCACCCCAAAAATGCCTGGCTGCGTCTCTCGCGGCTTTTTGCTGGCCGCCGTCCTCTGCCTGGCCGCCTGCAAGTCCACGCCTCCTCCCCCACCCCCGGCGCCTCCGCCGGTGAAAAAGCCGACCGGCCTCTATGAATGGACCGGCGATGGCAAGGACATCAGTGCCATCCGCATCAACGTCGATGAACAGAAGGCCTATCTGTTTCATGAAGAGGAGCAGGTGGGCTGGACCTACGTCGCCACGGGCATCACGAGCTTCCCGACCCCGACCGGCCAGTTCAAGGTGCTGGAAAAAATCCAGGACAAGGTCTCCAATCTCTACGGCAAGGGCTACGATGCCGAGGGCAAGCTGGTGAATTCCGACTTCAAGATCGGCCGCGACCTGCTGCCCCCCGGGGGCAAGTTTGAACCGGCGAAGATGACCTACTTCATGCGCCTTACCGGCGATGGCGTGGGCATGCACATCGGGCCGATCCCCCGTCCTGGCCGACGCGCCTCCCACGGCTGCATCCGCCTGCCTTCAAAGTTCGCGGGCACGCTTTTCAAGCACACCGCCATCGGTACGCCGGTGACGATCACCGGCAGCGGGCCGGATTACAAAACCTACCTCAAGCAGTCGGAGAAAAAGGCGAAGGAGAACGCCGAGAAGTTCGCCGCCGCCAAGAAGAAGGCGGAGGAAGCCGCTGCCGCCGCGGCCGCCGCCGTGGCCCTGCCTCCCGGCGATCCCAACGGACCGCTGACGCCCGTGACTCCGCCATCTGGCACGCCTGCGACTCCCGCTCCCGCCACTCCGTCGTCGCCTCCGGAGGTCATCAAACCGGCGGTGGTGCCTGGAGTTCCCGCCGCCCCCGCGCCGCCGGTTCCCTCGGGCAATTGATCCGCGATCCAGCCTTTTTCATGTCCCAGCCCATCGTCGTCACCCACCCGCTGGCCCAGATTCATCTGACGGGGCTGCGCCGTGACGACACCCCGGCGGACAAGTTCCGATGGCACCTGCAACGCCTTGCGGAAATCCTGTTCACGGTGGCCAGCCGGGCGCTGGAAACGTCACCGATCCCCATCCGTACGCCCCTGGCGGAGACGGAGGGGCATGAGCTGGCCCGCCCCCTGGTGCTGGTTCCCATTTTGCGTGCGGGCCTCGGTCTTTCTGACGCCATCCATCCGCTCGTGCCGGAGGCGACCGTGGCCCACATCGGCATCCGTCGGGATGAGGAGACCGCCCTGCCACAGCCCTACTACGCCAAGCTGCCGGCGGTGCTGGGTCGTGCGGATGTCTTTGTGCTCGACCCCATGCTGGCGACCGGTGGCAGCGCCTGCACCGCCATCAGCCAGCTCAAGGCTGCCGGCGCGGAGCGCATCACCTTCCTGTGCGTTGTCAGCAGTCCCCAGGGCTTGGAAGCCCTCGATGCCGCCCATCCCGAGGTGCCGATCATCACCGCTGCCATTGATGAAGGCCTCAACGACCATGCCTACATCGTGCCCGGTCTCGGCGACGCCGGGGACCGCTGTTTCGGCACGACCTGAGTCACGCAGTTGGCTCATCAAGTCGTGATGGGCTTCAGCCCGTCACAGCCCTCGATCAAACCCCGCACCGTGAAAGGTGCTTCCACGCGGTCACGAGCTGAAGCTCATGACTGCTTTTTCTCCAGGCACCATCCAGCCTGGATCTTGGCGTCCTGGGTCAATCCTTGGTCATGGGAGCCTGGTCATTGGTCATTAGGATCGGGTTTGTCCCTCAAGGCCCGGTCCCCCTGCGTCTCATTTATTCTGTAACGCCAGGTGCTTTCGTGGGTTTAATCTGTTAGAATGAAGCAATTCGGGAATACCTGCATGATCCGGCCTCTGTCCAAAATCCTTTGCTGCCTGCTTGGCGTTGCGAACTTGATTCATGCCGAGGTGACCTCACCCATCGTCGGCTTCATGAAGCTGCATCTGCAGGAGGAGACCAACTTCATCGGGTTTGCCCTGCTGCCCGTGATGGAGTTGCAGGCCGCTTTCAACATCTCCGGCGCGGATCGCAAGGTGGTCTTTTTGCAGGGCAGCGGGCTGACCCTCACGAATGACCAGTTCAGTTCGGGATCTCTGGCCACTCATGCCGTGGAAATCGTGTCCGCAGGGTCGGCGCAAGGGTTGACCCGGGTGATCTCGCAAACCCTGGCCGCAGGCAATCAGCTGACCCTGACCGAAGAAGTGCCGGCGGGGGTGAGTGACGGGGCCTCGCTGAAAATCTGGCGGCTGTGGACGCTCGCGGATGTCTTTGGCGCTTCCAACAGCGCCGGGCTGACTTCGGCGCAAACCCCGGAGCAGTCGGATCTGATCCTTCTTCCGAATGGCTCCGGCTTCGACAAGTATTTCTACTGCAGCGGTGGTGCGCAGGGGGCAGGCTGGAGGAAACAGGGGGGCGGTACGGTGGACATGGCCGATGTGCCGCTTCCGATCACTGGCGGCATGGCGATCCGAGCCCGTGCTGCCAAAACCATCCTCCTGGTCGGCCAGGTCAAGCCGGGCGCCACCCAGGTCGCCCTGCAAACCGGCCATAATTATGTGGCCAATCTCTGCCCGGTGAACGCCTCCGGCACAGGGGCCTCCACCCAGGGTCGAAAACTGGGCAATTCCGGCCTGCAACAAGGCCTCACCGGCGGCACCGCCTCCAGCCTGGCAGACCTGGTGCTGCTCTGGAACGGCAAGGGATATGACCAGTATTACTTTTCCACCGGAGGCCTGGCGGGCGCTGGCTGGCGAAAAGTGGGGGACTCGGCAACCTCGCAGGCGGAAGTCGCTCTGCCGGACGGCGCCTTCATCATTTACCGTCGCGGCGCGCCGACGACCCTGGTGCTCAACCAGGGAAGTTTCTGATCTTCAGCCCCCGAACCCTCCACCCTCATGAAGAAGCTTTTTCCCTGGGCTGCCGCTGTCTGGATGTTTGTCGTTGCGAACGCCGGGGCGGCGACGCTGACGCTGACGAATTACACGGCTGCTGCGAATGCGGTTCACGGCATCGCCGACAAGGATGGGGCGCGGATCGGCTCGTCGCAAGGCGCCGGAGTCATCGGCCGCATGGCCAGCCTTTCCGATGAACAGATCGAGGCTGCCGTGGCTGACGGTGACATCGCCACCCTGGCGGCCGACTTTCAGGCCTTTGACCCCGTGGGTGGCATTTTTGGACTGAACAGTCTGGGGTCGGACGGCGCCTTTGAGCAAAGCCTCAGTCACGACACGCGCGCCTCGGTCAACGCCTTTGGCGGGGCTCCCATCTTTGTCTGGCTTTACAAGGGGGCCAGCCGTTCAGAGGCCAGCCAGTATTGGCTCGCCAGGCTGAACTCCAGCTTCCCGACGGATGCCGAGGATCTGCCGCCTGCTGGCCCCGTCGATGTGGCGGTCAGGCCGGGCAACATTGACAAGCTGTTTGCAGGCACCGTCGGCCCCGAGACCTACGACTACGGCCTCGGCGGCGGCGCGGTGACGTTGCTCAAGATGAAGGCCATCACCGCCAACCAGGCGCCCGTGGCGCAGAGCAAGTCGGTCCGGGTCTCCGTGAACGTGGCCCGCACCGGTCAGGTGATTGCGACGGACGCCGATCTCGATGCGCTGACCTTTTCCTTGGTGACGGGTGTGACCCAGGGTGCTCTCACTTTCAACAGCGACGGCAGCTTCAGCTACACGGCAAACCCGGACGCGACCGGCCGGGACAGCTTCACTTTCAAGGCCAATGATGGCAGGCTCGACTCCAACACCGCGACGGTGACGATCAACATCGGCGACTTTGGCTATCTCGCCCAGACCCTCAGCTTTCCGCAGCCCGCGCAGCGTGCTCGAACGGCTGCCGCCTTCAACCTGTCTGCAACCGCTACCTCAGGCCTGCCGGTCACCTTCCAGATCCTCTCGGGCCCGGCGACTCTCAGCGGCAGCACCGTGACGCTCACTGGGGCGGTGGGCACGGTCTATGTTCTCGCCAGCCAGCCAGGCAATGACGAGTATGAAGCCGCGCCGTCCGTGGAGTCCTATTTCCATGTGACCGCGACCGCCACCATCCCGACCCTTGGCCATCTGAGCCAGGTGTATCGCGGCACGCCCCTGACCGTCAGCCTGGCCGGGGTTCCTGGCGGGCAGACCTTCAGCGTGACCTACAACGGCAGCCCGACTGCACCCACCAACGCAGGCACCTACAGCGTCGTTGCCACCACGTCCGGGGGTGTCATCAAGAGGGGCAGCTTGATCATTGCCAAAGCGCCCCTATCGGTGGTGGCGGCCAACAAGAGCCGGCTGATTGGTGAGGAAAATCCGCCGCTGACCTTCTCCTACCTGGGCTTCCGTGGCACGGACACAGCCGAAAGCGTGTTTCCCCAGCCGGACACCAGAACGGTGAAACGGCCGGTGATTTCGACCACGGCAACCTGGAAAAGCCCGGGGGGCACCTATCCCATCAAGCTGACCGGCGGACTGGCGCTCAATTACGCGCTCACTTATGTGCCGGGCCTTCTCACCGTGAACACCTTTGCGGGCAGTTACGAAATTCTGGCCGCCGACCCGACGACGGAAACTCCCTCCGCCAAGGTGGAGCTGACGATCGCCACAGCGGTTGCCGAGGAAAAGGACATCATCCTGGCGGGTGTGAAGAGCATGACCTGCAGCGGCAAGCTGTGGGTGCCCGGCGAAACGGCGTCCTTGCCCATCACGGGCAGGCTGATGATCAATCCTGCGCAGGCCAAGGTTTCCAACCTCTGCACCGTCACGAAGAAGACGGGAACCGTGACCACGACCTATGCCCTCGATCTGACGGTGACCCTCACGGGAAATCTGTCGCTCACCCTCCAGCGTGACACCGTCACCATCGCCTCCGGCAATGACGGGCGGATCCTCTTTGTGCCGCCGGCCAAGCCCGTCATTTCCTATGCCGGTGATCACACCGCCATCCTGGCTCCCGGCACGCCAGTGGGCGCAGCCTCCGGGTCGCTTCCTGAAGGGGCGGGTCATGCCACGGCGAAGCTGGATGCCAAGGCGGTGATGGCTTTTGCCGGAAAACTGGCCGACGGCACAGCGATCACGGCGTCGCTGAAACCCACGATCACCACGGGTGTGGATGCGGTCAGCTACCGTTTGTTCGTCCTGCCCTATGTTTCCAGGAAGGACAGTTACGTGGCGGGCTGGATCGACATGGTTCCCCATCCTGACCAGACGGGTCGCTATTACGTCCCGGCCGCACCGGACGCCTTCCTGGTTTGGGCCAAGGCTGGCAAAAGCACCGACAAGTCCTACCTGACCGGCATCCCGCTGCTGTCCTGTGCCTTGACCCTGGATCCCTGGAGAAAACCGGCCAAGGCCACGAAGTCCACGCCTGCCATCGTGCTGACGGAAACCCTGCGACTCGGGGTGCCGGGCGACTTCCTTGTGGCGCACAGTCCTTTCACCAGCCCCTCTGCGGCCGATCTGCCGACGGGTTTGCAACTGACCGAAACCCCGACCGTCAAGGTGACCGTGACCGCTGATGTCGCCAACCTGACGGGCTGGAAAATCACCTCCTTGAACACCATCACGGGTGTCTTTGCCGGTGAATGCACTCTCAAGAAGGAAACCAAGCTCCGCAAGCTGACCTTCTCGGGCGTGCTCAGGCAGCCTACGCTCGCCGAGGCTCCAGGCATCATTGGGCGCGGCTTCTTCCTGCTGCCTGCGGTGGTGGCCACCGATCCAACGGTGTCGGGCGAGATCCGCTTCTCGCGGCCTTGACTCTGGGGCAGCCGTCACGCCGAGCCGTCTGACGTGACCTGTTCCCGCAGGAAGAGGCTCAATATTCAGGCCGTTGCATGAACCGCGGTGATCGCCGCTTCGGCAATCTCATCCGGGGTCGCGTCAATGGAGACGTTGATCAGGTCCGGAGTTTCTTCCAGGATGGCAAACTGGCTGTCCAGCAGGCTGACCGGCATGTAATGCCCCTGCCGTGCGGACATGCGCGAAAAGATCAGCTCCCGCGACCCTTTCAAATGTACAAACGCGATGGTCTCCTGGTCGTCCTCCGCCTTCAGCCGTCGACGATAGTCCGCCTTCAGGGCGGAGCAGGCCAATACATAGACAGGTGTCAGGGACCTCATTTCCAGGATGCGCTCGCGCAGACGTTGATACCAGGGATGGCGGTCTTCGTCCGTCAGCGGCGTGCCCTGCTTCATCTTCGCCTTGTTTTCCACGCTGTGAAAATCATCGGCATCCTCAAAAACGCCCCCGAGTCGGGCGGCCATCCGTTTGCCGACTTCAGTTTTCCCACAACCACAGACCCCCATGAGAATGAGGGTTCGCAGGCTGGAGCGGGCGGGAATGGTGGGCATGAACGCCAGCCTATCCGGCACCTTGCAGCGGGCAAGTCATCAACCGCCGCAGGCCTCGGGATCAACGAGCCCGGGTGTAGATCAGTTCCCCGTCGTTCAGGCGGATGAACTCGACCGCGCCCAGCACGTCTTCTTCAGTCAGATTGGGCAGCTTGAACACACGTCCTGCCAGAGGGCCGCGGGTGATGGTGATGCCATCGCCGAGGCGACGGATGATCGTGGCGATGTCCCGGGTGCCGGCGGTCACCTGGGCTCCGGCGGCGTTGGCCGAAGCTGCGAGCGTGCAGAGCGTCTGGGCATTTTTGCGATGAGTGACCTGCCGGGTGCCTTCCGTGCTGCCAAACAGGGGAAGGGCCATGAGCGCCATGAGACCCATCACGCAAACGCACATCATGACTTCGAAAAGGCTGAAGCCGCTGTTCTTGGAGTTCTGGGTGTCAATTTTCATAACAGTTTCAATTATGAATGATTGATATGACAATTATCGAAATGCGGCAAGAATGTTTTCCATAAATTTGATAACATTTGCGCTAAAGACTCTCAAAATTGAGATTAATCAGGCGCATTCTCTGGAAACAGCCCTGCCTCTGCCTCCGTCAGTTCTGTCATGCGGTTCATTCCTGGCTTTGGCTTTTCTCTGCTGCTGCTTTCCGGGGCCTGGGCGGCAGCGGGGCCACCCGATGTCCTGCTGATTGTTTCGGATGATCAGCGCCCGGACGCGATTCGCTCTCTGGGCCATGCCCCTTTGGAAACGCCTTCTCTGGATCGCCTGGCCGCCACGGGCACGGTTTTCAGCCGCGCCTATGCCGGTTATCCCATCTGTCATGTCAGCCGGGCGCAGATCCTCACCGGCACCCATGCCTTCCGCGCTTTGCCCAAGTATCCAGGCGGTGCGATCGATCCCAAGCTGGCGACTCTGGCGGGTACGCTGCTCCAATCAGGCTACCACACCGCTTACAGCGGGAAGTGGCACAACGACGGCCATCCGACCCAGCGGGGTTATGCGCTGACCTGCGGCTTGTTTTCCAGCGGCGGCGGCGCCGGCCGCCCTCAGCCTGACAGGGATGCCTTCGGTCATCCGCTCACGGGTTACCGTGGCTGGACCTTCAAGGATGCCCGCAACCAGCCCGAGCTCGACAAGGGGGTCGGCCTATGCCCGGACAACAGCCGTCACATTGCCGAGGGGGCGGTCCAGGCCCTGCGCACGGCTCCAGCGGACAAGCCGTTGTTCCTGCATGTGAACTTTGCCTTTCCTCATGATCCACGTCAGTGGCCCGAGGGCATGAAGGATCGTTATGAGGCGGACAAACTGCCCCTGCCTGCCAATTTCCTGCCCGCCCATGCCTTTGATCATGGCAACCTTGAAGGTCGGGATGAAAAGCTGCTGCCCACGCCGCGCCAGCCGTCCCAGATTCGCGAACAACTGGCGCTGTATTACGCCATGATCACGGACCTCGATGCTCAGCTTGGCCGCATTCTTGACGCCCTGCGCGACCGGGAAAACACGCTGGTCATCTTCACCAGCGACCAGGGGCTTGCCCTGGGCAGTCATGGGCTGCTGGGCAAGCAGAACCAGTATGAGCACAGCATCCGCAGTCCGTTGATCATCGCCGGACCGGGTCTTCCCAGAGGTGAACGAAGCGAGGCGCTGGTGACTCTTCAGGATCTCTTCCCCACCCTCTGTGATCTGACCGGGACCGCCGTGCCATCCTCGGTCACGGGCAGGAGCCTCAAACCGCTGCTGCTGCATCAAACCGAGCGCATTCATGAATTCGTCACCGGCATGTTCACCGACACCCAGCGCATGATCTGCGACGGCCGATGGAAATACATCCGCTACCCAAAGGCCGACAGGGAGCAGCTCTTTGACCTTCTGGACGATCCACAGGAGCTGAACGATCTCAGCGCGTCCGCCCTGCATGAGTCAAGGCGCGTCGCCCTCCAGGCCAGGCTGCTGCAATGGTGTCGCGAGCAGGGCGATCCGGACCTTTGAGCCTCATCATCACCCGTCTCATTTGCCGTAGACATCCGCTTCTTTGCGGAAGCCGTCGGCAATCACGGTCTCGCGCATGTTGTCGCGGGTCACGGCGACGATGTCGAGCAGCACGCTGGGCACCTGGATGCGGCCGTTGTCGGTCCCGGCTTCGGCGATGAGCGGCTGGCGCCTGGCCAGTTTCACCGCCAGTTCTGCCGCTCTTTTGGCCAGCAGGGTCAGAGGCTTGTAAACCGTCATCGTCTGCGAGCCCGCGACGATGCGCTGACAGGCGGCAAGATCCGCGTCCTGCCCGGTCACCAGCACCTTGCCTGACAGGCCTTCCTCGAGCAGCGCCTGGATGGCGCCGCCTGCCGTGCCGTCATTGCTGGCCAGGATGGCGTCGATGTTCTGCCCGGCCTTGGTGATGGCGGCGTTGGTGATCTTCTTGGCGTTCTCCGGCTTCCAGTCCTCCGCCCAGTCTTCAAACACCACCTCGACCCTGCCTTCCTTGATCAAGGGCTGGAGCACGTTGTCCTGGCCCTGCTTGAAAAGACGGGCGTTGTTGTCGGTCTTCGCGCCGTAGATCCGCACCAGGCGCATCTTGCCGCCGGCGGGGATTTTCTCCGCCAGGAAGCGCGCCTGCAGCTCGCCCACCTTGACGTTGTCGAAGGTGATGTAGAGGTCGGTCTCCGCGTTCGTGATCAGGCGGTCATACGACAGCACCGGAATGCCCTCGGCATGCGCCATCTCGACGGCGCGGGCCATCGCCTCGCCGTTGTGCGGGATGATGACCAGGGCGTCGACCCCGGAGGTGATCAGGCTTTCGACATCCCGGAGCTGACGGGTGTCATCGCTGTTCGCGGACAGCACCTGCACCTCCGCCCCCAGGGCCCTGGCCTGCTCGGTGAACAGGTCGCGGTCCGAGATCCAGCGTTCCTCCTTCAGCGTGTCCATGCTCAGGCCGATGACCGGTTTGCCGCCGGACTTGGACGAGCCCGCCGAGCCGCCGCCGCCGCGCGACAGCACGAGACCGGTGGTCACGCTCAGCACGAAGGAGATCAGGACAAAGGCAAGGCGCAGATTCATGCCCCTTCGTCTAGCGCAGGAAGTTCGGCCCTGGGAAGCAAAAAGGCGTCCTGCCGCCCGGGCCTGTGGCCTGCGGCAACCGGTCATGGTCGAGCCGCCGAAAGCCCCAGGCCCCAGGCCGCGGCGTGCCTCTCTTGCGGATCATGCGCCCAGGCTTGTCATCCTGGGGCCCGGGCGCAACAGGCCCCTGGGGATGCCGTAAGTTCGGGCGATCCCTGATTCTCCCATGAAAATGCACCGCCTTTGCTCCGGCAGCCACGCCAGTCCCTTCGCCGCCTCCCAGAGCCGTCGCGATTTCCTCCAGGTGGGCGCCGTGGCCGGCCTCGGCCTGACCCTGCCTGATCTGTTCCGCCTCCAGGCCGGCGGCATTGCGATGCCTTCGGTGGAAAGCTACAAGCCGATCGCCACCTCGATCATCCACATCTACCTGCCCGGCGGCATGGCCCAGCATGAGTCCTGGGATCCGAAGCCCTTCGCCTCGCCCGACTACCGCGGCCCCTTCAACCCTGTGAAAGGCGTGACCGGCGAGTATGTCGGCGAGAAGTTCGCGAACATCGCCAAGATCCTCGACAAGATCACCATCGTCCGGTCGGTCACCCATGGCGAGGCCGCCCATGAGCGTGGCACGCACAACATGTTCACCGGCTACCGCCCCAGCCCGGCCATCAAGTTCCCCAGCTTCGGCTCCATCATCTCCCATGAGCTCGGCAGCCGGAACAACCTGCCGCCCTATGTGGCCGTGCCCAGCATGTTCGCGCCGGACCAGGGCAGCGGCTACATGAGCAGCGCCTACGGCCCCTTTGCCCTTGGCAGTGATCCGGCCGACGGCGGCTTTGCCGTGCGTGACCTCGCCACGCCCAAGGACATCGATGACAAGCGCTTCGAGCGCCGTCGCAGCCTGCTCGCCGCCGTCGACGAACATTTCCGCACGACCGAGAAATCCGACGGTCTCGCGGCCATGGACAGCTTCTACCAGGCCGCCTACAACCTCATCAGCTCCACCCAGGCCCGCGAAGCCTTCAACCTCAGCGCCGAGTCCGCCAAGCTGCGCGATGAATACGGCCGCAACTCGGCCGGCCAGCGCTTTCTTCTCTCCCGCCGTCTCGTGGAGGCAGGCGTGCGCATGGTCTCGGTGAACTTCGGCAGCTGGGATCATCACTCCAACATCAAGAGCGCCTTCGAAGGCCAGGCGACGCAGTTTGATGTCGCCTTCTCCAGGCTGATCCGCGACCTGGATGAGCGCGGGCTGCTTGCCACCACGCTCGTGCTGGTCAGCTCCGAGTTCGGTCGCACGCCGAAGATCAACGGCACCAACGGCCGCGACCACTGGCCGCGCGTCTTCTCCGTCGCCATGGCCGGCGGCGGCGTGAAGAAAGGCTTCATCTACGGCAAGTCCGACGCCCTCGGCGGTGAGCCCGATGAAAACCCGGTCGGCCCGGAGGATCTCGCCCGCACGATGTACCGCCTGCTCGGCATCAACTCCCAGAAGCGCCTGGTCCTCGAAGGCGTGCGCCCCATCGACATCGTCAACGGCGGCCGCATGCTCAACGAGGTCATGGCCTGAGTCAGGCTTCGAAAACCAGCACGTGATGCTGGGCATGTCGGCCGATCAGCCGCGACTTCGTCAGTCCGGCCTGCTCGGCCATGCGCGTCAGCGCGGACAGCGTCTCCGGAAAATCGAAGGCGGCGACATGCGCGCAGGCCTCGTCGAGCTGCGCCGGAGGCACGCGTTTCCATTCCGCGCGCATGGTGCCGATGTAGCCTTCCAGATAGTCCTCGCGGCCCTGGCCTTCCTCGCGCGCGACGTCCACCAGCACGAGGCAACCGCCCGCCTTCAACCGGCGCGAACAGGCCTGGAAAAGCCGCTGCTTGAGCGCGCTGTCGAGGTGGTGAACGGCGTAGCTGGAAAAGATGACGTCGTGGCTTCCCGCCTCCTGCTCAACGGCCTCCAGCATGTCCTGGCAGCGCAGCGTCACCCGGCCCAGGCCTTGCAAATAAGTGGTCCTGGCCTCCTCCAGCGCCGCCGGTGACAGGTCCACGCCGGTGTAGCTGGAAGGCGGTGTCCGCTGCAGGCAGGGGCCAAGGAAACGCGCGTTGCCGCAGCCCAGGTCCAGCATCGACCACGGCCCGCCCTCATGACGTTCTGCCAGCAGCTGACCGACCTGCTCATACACTTCGCGATGAAACATGTAGTTCATCTCCGACAGCGCGTCGTAGAGCGTCCAGGACTGGCGGAAAAGCGTGGTCTCGTCGTGGTTCGTGCAGGCTTCGGGCATCGAGGCCATGAAAAGCATCAAACCGCGCGCCCTGCCAGACTTTGCACCTGGCTGCGCAACAAATTTTGCCGCCGCCGTTCAGGGCTCGTAGATGCCCAGCGTGCCGTCGATCCGACCGGCGATCAGCTGAGGCTGGGTGGTGAAGACCAGCGCGGAGGACCAGTCGGGCTGCTTTTCCAGGAGCCGGCGCTCGGTCAGATCGGCGGCGTTCCAGAGCTTCAGCGTCCTGTCCGTGGCCGTGGAGGCCAGCAGCCTGCCGTCGGCCGACAGGGCCAGGCTCAGGATGCCGCCCTCGTGGGCAAAGCGGCTGGTGACGATCTTGTTCGTGCCCTCCTTGGCCCCGGCGCTGATGCTCCAGACCCGGATGCGGTTGTCAGCCCCGGCGCCGAACAAGGTTTTGCCGTCGGCGCTGAAGACGACACTCGTCTGCTCCTTGGTGGGCTGGGAAAGGGTGTCCAACCTCTGCCCGGCGGCCACGCTCCAGAGCTTGATGGTGCGGTCGGAACTGGCGCTCGCCAGCACCTGTCCGTCCGGACGGAAGGCCAGGCCGTTGACGGCGCCGTTGTGGCCCTTCAGCAGGGCGGTTTCCCGGCCGGTGGCGGTGTCCCACAGCCGGATTTTTTGATCGTAGGCGCCGGTGGCGAGCCGTTTGCCATCCGGTGACACGGCCAGGGCATACGCGGCGTCCAGGTGTCCCTCAAAGGCATGCAGGGGCGCGCCATCCTCGGTCCGCCAGCTGCGCACGATTCCGACAATGCCCGCCTCTCCTCCAGCGGCATAGACCGTCTGGCCGTCCGGGGAAAAGGCCACGGCGTTCACCTTGCCGGTGAAGCCGCCCAGCTTCCGCAAGACCTCCGTGCCACCCGGCTTGAGCAGTTCAACCTCGCCATAACGACCGACGGCGACCAGGCCGGCCCGGGCGGAAAAGGCCACTGCCTGGATGGATCTTTTCGGTCCCACAGTGGGCGCGACTTTTGGCGTGACGACCTGCTTTGGCATCGGCTTCGTTTCCGTCACGACCGGCCCCTTGGCGCCGGCGTTGATCCACGCCTTGACGAGGGCGATCTCCTCCGGCTTGAGCTTCTCGCGCTTGCCGGGCGGCATCGCTTCATTCTTGCCACCCCGGCCGGAACGGCCTTCGAGAAACTTCACCAGCAGGGATTCCTCGGCCTTGCCCGCCACGATGGCCTCGCCCTCCTCGCCGCCCTTCATCAGCGCCTTGAAAGTGTCGAGGGCAAATCCCCCGTCCGGATCCTCCTCGCCATGGCAGTCGATGCAGTACTCCTCCCAGAGCGGCACGATCTGCCTCGTGTAGTCCACGGCCTCCGCCCGGGCCGGGCCGGGCAGCCAGGCGAGGCAGGTCAACGCAAAGTAGGTTGGGAAAGGGGAGCGCATGCTGGCCGCATCATACGGAGGTTGCGGGCCGAATTCAGCCCCGGAGACGGATTCTCCATGTCAGATCATAGGTTTGGCCGACCGCGCAGCCGCCTTTGACACCCCGCCCCTCCTGCGTTAGAACCGCCGCCCTATGTCAGAAAAGCGCCAGTTCTTCGGCACCGACGGCGTACGCGCCGTGGCCAATCGTCATCCCATGACCCCGGAGTTTGTCCTCCGGCTCGGCCAGGCCGCCGCAGTGGTCCTCGGGCAGAAGCCAGGGTCCGAAGGCCGCGCGCGCTGCGTCATCGGCCGCGACACCCGCGCCTCGGGTGAGATGTTTGAGTCCGCCCTCATCGCCGGCCTGAACTCCGCCGGGGTCGATGTCGTGCTCGCCGGCATGGTGCCCACACCCGCTGTCGCCATGCTCTCCGCGCAAACCGGGGCCGACTTCGGCGTCATCGTCAGCGCCTCCCACAACCCCTTCCATGACAACGGCATCAAGTTCGTTCATGGCAACGGCCGCAAGCTCAACGACAAGACCGAGATCGCCATTGAGAAGATCGTGCTCGGCGAGGCCGCCGAGGCCCCCCGCCCGGACGGCCGTGGCATCGGCCGCGTCAGCCGCATGCTCGACGCCGCCGACCGTTATGTCGCCCACGCGGTCGCCAGCATGGGGGGCGTGCGTCTCGACGGCATGCGCGTGGCTCTCGACAACGCCCACGGCGCCGCCGCCTTCACCAGCGCCGCCGCTCTGGAGCAGCTCGGGGCTGACGTCCAGGTTTTCCACAGCGAGCCCGACGGCTTCAACATCAACGAGGAATGCGGCTGCACCCACAGCGAGGAGCTGGAACGCCTCGTCCGCCAGAGCCAGGCCCATGCCGGCATCGCGCATGATGGCGACGCCGACCGCATCGCCCTCTGTGACGAGGAGGCGATCGCCCTGGACGGTGACGAGCTCATGGCCATCGCCGCCGAGGCCATGCTGCGCAAGGGCACGCTCAAGCAGAACACCGTCGCGGTGACCATCATGAGCAACTACGGCCTCGACGACCTCGTCTCCCGCCTTGGCGGACGGGTCATCCGGACCAACGTCGGCGATCGTTATGTGCTGGAGGAAATGCACGCCCGCAGCCTGAACTTCGGCGGTGAGCAGAGCGGTCACATCATCTTTGGCGACTGGGCCACGACTGGCGACGGATTGATCGCCGGCCTGCAGGTGCTGAAGATCATGAAGGAGACCGGCGAGCCGCTCAGCCAGCTGCGCAAGTGCCTGAAGAAGTTTCCCCAGGCCGCCCGCAACCTGCGTGTTCGTTCGAAGCCGCCGATGGACGAGCTTAAGGAGGCCCAGAAGATCATCCAGGAAACCGAGAAGAAGCTCGGCGACTACGGCCGCGTGCTGCTGCGCTACTCCGGCACCGAGCCGCTCATCCGCCTGCTCATTGAAGGCCGGGACGTCGAGTATCTCGAAGCCCAGGCGGACAAGATCGCCTCGGCGATCCTGGCGCAGATCGGCTGAAGCTGAAAGGTGGGGCGGACATCCTGTCCGCCCGCCGCAGGCTGTCGCAAAGAAGCCAGGGAGTGCGAGATAGAGATGACTCAACCCGGTCCGTAGATCGGGTTGAGGATCTTATTCCTCTTCGGCGGACGTCTCCGTGACCGGCTCCACCTTGACGCCCAGGCCCTCGAGCTCGGCATCGACTTTTTTCAGCAGCTTGAAGGGCACGCGACGGCGTTGGTACTTGCGGAAGAGGACATCGCGCAGGGCCAGCCACAGGGCCACGTCCGGCTTTTCGATCGGCACCCAGTCCTCGTCCTCCGGCTCCGTTTTTCGGAACATCCAGGCACGGCTGTTCCAGTAGGCCCGGAAGTATCGCTTCCGGCCATCTTCCTCACGGTTCTCGTGCCATTCGTGGACTTGGTTTTTGGTCATTGAGAGCGTGCAGGATGCGCTAGTATCGCCGCCATGCAAGCCGTCATGCCCCGACCTTCCTCCGCCCTGCCCAAGCTGCTGCTGTACTTGCTGGCCGTGATGCTGGGCGGCGCCTTGTTTGCTCCCGTCCTTTTTGACCTGGGTCATCAGGCCCTGGCCTGGCTGAAAACCTCGCCCGTGGGCGGGTCCGCACCTGCCCGATGGCTGATCGATGAGATCGAGCGGGCTTCCTTCACGCGCTACTTCAACCGCGCCGTGCTCGTCAGCGCGCTGCTTTTCATCGTGCCGCTTCTGCGCAGCCTGAAGCTCGACCGCAACCTGCTGCCTGCTTGGAAGCCTCTGTCCACGGGCCTTCGGCAGTGGCTGCTCGGCTTCGTTTTGGCGGCGGGCCTGCTGCTGCTCATGGGTTTCATCTGCCATGAACTGGGCGCCTATCGCCTGCGCAGCTCCCCGGGCTGGACCCGGCTGGGCGAACCCATCACCGCCGCCCTGGGGGCCGGTGTGGTCGAGGAAATCTTCTTCCGCGCCCTGCTGCTCGGCCTGCTGCTGCGCACGATGCCCCCCCGTTCCTCCGTGTTCTGGGCCACCTTCATCTTTGCCATCGTGCATTTCATGAAGCCGCCGGAGGGCTGGAATCTTGCCGATGACCAGGTGGTCTGGTCGAGCGGTTTCGCCGTGCTGGCCCAGATCGCCCGCGGTTTTGGCGACATCGATTTTCTGATCGCCGAGTTTGCCACCCTGTTTGCCGTCGGCTGGGTGCTGACCCAGGCCCGGCTGCGCACCGGCATGCTCTGGGCCGGCATCGGTCTTCACGGCGGCTGGGTGTTCGGCCTCAAGTGGTTCAGCGGGGTGATGTCGCCCCTGCCTGGCTGGCTGCCCTGGATCGGGCCCAACCTGAAGGTGGGCCTGCTGCCCCTGGCCATGGTCCTGCTCACCGGCTGGATCACCCTGCGCCTGCTGCCCCGGCATCCGCCGGCGGGCACATGAATGAATTCATTTGCAGCCCGCGCCCCGTCTGGAATCATGCCCCTTCACGACCCCTCCTTGCCTGAGTGGCGGAATTGGTAGACGCGCCAGACTTAGGATCTGGTTTGGAAACAAGTGCAGGTTCGAGTCCTGTCTCAGGCACCACCATACGAGAGCGCTACGGAGGGAAAACGGGC
>CAZXPU010000054.1:0-34830 GCA_964642905.1 uncultured Prosthecobacter sp.
GACGCCGTTTGAAACCCCTTCTTCAACACCTTCAGGCGTGGTGGTGGAGGCGGGCAGACCGGTGTCGCAGTTCGCCCCCAACTTCATTGTCGATCTTCACGCCCAGGCCGTCAACGTGGCCAACGCCAACATCACGCCCTCGATTCAATGGACCCAGGTGAGCGGACCGGCGGCCACCCTCGCCACACCAACCCTGGCGGCATCCAGGGTCACGGTTTCAGGCACAGGCACCTATGTCTTCCGCGCCACCGGCACGGTGGGCGCCACGACCGGGTCGGATGACGTCACGGTGACGATCGCGCCCCCCCTGGCCCCGGACGCCGGCAAGGCGTTGGCTGAATATTGGTTCGGCATCTCCGGCAGCACCGTCGCCTCCATCTCCAACAGCGTGCACTATCCGAAGTTCCCGCAGTCGCACCGCATGGTCACCTCGCTGACGTCGACGACCTCGCTGGCCGAGCAGTATGGCGAAAGGATCCGCGGCTTCATCCTGCCACCCGTGACAGGGAGCTACCGCTTCTTCATCGCGGCGAACGAGGCGGCGGAGTTCCGGCTCGGCACGGACGCCTCGCCTGCAAGCCTGGTGCTTCAGGCCTCGGTGGGACCGGCGGTGAACGTGGGTGACTTTGCCAGCCAGGCCTCCCAGGCCGGCGCCGTGGTGACGCTGACGGCAGGCCGCAAGTATGCCTTTGAGATCCTGCACAAGGAGGAGTGGAGCGCGGATCATGTGAGCGTGATGTGGCAGCAGCCGGGCCAGGAGTTCATGAGCGAGATCAGCGGAGAGTTCCTCGCGCCGCCTGCGGATGCGGCCGCCGTGACCGCCGCCGCGCAGGAGTTCCGGCTGACCCAGGACTACAACCTGTTCGCCGGCCGCGACGCCACGCTGTACTGGCCGCGCAACACGCTCAACCTCTCCGCCTTTGAATCCCGCCGGATCTGGGGCAGCGACACGCCCTCGCGCCTCTGGACGATGGTCAGCGGCCCCGGACCCGCGCTGTTTTCCGCAGCGGACAAGGCGCAGACGCTGGTGACCTTTCCCAGGACCGGCACCTACGTTCTTCGTTATGCCGTCACCACGACCTCCAACACCAGCACCGACGACATCACCGTGCGGGTGGTGAACGCGCTCAATGCCAACGTCGGCAGCTTCACACGCCAGGTCTGGTGGAACCGCAACTACGGCAGCATCGCCCAGCTGCGTGCGGACGCGTCGTTTCCGGACAACCCTGACTTTGCCGACACGATCCCCGATCTGCGCCAGTCGCAGAGCTGGGCCGATCTTTACGGCACGCGCGTCACCGGCATCCTCAACGTTCCCGCCGGCGGCACGGCGGACGTGAACTACACCTTCTATGTCTCAGGCGATGACGAGGCGGAGTTTTCCATCAGCACGGACGCTACCCCGGCCGGCCTGCGCAAGGTCTGCTTCACCACGAACTACACCAGCGTCGAGCAGTGGAACCGCGACGCCTCACAGAAGTCCGCCCCGGTGCCGCTGAAGCCGGGCGGACGCTACTATGTCGAGCTCGTCCACAAGGCCACCTGGGGCGCGGATCATTTCGCGGTCGCCTGGTCGCCCGAAGGTGACCAGCTGCCGCAGGTCATCCTGGGCAGCTTTGCGGAGCCGACGCAGAAGCTGGCGGCCTTTGACAAGGACCTTTCCTTTTACGCCAGCGCGGGACGTGACCTCTCCTACTGGTGGCCGCATGACCGCGTGCAGCTTCAGGGCCGCATTCTCAACGCGCTCGGCCGCAGCGGAACCGCCACGGCCCTGTGGACGCAGGTCTCCGGACCGAAGGCGACCTTCCTGTCACCCACCAGCCCGGCCACCGATGTGCAGCTCACGGCTGTTGGAACTTATGTCTTCGAGCTCGCGGTCACCGAGGGCACGCGCACCAGCCGGGATACCGTGACGGTCACGGTTCAAAAGCCCTTCATCAACGGCTCCGGCGCCCTGACACGCTCCGTATGGCTCGATGTCGAAGGCGGAACGCTCGCCAACCTCACCACCTACGACCCGCAGCTGGCCTATCCACATTTTGAAGACCTGCTTCCGGGCGCGGAGCCGCCGCGCAACTGGGCCGACTACTACGGCCAGCGGCTGAAAGGTTTCCTGACCGTTCCCGTCTCCGGCCGCTACACCTTCTGGATTGCCTCCGATCATGCCTCGGACTTTCAGATCGACCTGCTGGACAGCCTCGGCCTGCGCCGCCTCGCCTACCTGGATCATGAAGGCCATCAGCCGCGCGCCTGGGACGATCATCCCGAGCAGAAATCCGTCGAGGTCGAGCTTCAGGCCAACATTCCTTATCCGCTGCAGATGCTGCACAAGGAGCGCGAAGGCAGCGACCATGTCTCGCTGGCGATGAGCGGCCCGGCCACCAACGGCAGGGAGCCGGTGTCGCGCGCCTTCCTGACTCCTCATCATTCCGCCCCCGCATTCAATCCGGAGATCACCGTGGCCCTCGGCGGCGACCGCACGCTGCTGTGGCCTCAGAACCAGGTCGCCATCGCCGCGCTGGTCTATGACCTGAACGCAGGCCCGGGTCCTCTGACCTATCAATGGAGCTGCGCCTCCGCCAAGGTCAGTTTTGACAACGCCCGCAGCCCCGTCGCCATGCTCACCTTCACCGGCCCGGGCGTTTATGAGATCACCATGACCGCCAGCGACGGCAGCAACACGGCCACTGACGCCCTGCTCATCACGGTGCAAAACCCGCTCACGCCGAAATCCGGCGGGCTTCTGCGGGAGGTCTGGACCGGCGTCGGCGGCTACTATCTCACCGACCTCACCAACGCGGCCGCCTACAAGGAGAACAGGCCGAGCTTCAAGGACATCGTCCCGAACTTTGAGACACCCGCCAACTGGGCCGACAGCTACGGCCAGCGCCTGAGCGGCTTCCTGCAAGTGCCGGTGGAGGGTGACTACGTCTTCCTGATCTCCAGCGACGATCAAAGCGAGCTGTGGCTGAACGCCGCCGGGGAGCCCGCCAGCGGTGCCACCAAAATTTGTTCGGCACCCTGGGCGACGGGACGCTACAACTGGACCGCGAACGCCGCGCAGAAGTCGGCCGCCATCCACCTCGTGCCCGGCCGCCGCTACTACGTGATGGCGCTGCAGAAGGAGGGCGGCGGTGATGACTACCTGGCCGTGGGCTACCGGCTCGCCAGCCAGACGGATGCGCAGGTGCAGGTGATCCCCGGCGTGCTGCTGAGCCCGCCCGACGGCGTGACGGCGGAGCAGTTTGACTCCGAGATGAGCGTCAAGGCCGGCCCCTCGCAGACCGGCTACTGGCCGAAGAGCCGCTACACCGTCACAGGCACGGCCATCGACCTGGTCCCCGGTCCGCAGGCGCTGGCCTACCGCTGGAGCGCGGTCAGCAGCCCCAACAACGTGAAGTTTGACTCGCCCACCGCGCTGACCACCGGCGTCGAGTTCACCGCTGCGGGCACCTATCAGCTGCAGCTCACGGCCACCGACGGCAAAAACAGCCGCAGCGCCACGACGAGCGTCAGCATCTCCCCGGCCCTGGGCGTCGGCACCGGCTCCATCCTCGCGGAAGTTTTCGAAGGCATCACCGGCAGCTGGGTCACCGACCTGACCAAGAACGCCAAGTATCCCAACAGCCCGGACAAGCGCTTCCAGCTCCGCCGCACGGAGATCGCCTCCAACACGGCCGACAACTATGGCATGCTCATCCGCGGCTACCTTTACGCCCCGGTCTCCGGCGTGTACCGCTTCAACCTCGCCTCCGATGACTGGAGCGAGGTTTATCTCAGCACCAACCGCACGCCTGACAAAAAGGAGCTCATCTGCTTCGTGCCCTCCGGCACGGATTATTATGAGTGGCGCAAGTTCCCCGACTATCAGCTCAGCCGTCCGGTGACGCTGACGAAGGGGCAGAGCTACTACCTTGAAATCCGCTTCAAGGAGAGCGGCTGGCGCGACCACCTGGCGCTCGCCTGGCTGTGCCCCGGCAAAACCAGCTTTGAGGTCATCGACGGCGCCTTCCTGGCCCCGCTGCAGCTCACCGACAAGGCGCCTCCGGTGATCTCGCTCACGGGAGGCGGCACGCTCACCATCGGTGTCGGCGGCGATTTTGCGGACCCCGGCTTCAGCGCGGTCGACCTGGTGGACGGAGATGTCAGCGGCTCGGTGCGCGTGGAGGGCAGCGTCGACACCTCAACGCCCGGCACCTACGTCCTGCGTTATGTCGTGACCGACAAGTCCGGCAATGAAAGCGTCGTCGCCACGCGCCGGGTCACCGTCGCCGTCGCCGCCAACACCGATCCCGTTTATCCGGCCGACACCAGCGGCAATCATTCGACCAAGGCCTGGACACCGCCGGCCACGATCACGGACATGGAGGCGGCTCGTTTCCTCAAGCAGGCCACCTTCGGCCCGACCGAGGCCGACATCGCCAAGGTGAAGCAGCTCGGATTTTCGAAGTGGATCGACGAGCAGTTTGCGCTGCCGGCCACGAGCCATCTGGAGCACCTCGACCGCATGGCCCTCTATGAAGGCGCACAGCAGAAGCTGCTGGAGCTGTCACGCACGGCCGGCACGCTCGGGCTTCCAGGAGCGGTGATGCCGACGGCCAGCACGCCGCTGAACACGGACGACCGGCTTTACAGCTGGTGGACGATCGCCATGACCGCGCCCGACCAGCTGCGCCAGCGGGTCGGCCTGGCCATGAGCGAGATCATCGTCATCTCCGACCGCTCCGGATCGGGCCTGCGCAACTATCCGCGCGGCTGCACCAGCTTTTACGACATGCTGGTGAAATCCATGACGCCGGGCAGGCCCTACCGCCAGCTTTTGGAAGAGGTCACGCTGAACCCCATCATGGGCACCTGGCTGACGATGATCCGCAGCTCGAAGACGAAGCCGGATGAAAACTACGCCCGCGAGATCATGCAGCTCTTCAGCATCGGCCTGGAGCACCTGAACAAAGACGGCACCTTCAAGCGCGACGGCTCCGGCAACGCCATCCCGACCTACCGCCAGGAGGAGATCCGCGAGCTGGCCCGCGCCTTCACCGGCTGGACCTATGCAAACTCCCGAAGCTTCACCTGGACAAGCTCGGCGGATGTCATCAACCCGATGATGTCCTTCGAGGACCAGCATGACCGCGGCCAGAAAGTGATCGTTGGCGGCGCCACCGTGCCTGCGGGACAGACCGCGATCCAGGACGTGCGCCGCTGCGTGGACGTGCTCGCCGCGCATCCGAACGTCGGCCCCTTCTTCGCCAGGCGCCTCATTCAACGCCTCGTGACCAGCAATCCAAGCCCTGCGTATGTCTATCGTGTCGCCAGGGTCTGGGATGACAACGGCAAGGGCGTGCGCGGTGATGTGTGCGCGGTGGTGAAGGCCATCCTGCTGGACGCCGAGGCGCGCACGCCGGGAGCCGCCGCCGTCTCCGGCAAGCTCAGCGAGCCGATGATCCGCCTCAGCCGCATGATGAGGGCCTTTGCGAGACCGCCGAGCAGCAACCCGCCGCTGCTGGGCCGCTATGTGATGTGGAACGCGCTGGATGAACTCGGCCAGTGGCCCATGCAGGCGCCGACCGTGTTCAACTTCTTCCACACCGACTATGCGCACCCGGGGCCGCTGCTGGACGCCGGCATCGTTTCTCCCGAGTTTGAAATCACGACCGAGCTGACCACCACGGACACCGCGAACTACTTTTACGAGGGCGTCACCAACGGCTTCTACACCGACTCCGGCGGACGCATCACGCTCGACCTCACGCCGCTGACCAGCCAGTGGGGCACGCCGGACAGTTTGTTCGGCAAGATCGAGACGCTGCTGCTTGGCAGGCCGATGTCCGCCAGCCTGCGCTCCAGCCTGCAGAGCATTCATGCGCTTTATCCCACCAGCCCGACCACCGGCGTGCGGGTCATGCTTCAGCTCCTCACCGCGTCGCCCGAGTTCGTGACGGAAAAGTAAGTTCGTCCCGCTAGCCGCCCTCCCCACCTTTCATGAACGCAGAAAACCTCCCCACGCTGCTGACCCGGAGAAGCTTCCTCGGCAGGAGCGCCTGCTCGGCGATGTCCACCGGCTGCCTGCTGAACACGATCCTGACGCTGCGCCGCGTCAACGCCGAGGCCCTGGACGTGCTGCAGCCCGGCACGCCCTACAAGGCCATCGTCTGCGTCTTCCTCTACGGCGGCAACGACGCCAACAACCTGGTCATCCCGCGCGAGGCCGGCGCTCATGCAAAGTATGCCGCCAGCCGCACCGTGCTGACCATCCCGCAGTCGGACGTGCTGGCCCTGAACACGCTGAACGACGACGGCCTCCAGCTCGGCCTGCATCCCTCGATGACGGGCATGCGCGACCTCTACAACAGCGGCAAGGCGGCGCTGATGGTCAACACGGGCACGCTCATCGCGCCGGCGACGATGGCCGACTACCGCAACCGCACCGCCGCCATTCCGGAGAACCTTTTCTCCCACAGCGACCAGCAGATGCAGTGGCAGACGAGCGCCAGCACGATGAACGCGGCCTACAACCAGACCGGCTGGGGCGCACGCATGGCGGAGGCCCTGGTCGGCGCGCAGCAGCGCACCAGCGTCTCGATGCTCGTCAGCCTCAGCGGCACCAACTTCTTCCAGGTCGGCAGGACCATGTTCCCCTTTCGTCCAGGTCCGGGTGGCACGCCGGTCTTCCGCCTCGGCCAGGGCAGCGCGGCGCAGGACGTCACCCGCTACACCGCCTTCCGCAACATCCTCAACGCCGAGTACGCGAACCTCATGGAGGACGCCTTCGCCGACCTGTCGAACAAGTCGATCGTCGAGGCCGACACCATCAACGAGGCGCTGAAGGGCACGAGCACCTTTCCGACGATTCCCAACTCCGGGCTCGGCGAGCAGCTGCGCACCGTGGCCAGGCTCATCCAGGCCCAGGGCGCCCTCGGCATCACCCGGCAGATCTTCTTTGTGGCGACCGGCGGCTTTGACACCCACGGCCCGCAGCTGGCCGACCACGCCAACCTGCTCGGCGGCGTCAGCTCGGCGATGAAGGGCTTCCAGGACGCGCTGGACACCATCAACATGGGCAACAGCGTCACCACCTTCACCGCGAGCGACTTCAACCGAACCTACGACAGCAACGGCCGCGGCTCCGACCATGGCTGGGGAAGCCACCACCTGATCATGGGCGGCGCGCTGAACGGCGGCAGGGTCTACGGCTCCTTCCCCGATCCTGACATCAACCTCGCCGGCCATCCGCTGAACACCGGACGCGGCAACTGGATCCCAACCACGGCGGTCGACCAGTATGCGGCGACGATGGCGAAATGGTTCGGCCTCAGCGACACGCAGATCCGCGACGTCTTCCCGAACATCATGAACTTCGACGCGGACCTCGGCTTCATGAAGGCGGCATGAAGAAGCTTCTCCGCCCCCTGGGACTCGCGGGCCTGCTGCTGATGGCGGTGCTCTTCGGCCTCATGCTTGGCAAGGGCGGCGGTCTGGCCGGCCTCTGGGAGGATGTGCGCGGCCTCTGGGCGCGTCCGGTCAAGGGCATCGACCCGAATGACCCGGTGCTAAAAGCCGGACTGCCGGAACCCGATCCTCTGGCCGGGCTGCCGGACTCGCCGCTGAACGAACTTTTGAAGCCGGACCTCACGCCGGAGCAGCAGACCCAGGTGGTCGGGCAGATGCTGATCGACTACTGGACCAGCGTTCGCAGCCTGCCGAACGGCAGCTGGGAGGAGGTGCGCGAGCAGCTCGCCGGGCATAACAAAAAGCAGGTCGCGCTGGTGCCGAAGGAGCACCCGGCCCTGGCCACCAACACCTTCCGCGCGAAGCCGGACGCGCCCGGCATTCATCTGCATGTCATCTCGGGCAGCGGCTGCGCCTTCCAGCTCATCTATGAAGGACCGGACAGGCAGCCCTTCACCGACGACGACCTGGTGCGCAATTTCCCGCCGGACCTCGAGTTCAAGTGAGGCAGGCGGATGCTTCGACATCAAACATTGAGCCGGCAGGCACGGGCGGTAACATGAGCCCGCATGAACATCCATCATCTGGAGCTCTTTTATTATGTCGCCAGGCATCAGGGCGTGAGCGCGGCGGCGCGACACATCCCCTACGGCATCCAGCAGCCGGCAATCAGCGCCCAGATCATCCAGCTTGAGGACAGCCTTGGGACGCCCTTGTTTCAGAGGCGGCCCTTTCAGCTGACGGCCGAGGGGCGCGAGCTGTTTGCCTTCATCCAGCCCTTCTTTCAAAACCTGCCCAAGGTGGTGGACAAACTGCGTGGTGATGACCGGGTGCGGCTGCGCATCGGCGCTCCGGCGGCCATCCAGCAGAGTTATCTGCCCAGGCTGCTGAAGCTGCTGCGGCGCAGGTTTCCCCAGCTGCAGTTTTTTCTGAGCACCGGCTCGCAGGAGGAGTTCGAGGCCCTGCTGCTGGCGGGTGAGCTGGACCTGGCGGTGACGAGCATCTTCAGCAAACCGGCGGCCGGCCTGCGCTACCGGGATCTCATCTCCCTGCCCATGGCTTTGCTGCTGCCGGAGAAAAGCCGCATCAAGACCGCCTCCGAGCTCTGGGACCAGGACAGGATCGGCATGCCGCTGATCTGCGTCGAGGGCTCCGACCCCCTGTGCCGGACCTTTCAGCAGGAGCTCAAGCGACGGAAGCGTGAGTGGTTTCCGAGCCTGGAACTTTCCTCGCTCGATCTGGTGGCCGAATACGCCGCACAGGGTTTTGGCGTGGGCCTCGTGGTGGACCAGCCGGGCGAACGACCGCCTTCAGGAACGCGTCGGCTGCGCCTGGAAGGCTTTCCCAGCCTAGCCTACGGCGTGTTGTGGAACGGCAGGCCGACGCCGCTGGTGGAAAGTTTTCTCACCGGAGCCAGCGAGATCGCGAAGGAGCTCGAAAAGCAGCGTGGCTGACCTGAAAGCAGCACACCAACTCCAAGGGCGGCCAGGATCGGCGCAGCGAATCACCCGCAAGGTGTCATGGAGTGAAGGTGAAATGCGTAGCTTGTCTTCGTCCATGTCGCGCTTCTCGACCTTCGCTTTTTTCTGCCTGCTTCTGCTCATGGCCTGCCGGCCGGGCCCGCCTGTCGCTGCGGCCCGCACGGAAACCCTCACCTTCTTCGTCTCCGGCCTGGAATGTGTCGCCTGCGCGGAATCGGTCAGGCAGTCGATCAGCGAACTCGAAGGCATCGAGTCGATCCGCATGAGGGAGGGCCTGGAAGGTTATGCGCAGGTCTGCTTTGCTCCTGAACGAGTCACGGCCCAGCAGATCGCCCAGGCCGTGTACGAGGCCCGTCCGCTGCACGGCACACCCTACGAGGCCACCCTGCGGCTGCGCCTGCCGGGACAGGAAAACCCATCCGAGCTGACGGCGGTAAAGACGCTGCTGGCCAACCAAAAGCATGCCATCGATACGGAGCCCTTCTGGGATGCTGCGGACCAGATCCTGGTGCGTTTCCTGCCGCTGGATAAGGCTGTGGAGACCCAGGGCGCGAAAGGCTGGAGCCACGAGCGCTTGTCCGCAGCACTCCGCCAGCCCGCGCCGTCGGGACCGGGCCTGGAGAACCGCTGGGTGAGCGTGGGCGATCCCTCGGCGAAACCCTGAAGGGTCCTTCGTCCGCCGCAGGCTCATCAAGACAAATGACTTGAATCGTTGAGTTACGTTGCCAGTCCAGCCAGCGTCATGTTCTCAGCGATGGTGTCATGCGGGATCAGGGCATACTTCCACGGCTTGCCACCGTGCTTGGCGTTGTAGTTGCTGGCGTTGAGACACCAGGTTTCGGCCACGGTCTTTTTGGCTTGCACGATGGGGTCATCCACCTCCGTCTTCGCCTTGGGTTCCAGCATGTAGATGGTGGATTCCGTTTCCGCGACGAAGTCAGGTACATACTCCCGCTGGTCAGCCCCATCGCGATAAAACATCTGGAACTGACCCTTCCCGGTTCACTCCTCGAAACACCTCAATGGTCAGCTTCATTCTCCACCTCCTTTTCAGTTTGAAGCTGTTTGGCAAGAAGGAGGTTCCATTTGATCGGCTTTCCAGACTTCAAACCTTCGATCACTTCCTTTGCCAAGTTGGTTTCGAGGAGTCCCTCTTGAGTGAGTGCCTTCTCAAGGCGCAGAGGTATGTCCTCCGGGAGAGGCATATGGGATCAGGACAGTTGAGCGATGCGCCAGATGGTGGAGGCCTGATTGGCCATCCAGGTTTGCCGGGCACTGAGTCGCTCAGGAGTCCAGTCGGCATTGTCCGTGGCCACCTTCTTCGTGATCTCAAATAGGCTCGCTGCATAAGCGGGCTTCTTTTCAGCGAACGAGGCATTCCCGGCATCCCGATTGGCTCCGGTCTGCATGAGGGTCATGTTGCCAAGGCGGTAGGCCATGACCTCGGCGTCTTCATCGCGGAATTGATTCCAGTCTTCGCCCGGATTCTGAGGCAGAATGTGCTCGATGTTGAAGCTGTCGCTGTCAGCATCGTGGTCATTGCCGCTGGTTTGCTTTTCGAGGGCGCAGAGCAAATAGCAGACCACGCGCTTGTTCCGGGTGTTTGTGGTGCGGATAACTTTTTCCACAAAGGCCGCCTTAAACTGAGCGTCGCCAATGTAGATTGGCTTCAAGGCGGCAAGAATGGCTGCCAAACCGGCTAGGCTGCCCTTCGACACTTTTTCAGCAACGGCACCGTAAGTTCGCTCCTGTTCATTGGCCTGAAGACCTGCAATGACATTGTAACGGAAAGAGATGATGGCACAGGCCCTCATGAGGGACTCCATATCGCCGTCTGCCAGCTTCCGCCGGGCGGCCAGCAGCAGGGGCAGCGGCTGCCGCACATTGAACATGCGGAGTTCCAGGGCATAGGACTTGAGAGCAGGGAGCCAGTGCGAAGTGTCGGGTTGCGTAAGGGCTAGGTAGTTATCTATGTCATCCTCCATTTCTCGAAGCAGGCCAAATGCATGCTCACGGGTGACAACTTTGGCCCGGATGACCTTGAACAGCTCGGTCTGCCGAACCGCCGCGCGCCGGCTATTCCAGTGCATGCGCAGGAAATCCGGAAAACTCTCGCTGCCAAGTCTGCCGACAATAGACTCCCAGCGCTCTTCGAGCATTCTCATCTCATGCTCATGCTCGCCTGCCCTGTGCAGAACGGAGAAGAGATAGTTTTTGAGGAGGTCCGTGGAGGAGAGGCGCACACCACGAGCATTCAGAGTTTCGAACACTTTGTAGGCATTGAGTTCGTCCGTGACAGTGATGACGGTGAAGAAGAGCTTGTCACTCATTGAGTCCACGAATTGAGCCAGCGCCACACCTTGATCACCGACGGCGCTTCGTGCGTATTCACCCACTCGTTTGTCAAACCACTCCATGGCTTTGCGAAGCCCCTGCTCAGAGGCCCTGAAGCCCCGCACTGGCATTGTGTGCAGGGGCACAATGTAGGTCTGGAAGTAGGTGTCGTTGTTGCGATTGAGTGTCAGCTTGGACCGGGTAACCAGAGTGACTGGGTCGAGATAACCTACATAAGTCTGACGAAGCTGTTCCAAGCGCCTAATATTGTTTTCCGGATCATTTCCCGCTTCGATCAGACGCGTGAGGTTCTTCAACACAGCGAGTATGATGATGCTCAGCGTGGTGAGGCGCTGCTGGCCGTCAATCACGTCGAAGGTCTTGTCATTTTCCGACTGGAGAACGAGATAGCCCATGTAGTGGGCAGGTTCTCCGCCTTCTTTGATCGTGCCCAGCAGATCAAGCCACAGGTCTTCCCATTCATCCTCAGTCCAACTGTAATCCCGCTGAAAGCGCGGGATGCGGTAGGTGAGACCGTTCCCCATGAGCTTGCGAAAGGTGTCGTTCTTGGTGTTGAAGTTCGTGGCGGACATGACGAGCAGGGTAACGGGTGATGCGGCTATTTCAAAGCCCAACGGATGGTGAAAAGCGATACATGGCCGGCCTGCTGGTTCAGTTTCCCCTCGATCTTCCTGATCAAGTCCTCTCGCTGCTGATCAATGGCATCCTGGGCTTCAAAGAGAGAGCAACGTTTGTCGTTGCGCTGGTCCACCTGCGCTCCAGTGACTGCTGCCGCCAATTTCTCCTCACTGTCTGAGGCGCAGCGACGCGTCAGCTCATAGGCGAGGTGTTTGGCTTGGTAATCAGTCTGGAGCATCGGAAATTTACTGATGGGAAACCAACATTAAAACCGGACTTTCAATGGAAGGCAAGGCTTTGAAGGCATGGCGATCCAAGGCTATTTATTTAGTAAACGCTTTGCAGGCCATCCTGTGCATTTCATGAGCACACAGTGGCATGAATGGTCAGGCTTGCGCCGCCTTTTTTCGTCCGGTTTTGCGCGTGAGAACGGGTATTGTGGAACGCCATGACCTCGCACGAGACCCGCGCCGCTCAGCTCTTCCTCGCCCATCACGACTTCGTGAAGGGCGTGGCTCTCAAGTACGCGCCCTGGCCGGGGCTGATGGAGGACATCGCGCAGCAGGTGTTCCTGGAGTTCATCGGCAAGGAGCAGCGCTGGGACCTGGAGCGCGACCTGCGTCCGCTGCTGGCCACGATGACCAGGCATGTGGCGATGCGGCTCTGGCGCGAACGAACCCGGGAGAAGCCGGAGGTCGTGCAGAAGCTGGCCGAGCACATCCGCCAGCTCGCCGAGGAACGCGACGCGGAGCCGCGCTATGAAACGGAGATCGGCCTGCTGCGTGACTGCCTGCAGAAGCTGCCGGAGAAGAGCCGCGAACTGGTGCAGCTTTACTACTATCATGACATCGCCACTCCGGAGATCGCCGGCCAGCTGGAGATGAAGGCGGACACGGTCTGCCGCGCGCTGTCCCGGGTGCGTGACAAGCTGCGCGAATGCATCCAGCGCCAGATTCAGAAGGGAGGACCCGCCCATGCGTGAAGCCTCCTCTCATGATCCTGAAGTGCTGATCCAGCATTACCTGGAGGACCGGCTCACGGAAACGGAGGCGGACGCGCTGCTGACGATGATGCAGGCCGAGCCCGCGCTGCTGGAGCGGCTGACCGGGCAGCTGAACCTCGACGCCATGCTGCGCGAGGTCTCGGCCGGAGCACCTGCTTCCACCGCACCCGTCCTGAGACCGGTGGTGAGGCGGACCCGCTGGCTGCCTGTGGCCCTGGCGGCGGCCGTCGCCGCCTGTGTAACCCTGGCGGGAACCTGGCTCGTCGGCCCAACCAACGATGCCGAGGCCACGACCAACGCCGTCGCCGTTCTGATGCGCGGCGTGAACGCCGAATGGGAGGGCGGCAGGTCGCCCCTGGTCGGCACGCCACTGACGCCGGGCCAGCTCAAATTGAAGCGCGGACTGGCGCAGATTGAATTCTATCAGGGGGCGCGCGTCACCCTGGAGGGCCCGGCCGAGCTGGAGCTGATTTCCGCCAGCGAGGCGCGCTGCACGAGCGGCAGGCTGAGCGCGCATGTGCCGCCGCAGGCCCGCGGCTTCCGCATGCAAACCCCCAGGGGCACGGTGGTGGACCTCGGAACGGATTTCGGCCTGGATCTCAACACTCCGGAAGCCCAGGTGCATGTGTTCAAGGGCGAGGTCGAGCTGCATCCGGACGGCTCCGCGATGCAGCCGCTGAAGGAAGGCGAGGCCATGCTGCTGGCCAACACCGCGCGCAGGCTGGCGGCGGACCAGCGCGCCTTTGCCTCTCTGGAAAAGCTCGACGAGCGCACGGCGGAATCCCAGCGCCTGGCCTTTGAAGGCTGGCTGCAAAACACCGCCTCCTGGAACGCCGATCCGGCCCTGCTGCTGCACCTGGATTTCCAGGATGCGAGCCACACGCGCACCCTGGCCAATCATGCGCAGGTTTCACCCGGCGTGCCGGCGGGCAGCATTGTCGGCTGCCAGTGGACCACGGGCCGCTGGCCGGGCAAGCGCGCGCTCGAGTTCCGCAACATCAGCGACCGTGTGCGGCTGAGCATCCCGGGAGAGCACGAGGCCCTGACGCTTGCCGCCTGGGTGCGGGTGGATGGTCTCGACCGCGCCTTCAACTCGCTGTTCATGGTCGAAGGCTACAAGGACGGAGCCGTGCACTGGCAGATCACCCGAGACGGCAGGCTCCGTCTGGGAGTGGCCGGCAGGCTCGGACATCCGGGCAGGGATCATGACACCGAGGCGATCCTCACGCCCGAGCGCTTCGGCCAGTGGCTGCATCTGGCGACCTGCGTGGATCCGGCCGCCAGGGAGGTTCGCCACTACCTCAACGGCAGCCTGGTCGCGCGAATGCCACGACCGACGACGTTTCCTTTGCGCATGCCCCTCGCGGAGCTGGGCAACTGGAACAACGGCGGCCATGGCGGCGCGACGGCGATCCGGCATTTCAGCGGGCTGATGGATGAATTCCTGCTGTTCCGCCGCGTGCTGAGCGAGGCGGAAATCCGTCGGCTGGCGCGTTGATCCGCCCCGGAGGGCGGCTCATGCGATCACGATCCGGGAGCCTTCGGGGTCACCGTGTAGCGGGCCGGATTTTTTTCGTAGGTGTCCATGCACTCCACGCAGCAGAAGGCGACGTTGCCTTTCTCGGTGAAGAGACGGTAGATGATGCGGACGGCCTTGCCGTCGACCGGGCACTTGTCGTTGATGGCCGGACCGCCTTTGGCGAAGACGGCGGTGACGCTGACGATGGCGAGAAGCAGGGCTGGAAGGATGGCTTTCATGACACGTTGAGGTTGATGCGGCGCAGAGGCCGTCATGAGCGCTTAACGTGCAGGAATCCAATGTCCTAGAGGGCGGACAAAGCTGGCGCAGTGTTGCACAAACCGCGCACACCGCGTCGATCAAAACGGGATGTCGTCCCCATCCAGACCGTCGGTGATCGGGCCTTCGCCGAAGTCGTCGTTCTGCTGCGGAGCAGGACGCTGGGGCGGCCGCTGCTGGGCAGGTGCCTGGCGCTGCTGATAACCACCACCGCCGCCGCCACCACCCGCCGGACGACGGGCCTGCTGGGGAGGGGCGCTGTAGCCACCCTCGCCATCGTCGGCCTGCTGGCCGCCGCCGCCACCCCCTGTGCCGCCGATGAACTGCATGTTCTCGCAGACGATCTTGATCTTGTTGCGCTTCTGGCCGGTGGCCTTGTCTTCCCAGGTGTCCATCTGCAGGCGGCCTTCGATGAAGAGGGAGCGGCCCTTGTGAAGGTACTGGCCGGCCAGCTCGGCCTGCTTGCCCCAGAGCACGACATCGAGGTAGGTCACCTCTTCCTGGCGCTCGCCGGTGGCTTCATTGATAAAACGACGGTTCACGGCCAGGCCGATGTCGCAGACAGCGGTGCCTTTGGGGGTGTAGCGAACCTCGGGATCACGCGTGAGGTTGCCGATGAGCATGACTTTGTTCAGACTGGCCATAAGACCCTCACCTTAGCCACCCGACTCCGGCCTGGGCAAGGTTTTTGTCATCTCGCCCGGACTCCAGATTAGAACTTGGCGGCGGCGGGGCGTGCGGCTCATAGTGACCTCATGGCCTACCTTCTCGACGCCTTCGTCATCCTCGCCTACTTCGCCCTCATCATCGGCATCGGCCTTTCCCAGCGGAGCAAGAGTGACAGCGTCGAGGGCTTCACCTTGGGCGACCGTCAGATCGCCTGGTGGGCGGTGCTGGCCTCGATCCTGGCGGCGGAGATCAGCGCGGCGACCTTTCTAGGCGCCCCGGAGGCAGGCTACAGCCGACGAAACTGGAGTTATGCCCAGTTTGCCATCGGCACGGTGATGGCGCGCATCATTGTGAGTTTTCTATTCATTCCCATCTTTTATAAACATGGGGTCATTTCCCTCTACGAGTTCCTGGAGACCCGCTTCGGGCCGGTGACCCGCAAATTTGCCTCGATCAGTTTCATGGTCACCCGCGTGCTGGCCATGGGCACCCGGCTCTATGTCTCGGCCATCATCCTGGTGCTGGCGGTGGCCATGTGGCAGGGGGCGGCGGTGCAGCCGGAGACGAAGTTCTGGCTCTACGCCGGGGCGGTGGTGGTGGTGACCCTGCTGACGGCGCTCTACACCTCGGTGGGCGGCATCCGCGCGGTGATCTGGACGGACTTCATCCAGGTCGGCGTGCTGGTAGCCTCGCTCGGCTTCACCATCCCTTACCTGCTGGGCAAGATTCCCGGCGGCTGGGACACCGTGGCGGCGACGATCAAGAGCCCGGTGTTCTTTGAATTCGCCCGCCCTGCCGACCCCGGCGCCTGGGCCTGGGTGAAGAATGTGCTGACCCAGGAATACACGCTCTGGGCCGCAGTCATCGGCAGCACCTTCGTGACCATGAGCACGCACGGCATCGACCAGGACACGGTGCAGCGCATGCTGACGGCGAAGAACCGCCGTCAGAGCGCCTTCGCCACCATCCTCTCCGGCATCGTCGACCTGCCGATCGTCTCCGCCTTCATCCTCATCGGGGTGATGCTTCAGGCCTACTACAGCGCCCACCCGACGCCGAACCTGCCGGTCGAGACCCGCGAGGTGTTTCCGTTCTTCATCATGAGCGAGATGCCGGCGGGCATGCGCGGCCTGGTGACGGCGGGCATCCTGGCCACGGCCATGGGCTCGCTCAGCACGGCCCTGAACGCGCTCGCCACCAGCCTGTCACGCGATTTCATCCTGCCGCGCCTCGGCCCCGGGGCGAGCGAGCAGAGGCAGGTGTCGGTGCTGCGCATGAGCACGGTGTTTTTCGCCGTGCTGATCATCGGCGTCGGAGTGGTGACGGCCTGGTTCATGGCGCACAACCCGAAGGTGGAGATCCTGCCGCTGGTGCTGGGCATCCTGGGTTTCACTTTTGGTTCGCTGCTCGCCGTGTTCCTGCTCGCCGTGCTGACCCGCACGCGCGGCAACGACTTCGGCAACATTCTGGCGATGAGCTGCGGCATCCTGGCCGTCCTGTTCCTGAGCAACGTGCTCGGCATCCAGCAGCGTCTCGGCATCGACACGCCCTTCGTGCTGTCCTTCCCCTGGCGCATCACCCTCGGAACCCTTGTGACCTTCAGCATCGCCATCCTCTTCCCCACCCCGCCGGAGCGGAGGCAGGCGTGAAAGGGGCCGAATGACACGTTGCCCGGATTACTCCAGTTTTGTTTCCAACCTTTTATATCGTAATATAAGATGCGCTTGGCTAAAGCCAAGCGCATCTTATATTACGAGTCAACAAACAAAAAATGAAAAGTGTTCAATGATGATGTTGACGTCCTTATCCATGCAGTGAATGGCTTTAGCCATTCACTGCATGGATAAGGAGACTGCCTCTACTTAAAACTACCGCCGTGCACTCCCAAACCCTGAAACCCGATATTTGGCAGCTTTTCGCCCCTCTTTTGGCGGAGGCGGTGGCGACTCCCACGGAGGAGCATCCCACGGTACGTGTGTGGAAGGACACGGAATTGATCTGGGTGATCAACCGCATCGTCCGTGAACATCAGGCGGAATTGAAGACGACCTTTCCCGCAGGGGCCGTGGTCCTAAAGGAACTGAAAACGATGAAGTGGCTGCGCGAGCTGCGACTGACCGAAAACAAGGCGAAAACATCCATCTGCTTGATGGACATGGAGGCCGCCAAAAATGAGGCGGTGGATGTGCTGGAGGTGCTCCAGGCAGCGCTGCCTACGGGAGTGATCTCCTATTTTGCAGCTCTGAGTTTTCACGAACTGACCAGCCAGATGCCCGGCTTTTACCACATCGGCCGACTGGCAAACGGCCACCCGCCGGAATCGGGCGCTCCTGGGGTAAGCAGAGACCGGAATCCGCTGGGGACGGTGCTTTTCGAGTATGACGGGGTGATGTGCTATGAGACAAAACGCTACCGGGGACTGACGCCGGGCGTGCAGACGCGGGTGATCGGTCCACGCACCTCATACCGTATCACGACATTGGAGCAGACTCTGCTGGACGCGATTCTGCAACCTGTGCGCTGCGGTGGCGAGGCGGTGGTGTTTGAGGCCTGGGGTCATGCGGACAGACGGGCGGATCTGGACCGGATGGCGGAGCATTTGCGGGCCATCGGCCGGGACTCGCTGGTCCGGAGGACGGGTGCGATGCTGGAAATGCTGGGAGCCGAGGTGAAGGTCAGCAGCGAACTCGGAAAGCTCCTGAGCGCGACAAAAAACCGGCTGAGCAGCGCGGACGCAGTGATCCCGCTGCTGCCCGATCTGGGCTTTGCAAGTGAATCCCAAACTTGGAAAGTGATCCTCCCGTGAACCCGCAGCAACGCGAACGCTGGGTGAATGAAGTGCTGCGGGAAGTGATGGCCGCCCTGATGCACGACGAGACTCTGCGGCAGGCGCTCGTCTTCAAAGGGGCGTGGATTTTGAACCTGCACCTAGGGGAAAGCCGCCACTCGATGGACATTGATGCGACAGCGGAACCCCACTGGGTGCAAGAGATTGGCAGTCTGGACAATCAGGAAGCTTTTTTGCGGGAACATCTGCCAAAGGCCGTGCGAAGGCATTTTGAGAGGCAGAACCCGGTACGCTTCACCCTGGAAGAAGCGAAGTTTGAGCGGAACCCGGCGAGCCTACATCCGCGAGGCTGGGACATGCTGCGGGTGAAACTGGTGATCCGTGATCACACACTGACGAACGTCCGCTCATTGCCACCTGCCGAACTGGAGGTCGCGGCAGCGGAGTCCTACGGGCTTGATGCGGTGGAGTGGCAGGATTTTCTGGGAACGCCTGCTCGCGTTTATGCGCTGCATCGCATCGCCGGGGAGAAACTGCGGGCCTACCTCACCTCCCTGCCGGAATACCGGGCGAAAATGCACGGAGGAAGCCGGGAGTTCCGTGTGAAGGATCTGCACGACCTCGCCCGCATCATGCGCCATCGTCCGCTCACAGTTGTGTCATTTTGGGAGAAAGCGCTGGGGGAGTTCAAGCTCGCCTGTGAGTCCCGCTTTGTGGACTGTGCCGGGCCGGGGACCTTTCTGCAAGATTGGGAGCAAGCTCGTCTGCGTTATGAGCAGGATCGACACCTCTCCGTGATCCCCTGGGCGGAGGCTGAGACGGCGCTGAAGCAAATCCTGGCCCACATCAGCCTCAAAGCAGGGTTTCCCTGGATCTTCGAGATTCGCACGAGCTAAGGACGAGGCTTTTCGATAAAAACGATCTTTCCGCAGGGTCATGGCTCCACCTTCGGTCATCGACTACATCATCGTTCACGAACTCTGCCATCTGCGGCATCTGGATCACTCGGAAGCCTTTTGGAACGAGGTGGACAAAGCGCTGCCAGACTACGAGGAAAAAAGGGCGTGGCTGCGAAGAAATGGCGCCTCCCTGGATTTGTAGGCAACACCTGGGCGCAGGATCATTCGGCGTTCAGATGATGGCGGGCATTCCGAAGAATTTTGCCTGCAACGTCTTTTGCGCCGCTTGCAGGGTTTGCCATGGGCAGCCCTCCCTCCGGGTCAGTGATTGAACAGGAAGGCCGGGGAGTTGATCAGGGCCCAGGCGAGGTCCTGGGCGTTGGTCAATCGTTTGTTGGCGAGCTGGCGGGCGCTGAGCTCGGCGTCGCGGCGCAGCTGAACCAGCTTGGGATCAAGGACGATGGGCTTCTGCGCATCCACATGCTTCGCCTCGAGGGCAATGAGCTGAGGATCCACCGGCACGGGCCTGCGGGCGTTGGCGAGCACCTTCCTCTGGGCCTGGTAGTCGCGGAACTGGTTGAGGAAGTGCTGGGTGAGCACGGCGTTCTGCTCGGGCGTGCGCCTGGGCGCCTTGAGCGCTTCGGCGACGGCGGCCGGCACGCCGAAGCGGACGACGGGGCTGTTGGTGACCCACAGGCGGAAGCGGCCGGGGTTGTATCTGCCGTTCTGGAAGTTGCTGGTCATCTGCACGGAGAAGCTGGTGCCGCCTTCATTCATGACCGGCTTCTCAAAGGAAAAGACCGCCTCATGACGGAAACCGCCCTCGGGGCTGACGGCCCAGCCGCGGTCGCGGTTGCCCTTCTTCAGCGCCTCGGTGACGGGGAAGTTCGCCTGTTCAAAGTCGGCCTTCGGGTTCTTCAGCGTCTGCGCCACGCCGGCTCCACGCACGCGTTTGGCGTCGGCGGGCTGGGTGGTGACGATGAACTCGCCGAGGACGAAATTGCCGTCGGGCGCGAGGCCTGGCCCGTTGTTAGGCAGGCGGTCGTCCGGCAGCATCTCGAGCTTGATGGCGGTGATGTTCGGCAGGGTGGATTTGCCGATGAGCAGGTAGTTGCCGGTGCTCTGGCGGCCTTCCGGCAGGGCCGTGGCCAGCAGGGAGCCGTCGGGCAGGACCTCGATCTTCTCGACCCCTCCGGCGCGCTGCACCTTGACGTCAAGCGGCTGCCACTCGGTGCTGAGATCGAGGTAGTTCTCCCACTTCGGCTGGTTGGCCGGGGCGGTGTCAAAGACGGCCTTCACCTTGACCTCGGCGGCCTTGATGGCGGCGAGACGGGCGTCCTGCTTCTTCTTCACCTCGGGGGCGATCTTCGCCTTGTGGGCCTCCAGTTCCTTCTTCGCGGCGTCGATGGCGGCCAGGCGCTCCTGCTCAGCCTTCGCAATGAGCGGCTTCTGCTCGGCCTCCTTCGCCTGCTGCTCGGCGGCGAGCGCCTTGTGCTCTCCATCCATGCCCGCCATGCTGGCCAGCGCGGCGTTGATCTCCTTGCCGGTCGGGCGGCGGTTGAGGATGCGGATGAAGATCTCCTCGACGAGCTTCGCGTCGTCCTTGAACTCGTTCGTCAGCCTGGCGATGGCGTTGTTGGGATCGCTGATGGCGTCGCCGACAGTCGGGCCGGACATGAGCGCCATGACGGGGCCGAGGTTGACGTCGTTGCTGCGCTCGCATTCGCACACGGACTCGCGCGCCGGCTTGCCGAAGTTGGTCAGGAAGCCGTCGGGCAGCTGCGTCTGGCCGTCGATGAGCTGGGCGGCGCGGGTGCCCTTCGGCACGCCGGGGATGTTTGGCATGGAGCCGGTGACGGCGAAGACGGAGTCAAACAGCACCTCGGCGGGCAGGCGGCGGGCCTTGGCATGGCTGTAGTTCACCTTGTCGTCCTCGTTCCACTTGTTGGTGTCGAGCGCGAGCTGGTAGGTGCGGCTCTGGACGATGAGCTTCATGAGATGGCGGACGTTGAAGCCGCTCTGGATGAGCTCGCTGGTGAGGTACTGGAGCAGCTCAGGATTGCTCGGCGGATTGCCGGCACGGATGTCGTCGAGCGGTTCGATGACGCCGGTGCCGGTGAGGTAGCCCCAGATGCGGTTGGCGTAGCTCATGGCGAAGTAATCGTTGTCCGGGCTGGTCATCCAGGTGGCGAACTGCTCGCGGCGCGAGGTGGCGGTCTTGCTGACCAGCTCGGCGTCAAAGGGCACCTTGGGAGCGACAGGGGCGTTGGTGCGCAGGTGGTTCATCTCACCGGCGGCCTTGTCGGCGACGATTTCATAAAGCGGCTTCGCACCTTCCACGGCCGTGCCGCCGATGGTCTTGCCAGCGCTGGCGGGGTCGGTCTTCAGCTCCACCTGGGCGAAGAAGGCGGCGGTCTGATAATACTGGTCCCAGGTCCATTTCTCGAAGGGATGGTCATGGCATTTGTTGCAGTTGAAGCGGGTGGCGAGGAAGAGGTGGGTGGTGTTCTCCACCAGCTCCTCCGGCGTGCGCACCGTCTTGAAATAAGCGGCGGCGGGGTTGTCCTTGTTCGATCCGGTGGCGGTGATGATGCGGTAGGCCATGCGGTCATAGGGCGTATTCTCCGCCACCTGCTGCTTGATCCAGTCGCGCAGGATCTTGACGCCTTCGTTGCCGAGGAACTTGGAGTTCACCTGCAGCATGTCGGCCCACTTGTTGGTCCAGTGGTCGACAAAGTCAGGATTGCCGATGAGGCGGTCGATGACCTCGTTGCGCTTGGTGCGGGTGTCACGCGTGTCGGCGATGAAAGCCCGGACCTCCTCTGCCTTCGGCGGCAGGCCCGTGAGATCAATGTGGATGCGGCGCAGGAAGTCCTCGTCGCTGCACAGCCCGCTGGGCTGGATCTTCATGCGCTGCCATTTGCGCGCGGTGAACTCGTCGACCTTGTTCCACTTCTCGGGCTCGCTCCAGGCGAAGCCGCTGCGGTCGCCCATGACCGTGATGGTGGTGGCGGCGTAGGCCCCTTCAAAGCGCGCCAGGATGGCGGCCTCGCCGCGGCGGATGCTGGTCATGAGCCCGGTCTTGTCGGCCTCGATCACCTCGCCGTTGCCGCTGTCGATGAAGGCCTCGGCGGTGACGTCCTTGACATAACCATCGGCATAACGGGCGATGACGCGCATCTGCTGGCGCGCGCCGATGCGCTCAAGCACAGGGTTCTTCGGGAAGACCTCGATGCTGGTGACGCGCGGCGTCTTGAGATCCAGCTTCGCACCCTGGCTGATCCAGGCCTTGAGCGTCTCATAATAAAGCTCGCCCGGCACGGTGAGCTGGCCGCCTTCATGAGGCACGGCGCCGCTGGCTTTCAACAGCATGAGCGAGTGCTCCGGGGACGCGGCGTTGGCTCGGCGGCTGGCGAGCTCATCGGTGAAGGCGAGCACGTCATAGATCGGATCATAACCGCGCAGGCTGAGCTTGAAGCCGGCCTTGCCGTCCTTGGCGCCGTGGCAGGTGCCCATGTTGCAGCCCAGCTTGCTGGTGATGGGCATGATGTCACGGACATAGTCGGGCTTCAGGGCCACGTTCATGCCGCTGACCTTCACGGGCACGGCGGCGGTCCGGCCCATGAAGGCGACCTTGATCTCCGCAGCCCCGTCCTTGCCCGGCCGCACCATGCCGCGCTCGTTGACGGTCGCGGCCGCCTCACTGCTGCTGGTGAGCTTCGCCATGCGGGTGATGTCGGCCTTCGTGCCGTCGCTCATGCTCGCGGTGACGACGAGCTGCGCATACTCGGTGGGCCTGGCGATGCTGACGCTTTTCGGCTCGACCTCGATGCCTGTGACGGTGAGTCCGGGCACGAGGGTTTCGACCTTGTCGTCCTTCCTTGCGGTGGCGCGCACGCTGTCGTCGGCGATGACCTCGCTGGCAGCGAGCGCCTTGTCGGCGACGAGCGGCACGCTGGGAAACTCCTTCGCGACCTTGCCGGTGGCGGCGTCGATCAAGCGGATGCGGCCGTCCTGGCCGGCGGCGGCGACGCTTTTACCATCGGGGGAGAAGCTGACGGTGAAGATGCCGCAGGGCATGGGCGTGCTGCTGAGCTGCTTCACGTTCTGGGTGACCCAGTCATCGAGCTCCTTGCCCTTGCCGTTGACGGTCTCGACGATCTTCTTCACCGCGTCGGGCAGGGTGCTGTCGTACTCGCTCGAGTAAAGGTTCACCGCTCCGCTGCCTTCATGCGAGGCGCCGGCGGCGATGCGTTTTCCATCCGGGGCGAAATCGACGCCGAAGATGCGGCCCTGCATGGCGGGGAACCTGCGGATGAGGTTGGCGTTGTCGCCGATGACGCGCTTGGTGATGCGCTCCATGCGGTAGATGGCGGGCACGCCGTCGGTGCCGCCGATGAGGATCTCGTTGCGCTGCGGATGACGGGCCAGGGCCTGCACGCCACCCTTGAGGGCACCCGGCGTGATGGAGGTGATGTTGTCGACGAAGCGCTGCGTGGCGACCTCGGTGAGCTTGACGCTCATGTCACGGCCGCAGGAGGCGATGAGCTTTCCTTCGAGGCCCCAGACGGTGTCGAGCACCCAGTCGCTGTGCGAGCCCATGAAGACCACTTCCCTGCCACTGGCCGCCTCAAAGGCGCGCAGGCCGTTGTCGCCGCAGCCCACGGCGATGAACTTGCCGTCGGGCGACCAGCTGGCGCCGTAGAGCGTGTCAAAGGTGAGGGACTTGGAGAGCTCGAGCTTCTTCGCCGCCACGTCCCAGATCTGGATCTCGCCCATGCGCGCCGGGCTGCCGCCGGTCACCAGGATGCGCTTGCCGTCGGGCGACCAGGCGAGCTTCTGGATGCGTTCGGCCAGCCCAACCAAACGTGTGACAATGCCGGAGCCGTCCGCCTTGTGGACCAGCACTTCATGATAGCCCGCGACGGCGATCATCGAACCGTCCGGCGAGTGTTCCAGCGAGGTGACCGCCGGGGCCGTGACATAGACCGGAGGATGCTCCATGTCATAATGGGCCATGGCGGAGGCGGGCGTGTCGTCCTTGGCTCCCTCGGCGATCCATTTTTTGATCAGGGCGACCTGGCTTTCATGCAGGGGATCGCCCTTGGGCGGCATCTCGACCTTGCCCTCGGCGTTGGGCATGGAGACCTTGAGCAGGTTGGACTGCTCGGGCTTGCCGGGGACGATGGCGGAGCCCTCCTCACCGCCGGCGAGCAGCTTGGCGAAGTCGGTCATGATGTAGTCGCCCTTGGCCTTGGCCGGCTGGTGGCAGCCCGTGCAGTTGGCCTGCAGGATGGGCCGGATGTGCTTGTAAAAAGACACCGGCTTCGAGGGGTCGATGGTCTCTTCTTTCTTCGGGGCGGCGCTGGCGGCGGCCGCGAGGAGGACGAGGAGAGGAAGGGCGGGTTTCATGAGGAGGAAAGACGGGGCGAATGGGGCGGTCCGGGAGCATGGACAGCCCGACACGGGCGCAAGAAAGGAGGCGGGAAACGCCAGAGAGGGGGAGGCTCTTGCGAATCCGGCCTCAGGCGGCGGGATCGTCCATGCCCGCGGGAAGGATGGAACAGGACATGCGGCCGAACAAAAAGAACGCCAGCCGGAGGGGCTGGCGTTCTGCGGAAAAAACAGGCGGCGGTTATTTCTTCACCCGGGTGACCCTGACGCCCATCTTGCCGGCGACGGGGTTGGGCGACTGACGGGCCTGCAGGCGGGAGTCGGCGTCAGGTTCGGCCGGCTTGGAGTGGCGGTCAAAAAGACCGGGGGGATCGTTGCTGTGATCGCGGAGGAGAACCCCCAGGACCCCGTCGGTTTCGACGGTGCGCTTGGGTTTGACGCCCTCTGCCGCCGGGGCGGGGCTTGAGTTCACATACCTGTAGCTTGTCCCCATCTTGGAGCCGACGGGAAAAGGATTGCTGGAAGTGTAGCGGCGGCCGTCCTTATCACCCGAGGAGCAGGCGGCGAGAAACAGCAGGACCGGCAGCAGAGAGAGAGGCTTCATGGCGGTGCGGAGCAGGAGGAAGACGTGCCGGAAAAGGTTCAGATCCTCAGGGAACCAGGGCGTCCGGGGAGTCGACGAAGAAGTCCTTCAGCTCCGTCTCCGTGGAATTGGTGCGTATGCCTTCCAGACGGCGGCGGCTGCCACGGTCCGTGCGAGGGCTGTTGGCGGCGCGTCCGACGAGGTCGGTGATGAGCGGGGCGGCGACCACGGCGCTGGCGGCCAGCAGGGTGAGCGAGACGATGTTGGAGGTGCTGCGGCTCATGCCACGTCCGAAAAGGATGCCGAGCGCGCATCCGGCGGCGGCGGGGGCGATCACGTTGGCGTAAGTTTCGTAACGGCTTTCGGCAGTGGTTTCTGGAGGCATGACAAGACATGATAGCAGATCCCCACATTCTCCAAAGTGGAAATTGCCCGGCCGTGCGAACACTTGCATGATGATCCGAATGACCCCCGCGACGAACTCCCGATACGCACTCATCCTCGCCGGCGGCAGCGGCCAGCGTTTCTGGCCGATCAGCCGTGACGCCCTGCCCAAGCAGCTGCTCAAGCTTTTCGGCGACAAGACGCTGCTGGAGATGACGGTCGAGCGCCTGGACGGCCTGGTGCCGAAGGAGAACATCCTGATCCTCACCAACAAGCAGCAGGAGGCGGGGGTGAGGGCGCTGCTGCCCCAGCTTCCCGAGGGCAACATCATCGCCGAACCCGAGAAGCGTGACACTGCTCCCGCCATCGCCCTGGCGGTCGGCTGGGTGGTGGCGCGTGATCCGGCGGCGACGATGATGGTCCTGCCGGCGGATCACCTGATCCAGAACAGAGCGGAGTTTCAGCGCGTGCTGACCGTGGCCATGCAGGCGGCCGAGGCGGGCAACGCCCTGGTCACCGTGGGCATCAAGCCCACCTGGCCTTGTCCAAGTTATGGTTATGTCGAGCGCGGCCGGCGCGCCGCCCTGCCCGGCGTGGACGACGGCGGAGTGTATGAGGTGGTGCGCTTCCGCGAGAAGCCGAATCCCGACCTTGCCGAGCATTTTATCAACCAGGGCACCTTCACCTGGAACGCCGGCATGTTCATCTGGACGATCCCGGCCATCTTCAGCGAGATGAGCCGCCACTGCCCCGCCCTGGCCGACTTCATTTCCGAGCTGCGCGGTTCCAAGGATTTCATGGCCACCGTGGCGCGGCAGTTTGGCAAGCTGCCGAAACTGTCCATCGACTACGCCCTGATGGAGCGTGCCTCCCGCGTCCTAAACGTCGAGGCCACCTTTGACTGGGACGACGTGGGCAACTGGACCAGCGTCGGGCGCTACCTCAAGTGCGATGATGAAGGCAACCAGCACAACTGCGCCTTCTCCCAGATCGGCGCCTCCAACAACCTGGTATTCACCCAGACCGGCCAGCATGTGGCGCTGCTCGGCGTCCAGGACCTGATCGTGGTGTCCGCCAAGGACGCCCTGCTGGTGACCAGCCGCGCCCATGCCGAAAACATCAAGAAGCTCGGCGATCTGCTGCCCCGCGAGCTGAAGTGACCGTCGATCCCGCGATTGCCAGGCGGTCGCGACGCATGTAATCCCGCTCATGAATCCTGAATTTGGCACCCTCCAGGCCCTCTTGAAACGCAGGCTCCAGCTCATCGCGGACCATGAGTTTCGCGATGTCGATCCGACCGGCCACCTGGCCGCGCTTCAGCAGGTGTCCGAGCTGATCAGCTCCGAGCACCACCGGCTCAGGCCAGTGCTGCCGGGCCGTCTCAGCCATTTCCTGCAGCAGGCGAGCTTTGGCAAGGCGCTGGAGTTCCTGGAGGAAAACAGCCGGCTGGGCTCAGGCTTTGCGCAGGAGCATTGAACCGCCGACGGCGACGAGGCTGTTGAGGGCGAGTGCGTAAATGCCGGGGTGGAAGCCGTCGGAAGGATGAACCCATGCCGCCTCGCCCCCGAGTCCGCAGTTGTGCCGCCGCAGTCCTGCGCGATGAGTGGGCGTGGAGAAGACGGAGGCCATCCTCATCGGACGCACGCGCTATTCCGAGACGACGCTGATCGTCCACTGGTGCAGCGCGGAGCTGGGCTTGTTCCGCACCATCGCCAAGGGGGCGCTGCGGCCCAAATCTGCCTTCTCGGGCCTGCTTGATCTGTTTGTCTCGGCGGACATCGGGTTTTCCAAGGCGCGGAACAGCGACCTGCATTCCCTGACGGAGGCCCGCTGGGTCAGTCCGCGGCTCGGCCTGCGACAAAGCTACGGACGTGTGCTGGCCGCCACCTACCTGGTGAAGCTCGTCGAGCTGGTCGTCGAACCCCATGCACCCCTGCCGGAAATCCACGACCTGCTCTCGAAGGCGCTCGACTACCTCGCCGAGCATGATCCCAGCTGTGCGCTGGTGGAGCGTTTTGAGCTGCGGCTGGCGCAGGATCTCGGGCTGGTCGGGCCGGAATTGCAGACGGCGGGCCTGTCCGCTCATGCCATTGAGGACAGTTTTCACCGCCCCCTGCCCTTGCAGCGCCGGAAACTGATCGAGTGGATCGATGCCAGGGAGGGCAGGGCTCCTGGATAAATGACGGCATGTTTTCACTTGCTGGCAGACGGGAAGAACCGCGATGGTACCAACAACCAACCCGCCTGCCCACCGTGCCCGACCTCAACGCAACCCCGCCCTCGCCCGCCCAGATGCTGCTTGCCGAAGGCAGGCTGGAGGAGGCCCTGACGACGGCCAAAAAAGCTCTGGAACAGGCACGGGCCGGCACGCATTCCGACGCCGTCTGCCAGGCGCTGCTGGACCTGGGTGATGTCAGGCGCGCAGAAGGTGATGCGGCCAAGGCGGAGGCCTGCTACCGTGAAGGGCTGGAGGAACCCGCGAGCATGGCCGTTCTCAGCGCTCTGAAGATGCAGCTGGCCACCCTGCTCGACTTTGGCGGGCGGGAAGCCGATGCCGTGAATTATTATGAGGAGGCCATCAGCGGCCTTGAATCCCAGAGCCCGGCGGATGAACTGGTGCTCTCCCAGCTCAGGAACAATCTGGCCATGATTTACAAGGGCCTGGGCAGGTTTGCCAAAGCCGAGTCCCTGTGTGTCAAAGCCCTCAACTCTCTGGAACAGCGTCTTGGGCATGACACCGAGGAGGTCGCCTCGCTTTATAACAATCTCGGCTCAATCTACTACACGGCCGGCTTTTCCGAGGAGGCTCGAAAGATGTTTGCCGACGCCCTCGCCATCCGGGAGAAGCTGCTGCCTGCGGACCACCCGGACCTTGCGCAGTCGCTCGGCAACCTGGCCACCGCCTGTCATGAGCTGGGGGATGATGCCAGCGCGACCCGGAACTTTGAGCGCGCTCTGGGCATCCTGAAGAACCATCTGGCCACCAAACCCGACAGCTATGAGGCGGCTGCCGAGGATTATGCCGCGCTTCTGGAGGCCCTGGGCAAGGAGGACGAGGCCCAGGCTGTCCGGGACGAAGCCCGGCGTCTGCTGGGTTGAGGCGGGAAAAGTGTTTCGACAAGACGGTGGCGGACGGCGTATGAGCCTGGCATGCAAAGTCTCCGCCTCGCCGTCCTCATTCTCGTCTGCCTGTCCGGCTCCTGCTCAAAAAGGGACGTGCTGGTGATCGGCACGGATGCCACCTACCCCCCTTTTGAATACGTCGATCAGCAGGGCAGGATCAGCGGTGTCAGCGTGGCCATGGGCGAGGCCATCGCGCGGCGGCTCGGCAAGCCGGTGGAGTTTCAAAACATCAACTTCGACGGGCTGATCCCGGCGCTGCAGACCGGTCGGATCGACCTCATCATCTCCTCCCTGACCGCGAACGAGCAGCGGCGGAAGTCCATCGACTTTTCCGTTCCCTACGTGAAGACAGGCCTGGCGGTCCTGGTGGCCGGAGAATCCAGCGTGCGCACGGCGGCGGATCTCCAGTCCCCCGGGCGGAAGCTGGCCGTGCGCATCGCCACCACGGGGGAGCAATGGTGCCGCGAACACCTTCCGGGCGCAAAACTGGTGGCGTTGGACACGGACGCCGCCTGCGTGCTGGAGGTGGTCAACGGCACGGTGGATGCCTGGGTGTATGATCAGGTCAGCGTGATGAACTATCATGCCAAGCATGCCGGGCGCACGCGTGCGCTGCTGGCCCCCCTGAGGGAGGAGGTGTGGGCCGTGGGCCTGAAGAAGGGCCGTGATGACCTGAAGGCCCTCGTCGATGAAGTCATCGGCAGGATGAAGGCCGACGGATCGTTTGCCAAGCTGGCGGACCAGCACCTCGCCAGGGAGCGGGACATGATGAAAGCCCAGGGGCTCCCGTTTGTTTTTGAGTAAAAAAGACACAAAGAAGCGCCGCCCGGCGTGAGCCAGGCGGCGCGACGTGAGCTTTTCAGCCCCTTGGATTAGTGCTTGTGGCCGGTCTTGCAGCACTCACCTTCAGCCTTGCCGCAGCACTTGGCGGCGGGGGCTTTGGCGGAGGTGCAGGAGGAGCACTCCTTCTTCGTCGCGCAGGAGGCGAGGAGGAGGGAGGAAGCAGCCAGAGTGACGGTCAGGAGACGGATCATAGTGCGTTCGGTTGGAAAACCCAATCTACGAAACAAGGCCTGGCAGGCCCGTCAGATTACTTGGCGGCCTGCACAGGAGCAGGGGGCGGAGGAGGCGGGGGCTTGGAAGCGCAGGAGACGAGGCCGCCGGCGATGACCGAAGCCGCGAGGGCGAGGAGGGCGTATTTCATAGTGTGGTGTTCGTTGTGTTTGTTGTTGTTCACACGGCCCGTCTGAGGGGCGCATGGAATTGGCGAGAAATAACAATGAACGTCTGATTTGCAAACAGGCAAATGAACCGTCCTCAGGAAAGTCTCCCTCCTGATTCTCAACGTGGCGAAGCCGGAAGGTCGTTGAGCTGCTGCCGCAACGTGCTTTGAGGGGCCTTCAACAGGGGTGAACCCTGGGCTGGTTCGGGCGGTGCAGGCAGGGCGGCGGGCTCAGGGACAACCACGGCTTCAGGCAGGGCGGCGGCCTTGGGCACGGCCTGCGCCTTGGGGGTTGGCGAAACGGTTCCTGGGCGCATTTCCTGACGTGCGGACGGCGGATTGGAAACCTCGGCCTTGCGCTGCCACAGGGCGTCCCCGGTGAAGTGTGCCAGCATGGCTCCGGCGATCATGGAACCGCCCAGGAAAACGGCGGCGCGCAACCAAAAGGGCACAAACTCATCGGGGGGAAGCAGCGCCTCATCCGCATGAATCGTCGGCGGCGCGTCGGCCGCCGTCTTGGCCCAGTCGGGACCTGAAACAGGGGTGGTGACGCTGGTGCCCCGGAACAGCAGCTCGGCAAATCCGACGCTGGGGCGCGGTTCCCCGGCGGAGGTGCCGCCCTCGGTCAGGGCTGCCATGAGCGGAGGATTGGCAAGGGGTGAGAGCGTTTCCCTGGGCATGGGCGTGGCCTGGATCTGCTGAAGACCCGCCGTGCGGCTGCGAACCAGCCTGGGTTTCACGGGCTCCAGCGGGCCGGAGGGAACGGACTCCACCGGCTTCACCAGATCGTGGTGATGCACCAGTCGCGCGTACCGGGCCAGGAACTCCCCGCGCTTCGAGCGCACCCCCTCACGATTTTTGGCAATTTCCTCATCCAGAAGCCCGTCCACCAGCTCGATCTCTCGCCCGGTGCAGGGCGTTTGGGAAACCGCCCCGGGCAGAGGCTCCAAGGCCAGCAGGAACCGTCCGACAGCGGACAGCCAGGCAGCATCCCAGGACGAGGACATGTCTGTGCGCCGGGTTGTGGCAAGAAGCAGGGCGGGGTCGGTGCCGCGACCCACCATGGAGGCCAGGGTGGGATGCGCCCTGAGCATGAGGGAAAAGGCCGGCCAGTCCGTCAGCTTGGTCATCAGGAGCTTCAGGCTGCGCGCATCCTCCCGGGGAAAGCCGGTCAGCAGGTGGATGTCCTCCAGGCGCAGCCGGGAAGGCTCGAGCCCTGAGCTTTCAAGCTGGGTGAGCGCCGCATCAAGGCCGGCGAGCACCAGGTAGGTTTCATGCACGTTCAAGGCCCTTCGTTGAAGCAGGAGATCGGCCAGGCTGATGCCTTCCACGACTTCCTCCGCCAGGCAGAGGATGCCGTCCGCTTCATGAACCAGGACCACGGGAACGATGCCTGGAAAGCTGCCTTTGTTCTCCAGGCGGCAGGTACGCTCCTGCATGGACTGAACCACATGCGTTGCCAGGCGCGCCGGAGGCACCTGCTCCACCAGCACGGCACGGCCCGTCTTGGTCAGCGTGCCACGCATGGCGTAGGGGTTCGCCATGTCCAGGCGCTGGCTTTGAATGCGCACCCGGTTCACCAGGGCGCGGGCGACGTCCTGATAGCCCGCAAGCTGCGGCGCCAGGAGCGGACGCGGCTTCAAGGCGGTCGGAATTTCCACCCCTTCCCTGCCATCAGCCATCCTGGCCAGCGCCACCCGCAGCTCTTTCAACTCCGCCAGCGCCTCAGGACCTGACGCCTCCAGGCAGGAGGCCAGCAGTTCAGCCAGGTCTGCGGAAGCCGCCACAACTGAGGCTTTTTCCTCCAGAAAACTTCTGAGAAACCCGGCCTGCCTGCCAGTCGCAGCCTTGGGACCCGGTGTCTTGGCGGAGCCCACTGCGGTGAGGGCATAGTCGGCCACATGCACCTGCAGGCACGCGCCGCCGGTCTGCACGAGCCGCAGTTGTTCCAAGGAGCAGCCGGACATCGTCTCCTGGCTGCCGGCGAGCGCCAGCGCCGCCTCCACAGCACGCAAGGCCAGCAGCAAGGCCAGCCATCCTGGAAGTTCGGCCTGCCGCGCCAGGTAGGACGCCAGCGTTTCACCATCGACATTGCCGGTGATGTAATACGGGTTGCCCTCGTCCTCGCCAAAATCCACGAGACGAGCCAGCAGGGAATGACCTCCCTCCTGCTGACGACGGCAGGCGGCTTCGAACAACCCACGCTCCTTGAGCGGCTCCAGGAGCACATGGCAGTGCACGAACTCCAGGCGGCGCGTGTCAAAACCGAGCACGCTGACCTGTTCCGCGTTGCGGGTCAGCTCCACGTTGTTCCCGTCCGCGTCCTGGACGATGAGATATTGCCTGAAGAGACTGGGTTCCGGCATGGGACGGCAGAGGGAGAAAAAAGTGAGGCCAAGTCTCGTCGGACTGGTGCGTTTGACAAGGGCCGAATATCAAGACCGTGCTTGCCTTCCTAGCCAACAGTTTGGTAAAGCCTGCCAATTCCTTATGAAATCCCCCCTCACCGCCGCTGTCGTTCTCACCCTGGCCGCCTCCGCCTCCGCCGTGGACTACACGAAGGACATCAAGCCCGTGTTAAGCCAGAAATGCTACGCCTGCCATGCCGTCAGCAAGGGCAAGACCAAGGGGGATGTGGCGCTCGACACCCCCGAGGAGCTGGCCAAGGTCATCAAGCCCGGCGGTCACATCATTCCCGGCGATGCCGCCAAAAGCACCCTGCTGCTCTCCTGCAAGCTGCCTGACGATGACGATGAAGTCATGCCTCCCAAGGGCAAGAACCGCCTGACCCCGGCGGAGATCACCGCCCTGGAAACCTGGATCACGGAGGGTGCCTCCCTGACCGGTGGTGGCGCCGCCCCGGCCGCCGCCGCGCCTGCGGCCTCCATGCCCGCCGCCGGTGCCGCCCAGACCTGGACCAGCAGTGACGGCAAGACCCTGCAGGCCAGCTTTGCCGGCATGAAGGACGGCGGTGTCCTGCTCAAGATGGAGGGCAGCGGCGAGGTCTTCCTGGTGCCGCTTACCCGCCTTTCCCCGGAAAGCCAGGCCCAGGCCAAGGCCGCCGCCGGCCAGTAAGACCAAGCCTAACCGATTTTTCGTTCAGACCCCCGTTTTCCCGCGAGAACGGGGGTCTGCTTTTGAGGCGAAGCCGCACGGATGACTGCAGCCCGGGCTTCACATTTCAGCAAAGTTTGTTTAGAACGGCCTGAATGTGATGAATTTGCCGGAAGAGGCCTTCCGGGAAAAAGCTCCATGGCAGGCATCCCGCCGCCCGGCGACCCATGCACGCCTAACCTTTTCTGATCATGAAAACCGGACGCCTCGCCCAGATCACCGCATTCCTTCTCCTTTCCCTGGCACAACAGGCCTCGGCGGATGCCACGGCCAGGATTGCGGAGATTCGCGCCAAGTTTCAGGCGGCCTATGACCGGGACGTCGACGCTCCCTTTCAAGCCTCCCTGCTGGATCTTGATCAGAAATACCTCGGCGCCGTGAACCGCAGCCTGGATGCCGCCACCCAGGCGGGGAACCTGGAGGAGTCCCTGAAGCTGCGTGAAGAGGTTCAGCGCGTCGTGAAAAAGGAGCCGCTGCCGCCCGTCGATCTCGACTCCCTGCCCGCAAGCCTCAAACAGCTTCGCAGCACCTACCGCACAGCCCTGGCAAAGCTGCAGCAGGACCGCGACGCCAGGTCGCAGCCCTACTATGACCACTACGACAAGCTCCTCGAAGCCCTGCAGTCCGAGCTGACCAAGGCGAAGCTCATCGATGACGCGCTGGCCGTGAAGACCACGAGGGACAGCGTGGCGCTCGACCGGCCGAAGGCATCCCCCGCACCCTCCACAGAACCCGCCGCTCCCATGCCGGAGGCGGCCCCTGAAAATCCGAAGGGGAAGAAAACCACCTCCGGCAGCGCTGTCGCCATCACCGGCAGCCCCTGGCGGGCCGTCGCCGAGTGGGTGCTGCCGCTGCGCGGGCGGCTGGAGATTGCCAAAGATGCCGGCCGACGCGGCATCGAAAACCTGGATCAACTGCCCGTCGGCAAGTTCGAGATCCTCGGCATCACCTTCTCCCGTTATTATCCCCATGACGGCAAGAAGATCAACGAGGTGGACCTGGCCCTGCTGAACCCCGTCGCCAAGAATCTGGAAAAGCTCGACCTCGAAGGCTGCAACATCACCGGCAGCGGCCTGGAAGCCATCGCCGATGCGCCCAGGCTCAAGCGCGTCTCCCTTGAGGAAAGCCCTGTGACGGATGACGCGCTGAAACATTTGTCGGGCCTGAAGGAGCTCAACCATCTTAATCTAGGCTCCACCCCGCTCACTGGCACTGGCCTGGCCTACCTGAGGGCGCTGCCGAAACTCAAGAAGCTCTCCATCAACGCCACCACCCTCACCCCGCAGGGAGGACAGGCGCTGGCGCTTCTGACCGGCCTGGAGGAATTGTCCGCCACCACCTTTAACTTCAGAGGGGATGGCACCGACTTTACCCAGCACCTGGCCGGGCTGGTCAACCTGCGGTCCGTGTCCTTTGGTGACACCACGAACATGACAGATGCGTGCCTGGAGCATCTCAAGGGGCTGCCACGGCTTGAGAAGATCAACTTCTCCAACTCTCGCATCTCCGGCGCCGGCGTCATGCACCTCAAGGCGAGCGCCGCCACCCTCAGGAGCGTCAGCCTCTGGTATCAGTGCCCGGTCACCGACGAGGCCCTCGAAGTCATCGCCAGCACGTTGCCAAACTTGGAGAACCTCCAGGTCGGCTATGGCGGGACCTGCGGCGCGCGCGGCCTGCAGGCGCTGACGACGCTGGCCAAGCTGAAAAACCTGGGATGGAACTCCAAGGGATTGATGAAGCCCGAGGACTACGCTCTCTTCGCGGCCTTGCCCGCGCTCGAAAACCTGGTCTTCAATGAATGCATCTCGGTCACGGACGCCGCCATGGAGCACCTCAAGGGAGCGCGGAAGCTCAAGCACCTGAATTTGGCGGGAAACAAGACCATTACCGACGCTGCCTTGAAACACATCGAAGCCATCAAGCCGCTGCAATCGCTCACACTGAGGGGAT
>CAZXPU010000055.1:0-34624 GCA_964642905.1 uncultured Prosthecobacter sp.
GCGAATACACCATCGACTTCGGCCTGAGGCCCGTCTTCGTCAGCGTTGGCAACCTGGTCTTCAAGGATGGCAACAGCAACAACTTCTACGACAGCGGCGAGGGTGTCGGCGGCGTGCGCGTGGACCTGATGAGTGAGAGCGGCGTCTTTGTGCGCAGCACGACGACCAGCACCTCTTCCACCAACCGCGGGTCGTACATCTTCAGCAACGTCGTTCCCGGCCGGTATTACGTCCGCATTCCGCCCAGCGAGTTTGCCTCCGGCATGGCCCTGGCGAACACCCTGTCAATCACGCCGTCCAGCCCGGTCAATGACGCCCTCGACGACAACCAGCCCGACGGAGACAGCGGCGTAGACAACGCCTCGCCGTCCACCAACGGCATCTCGAGCCCTCTGCTCAGCCTTTTTGAAGGTGAGCAACCGACCAACGTCACGGGTGAGTCGGGTTTCCGATACACCCTGGATGACGGTGCGGATGACAACGGCAACATGACCGTGGACTTCGGCTTCCGCGCCACGGGCCCAAGCGAGTCAGGCTGCTATCACCTGGTGTTTGGCGATGCCAGCCGAGACGGTGCTGTGCTGGAGAAGTCCACGGAATGGACGCCCGCCCAGGCCTACGATTTCAACTATGCCGCCAACATCGCCTACATCGACGCCTTCGACCTGACCTACGATGCGCCCACGAAGCGACTGCTGCTGGACGCACGTTTCAACCAGATCGGCGCGGGCAAGGTGGACGCCCTGTGGATGCTGGTCAGCACCGGCGGCAATCCGGCGGACGCCAACCACGCCATCATTTATGTGGACGGCTTCAGCCGCGGCGCTCCGAGGCTCAGCATCTACCGCTATGATCCGGCGCTGGGTTATCAGAGCTGGCAGACGGCGGCGAACCTGATGCTCAGCACCGCTGCCGGCGGCCCGAATTCCGCCGACGTGCTGCAGAACAAGGTGACGGAAAGCGGCGCGGATGTTCGCTTCCAGTTCGTCATTGACGTCAACCGCGTCAACACCGCCTCCAACTGGACGGCCATGGGCGTCAATGCGGCGACGTGGGAGGGTCTGCTCATGGCGGGCACCAGCGGCATCGTCCTGCGCACCGTGGACCTCACCGCTGCGCCGGCCTATGACAGCGCAGGCGCGCTGACCAGCTTCCCCTACACGCCTGGCTCCACGACCCAGGGCACGTTTGAAACCGACCCCGCCGGTGTGTTCACCATCGCCACCGAGCCCTGCTCGAACTCGCCCTGGGTCAGCATCGGCAACCTGGTCTGGAGTGACACGAACAGCAACGGCCTGAAGGATGGCGCCGAGCTCGGTGTCAGCGGTGCGACGCTGAGGCTCTTCGATCCCGGCGCGGATGGCGTGGTCGGTGGCAGCGGTGCCAATGCGGATGTGCAGGTGGGCTCCTCCCTCGTCTCCCCCGGCAGCGGCGCCTACAGCTTCACGAACCTGGTGCCCGGCAAGTATTATGTCAGGGTCACGCCGCCGGCCGCCTTTGCCGCCAGTGGCGGAGTGGCCGTGACGCTGGACAACCGCGTGGACAATGACAACAACGGCAGCCAGCCCGGCGGTCCGGGCACGGATCTCTTCAGCCCCGTCATTGACCTGGCCGTGGGTGCTGAACCCGACGCCGCGGCGGATGGCGATGGCAGCAGCGGTGACGCCACGGTGGACTTCGGCCTCTGGAGCGGCTTCACGGTTGGCGATCTTGTCTGGAACGACGTGAACAACAACGGGCTCAAGGATTCCACGGAAACCGGTGTCAGCGGCGTGATCGTGGAGCTGGTCAACCCCGGGGCCGATGGTGCTGTCGGCGGAACGGGGGGCAACTTCGACACCGTGCTTCAGAGCAGCACGACCAACAGCACTGGCGTCTACAGCTTCCGTGCCTACACCACCGGTGCGCATTATGTCCGCATCACGCCGACCGCCTCCCTCTCGCTTTCTTCGTCCGTGGTGGTGAGCTCCGACAATGGCGTGAACAATGACAGCAACGGCAGCCAGCCCGGCGGAGCGGGGACCGTGATCAATTCCATGGTCTTCACGCTCGCGCCCGGCACAGAACCTGGCAGCACCGGCAGCACCAACAGTGAAACCACGATCGACTTTGGCCTGCGTGGCTGCCCGACCATCACCATCAGCCCGACTTCGCTGCCCGTGGTCACGGTGGGCGCCGCCTACAGCCAGACGCTCACGGCGGCGGGCGGCAACTCGCCCTATGTCTGGGATCTGCCCAGCGGCTCGCTGCCCGCCGGACTGACGCTGTCGAGCGCCGGCGTGCTCAGCGGAACCACCACGGCCGCCACGGGCAACTACAGCTTCACGGCCCGCGTGACGGACACTTCGGGCTGCCAGGTCTCCCGCGCCTACACCCTGACTGTGGCCTGCCCGGTTCTTGCCATCACTCCGGCCAGCCTTCCTGCCGGAACCCAGGCGGCGGCCTACAGTCAGACGCTGACCGCCTCGGGTGGCACCACGCCTTACACATGGACGGTGCCTTCCGGAGCGCTGCCCGCAGGCATCACGCTGTCCAGCGCCGGGGTTTTGAGCGGCACGCCGACGGTTCCCGGCACCTACAGCTTCACGGCCCGCGCCACCGACGCCCGCGCCTGCCTCGTGGATCGCGCCTACTCACTTTCCATCGCCTGCCCGGCAGTGACGGTCACTCCGTCCACCCTGTCCGCCGCCACCATCGGCACGGCCTACACGGCCGTCACCTTCAGCGCCTCAGGCGCCACGGCTCCCTACACTTGGAGTTATACCGGCACGCTGCCCGCGGGCATGAGCCTGACCGGCGGCGGCGTGCTCAGCGGCACTCCCGGCGGTGCGCCGGGTTCCTATGCCATCACGGTCACCGCGACGTCGGTGCATGGTTGCACCGGCAGCCGCGCCCTGACCCTGACCGTCAACTGCGGCACGCTGAGCATCACGCCCGCAAGCCTGCCTGCCTCCACTCAAAACGTGGCCTACACCGCCCAGACGCTCAGCGCCTCCGGGGGAACCGGCCCGTATGTCTGGAGCATCGCCACCGGCGCGCTGCCAACCGGGGTCAGCCTTTCCTCCGGCGGTGTGGTTTCGGGAACTCCGACGGCCGTCCCCGGCACTTATTCGGTGACGATCCGCGCCACGGATGCCTACAGCTGCGCCTCCACCCGGGTCTATTCGTTTGTGGTGAACTGCCCGCCGGTGGCCATCACGACTTCATCTCTGGCAGGGGCCGTTCAGTATTCCGGCTACTCCGCCACCCTCGCCGCCAGCGATGGTACCACACCCTATGCGTGGAGCCTCAGCAGCGGCACGCTGCCCACGGGCCTGAACCTTTCCTCCGGTGGCGTCTTGAGCGGCACCCCCACGCAGCTCGGCACCTTCGCCCTCACCTTCCGCGTGGCGGACGCCAACGGCTGCGCCGCCACCCGCGCCCTCTCCCTGACGGTGGCCTGCCCGGTCATCTCCCTTACCCCCGCCACGCTTCCTTCGGTGGCCAACAATGCTGCCTACAGCCAGCAGCTCTCCGCGTCCGGAGGCACATCACCCTATGTCTTCACCCGCACCAGCGGCACCATCCCCACGGGCATGACCCTGTCCTCTCAGGGACTGCTGTTCGGGTCGCCGTCGTCCGGTCCGGGCAACTACAACTTCACCGTCCAGGCAACGGACGCCTCCGGCTCCTGCTCGGGCAGCCTGAGCTACACGCTGACCGTGACCTGCCCGACCATCACGCTGAGCCCGTCGACGCTTTCCAACGGCAATGTAGGTTCGGCCTACTCGGTCGGCCTTTCGTCCTCGGCAGGCACCGCGCCCTACACTTATTCCATCACCACAGGATCTCTGCCCGCCGGGCTCAGCCTGTCGCCCACCGGCCTGATCTCCGGCACTCCGACCGCGGCGACCACCGCCAGCTTCACGGTGCAGTCGACCGATGCCTTCAACTGCTCCGGAACCCGCTCCTACACGCTGACGACCGTCTGCCCGGTCATCACAATCAGCCCCACCACGCTGACCGAGGCCATCTACAACATGCCCTACTCCACCAGCTTCAGCGCCACCGGCGGCACTGGCCCGTATGCCTGGAGCGTCGTCGCGGGCACGCCGCCTTCCGGCATCACGCTGACCGGTACTGGGCTCCTGTCCGGCACCAGCACGGCCTTTGGCACGGCCACCTTCAGCGTTCGCGCCACGGATGCCTATGGGTGCTCGGCGACGGTGGCGGTCTCCCTGACGGTCAAGGGCCTGTCCATTGGCGACCTGGTGTATGATGATGCCAACTACAACGGCGTTCATGATGCTGGCGAGGCCGGAGTGAAGGACATTGTCGTGCAGCTCTGGGATCCGGGTGCCGACAACGCGATCGGCGGCACGGGCCCGAACGCGGATGTGCAGATCGGGGCCGACAAAACCACCGGAGCTCTGGGCCAGTTCTCGTTCACCAACCTGCTGCCCGGTTTCTACTACGTTCGTGTGATGCCGCCGACAAACCTGCCCGTGCCCGGCGGCAGCCCCGTGGATGCCGACAACGGCATCGACAATGACAACAACGCCGCCCGCCAGCCTGGTGGACCAGGAACGGTGGTCTATGGTCCGGTCGTTGAGCTTGCCGTCGCCGTGGAACCTGTGGCGGATGATGGCGACAACGACACCGACTTCACGGTCGACTTCGGCCTCTACAGAGGCATGAGCATCGGCACGGCCGCTCAGCCCGGTTATGTCTGGCAGGACACGAACGACAACGGCCTGCGCAACGTCGGCGAACCGGGCATCGACGGTGTCACGGTGGAGCTCTGGCACACGGGCGTGGACACGCGCATCGGCGGCACGGACGATGCCCTGGTTTCGTCCGCCAGCACGGCCGACGGCGGCAAGTATGGCTTCACAAACCTGCCTCCCGGACGCTACTACCTGCGCCTGCCGGCACCGCCGTCCTCGCACCCGCTGTCCAGCTCATCTTCGGTGCTTCTGGACAATCAGGTGAAGGATGATGACAACGGTCATCAGGTGAACTCCGGCGGCATCTACAGCCCCGTGGTCCAGCTGGTCTCCGGCACCGAGGCCTCCGACGGCGGCTACAACGAAAACACCCTCGACTTCGGCCTGCTCGCCGTCACGCCGAGCATCTACCTCTCCGCCACCCAGGATGACGGCATCCAGATCTACGCCCCATCAGGGAAATACTCCGGCAACCTGCGTCATCCCTTTGGCGCCAGCCACAACCAGGGCGATGGCAATCCTTTTGATGTGCCTTACAACCTGGAGCTTGGCCCGGATGGAAACTGGTACGTGGCCCACTTCGGCGACGGCAATCTCTACCGCATCACCCCGGCTGGAGTTCAGACCTCCAACATCCTCAACAAGTCCTCCGTGACGCTCAATGAGCTGCAGACCTTCGCCATCGGTCCTGACGGAAGCTTCTACGTCGTCGATCATCAGGCGGGCCGCGTGGTGCGCTTCCAGGGACCGCTTGGGGCTTCTCCCGGCACGCCGATCGGCACGGCTCCCTATACCTTCATCAGCCAGGCGGGAATTCAGGACATCGGCTTCGGCCCGGATGGCAACCTTTACGCCGTCGTGCAGACCGCGTCCACGCGGGATGTCCGCCGCTTCAACGCCAGCACCGGCGCGCTGATGAACGTCATCGTCACGGATGCCCAGCTTGCGACTGTTGTTGCCGGCGGCCAGCCTGCGCCCGTCATCTCGGGCATCGACATCATGGGCGGCACCCTCTACGGAGTGAACCGCTCCGATGGCGAGGTCTTCCGCCTGGACATCTCGACGCCTGGATCGCCCGGCACACCGCAGCTTGTGGCGACCCTGGGCAGCGCCGGCCAGGGTGAGGTGGACACGCGCGACATTGAGTTCAACCCGCACGACGGCCTCCTCTACATCACCGGCTACAACTGGACCCGCACGGTCATTGGTGGCAGCTACAACCATGGCGCGCTGCTGAAGGTGAACCCGGCCGGTGCGCCGAACGGAGCCGTCAGCCTCTTCGAGGCCCCCATTCCGACCCCGCCAGGGCCTAACAATGAAATCTGGTCAGGCCCCCGTGACATCGCCCTCGGCAAGGCCGGTCCGGACTTTGCGGACACCGTCTCCGTCGGCAGCATGGTCTGGAATGACGTCAACGGAAACGGCGTTCATGACGCCGGGGAAAGCGGCATCCCGGGCGTGCGTGTCGAGCTCTGGCGTGACGCCGACGGCAATGCCGTGAACGGCGCCGAGGCCCTGGTTGGCTGGACCTTCACCAACTCACGCGGCTCCTACTACTTCTCCGGCCAGGCCGCCGGCGTCTACCAGATCAAGGTGCCGCTCTCGAACTTCGGTGACGGCCAGGCTCTCGCTGGTTCCGGCTTCAGCAGCGCCGTCACGGTCTCCACCGACAACCAGGTGGACGGTGATGACAACGGCATCCAGACCGGCGGTGCGCGCACCGAGACCGTCAGCCCGCTGATCACGCTGACACCCGGGCTGGAGCCCGTCGGCAACGGCGCCTCCGGTGTGGAATCCGGCGTCGGCGGCGACCTCGACAACTTCAGCCACGCGGTGTTCGCCACGGACGACAGCGGCGACATGACCGTCGACTTCGGCTTCGTGGAGCCCGGCGTCATGGGCATCGGCAACCTGGTCTTTGAGGACATGAACGGCAACCGTCGCTATGACAGCGGCGAAGGCATGGACGGCGTCGCGGTCGAGCTTTACTTCTGGGGCCAGGTGCCGGGCGCCAACCAGCCTGTCGCCACGACCACCACCTCCGGCGGCGGCAAGTACCTCTTCAGCGGCCTCTGGCAGGGCCAGTACTTTGTGCACCTGCCCGCCTCGCAGTTCCTTGCCACCGGCAACCTGCGCGGTCTCTTCAGCCTCGAGGGCGTGCAGGCCGGGGATGACAATGTCGGCGAGGATTCGGTCGACACCCTGTCGCCGCACACCTCCGGCATCAGCACCACCCGCATCATCCTGACCCGCGACAGCGCTCCCACCAATGCTTCCACCGAAACGGGCCTGGATGCGACGGCCGACGACGCGGATGACGCCAACATCGATCTCACCGTCGACATCGGTCTCTTCCGCCCGGTTTCCCTCGGCAACATGGTCTTCCTCGACAACAACTCCAACGGGCGTGTCGATGCCGGCGAGGGTGTGGACGGCGTCACGCTCCAGCTCTTTGCCTCGACCCAGGATCCAAAGACCGACCTGCCCCTTGCCTCCACCACTTCTGCCAACGGCGGCCGTTATCTCTTCAGCTTCCTTCGCCCGGGCAACTACCTGGTCCACATTCCCAAGGCCATGTTTGCCTTGAATGCACCGCTGTATCGCCGTGTCAGCGTGGATGAGGGCCTGGCGGGTGACGATGACGCTGGTGAGGATGGTCGCAACGACAGCATCCCTGACCTTGAAGGCGTGACCTCCTATGTCATCACGCTCTTCCCCGGAGCCTGCCCGACCGACGAGTCCGGCGAAACCGGCACGGACCATGCCGCCGACAATGAAAACGACGCCGCCGTCGACCTGACCGTGGACTTCGGCTTCCAGAGCCCCGTTGGCATCGGCAACCTGGTGTTTGGTGACATCAACGGCAACGGTCACGCTGATGAGGGCGAAGGAGTGGACGGTGTGACGGTGCACCTTTACCGCGCCGGCCAGACTCCGGGCGTCAACGAGCCTCTGTTCACACGTGTGACCTCGGATGGTGGCAGGTACTTCTTCAGCTTCCTCGCCGAAGGTTCCTACTTCGTGCACCTGCCCGCCAGCCAGTTCAGGCCGGGCGCCGCCCTGGCCGGGCTTGTCTCAGTCTCGGGCGCACAGACCACGGATGCGGATGATGACCTTGGCGAGGACGGCATCGACGATGAAAGCCCGTCCCTGAACGGCATCCGCAGCCGTGACGTGAGCCTTGCCGTGGATGCGGAGCCGACCACTGCGGAAACCGGCCTTTATGGCACGGATGACGACGCCGATGACGATAACCACAATCTGACCATCGACTTCGGCTTCGTCGCCACCAACTCCAACGCCGTCGGTGTCGGCAACCTCGTCTTCCTCGACCTCAACGCCAACGGTCATTACGACTCGGGCGAAGGTGTCGATGGCGTGACCGTGCAGCTCTTCCAGGCCACCGATGATCCCCAGGCGGATACTCCGCTGCGTTCGACCGTCTCCTCCGATGACGGCGTCTACCTCTTCTCCGGGCTCGATGCCGGCCAGTATCGTGTTCATATCCCGGCCTCCCAGTTTGCTGCAACCGGCCCGCTGCTCGGCTGGACCTCGATGCTGGGCCAGGGCCAGGATGACGGCATCGATGACAACACCGATGAAAACGGCAGCGACACAAATCCCGTCCTCAACGGCGTCTCCTCGGTGGTGATCACGCTCGCGTCAGATTCCGAGCCGGTGAACTCCACGGGTGAGTTCGGACGTGACGCCTTCATGGACGACGCGGATGACAACAACTCCGATCTCACCGTCGACTTCGGCTTCTACCGCCCCGTGGCCGTCGGCAACCTGGTCTTCATCGACAGCAACTACAACGGCCGCGCCGACGCCGGGGAAGGCGTCGCCGGCATTGAGGTGATGCTGTTCCATGACGGTGACGAAGCCCTGCCGGATGGCGCCCGCGCCGTCGTCACCACTGACGCCAACGGCCGTTTCCAGTTCAGCGACCTCGCACCTGGCGGCTACTTCCTGCACATCCCGTGGTACATGTTTGTGGACGGTGCGCCGCTCTACCACCACGCCAGCGTTGCCGATGTCCAGGCGGGCGACGACCACCTCGGCGAGGATGGCATCGACGACGGCAGGCCCGACATCTACGGCATCCGCACGGCCTTGTTCACCTTGACTCCGGGAAGCTGCCCGGTGGGCACGGCTGAAGGCGGCCTGGGTGGCACGAGCGACGATGCCAGCGATGCCTCCGTCGATCTCACCCGTGACTTCGGTTTCGTGCAGCGTGTCCAGATTGGCAACATCGTGTTCCGTGACGCCAACGCCGACGGTGTCTTTGACCCGAATGTGGAAACCGGCTTCGATGGCATCCCGCTTCAGCTCTGGAGCAATGCGGCGGAGGCGACGGCGCCGCTGGTCACGACCACGACGGCCAACGGCGGACAGTATGCCTTCAGCATCGCGCCGGGCTCCTATCACATCCGCATCCCGGCCTCGGCCTTCGCCGCCGGTGGCCCGGCCGCCAACTTCATTGCCGCGCCATCGACGCCGAACATTTCCGGCTTCCGTGTCGACGATGACCTCGGCCAGGATGGCTATGTGAACGGCGCCAGCGTGACCGCCGGAGGCATCCGCACGGCGGCCTTCACGGTGCTTCCCGGCCTGGCCCCGGATGAAACCAACGGTGAGACCGGCTTCCTCTTCTTTGATGACGACAGCTTCGACCTCGATTCGGACCTGACCATCGACATCGGTCTTGCTCCCAAGCCGCTGCTCGTGGGCAACCTGGTGTTTGCCGATGTGAACGGCGACTCCCGCTTCACCGCAGGCACCGACCAGGGCGTGCCGGGCGTCCAGGTGCATCTGTATGCCCTTGGCGCGGTGCCTGGCGCCGACATGCCCGCAGCGTCCGCCTACACCGATTTCCAGGGCGTTTACAGTCTGCGTGCGCCTGCTCCAGGCAGCTACTTCATCCATGTGCCCGCCACCGAGTTCATGTCTGGCAGGCCCTTGGTCTCCGCCCAGCCTTCCACCGGCTTTGGCAGCGACGACGGCAGCGATGATGCGGTTAATGAGGACACCCTTGCCGCCGCCAATCCTTCCAGCACCGGCGTGTACTCCATCGTCTTTGACCTCGATTACGGCACCGAACCTGTGGGCGCCAAGGAAGGCGGCTTCATGGGGGGCAGCGACGATTCCATGGATGCGGATGTCGACCTGACCCTCGACCTCGGCTTCACCGGCGTGGGTTCCCAGGCCAACCTCGGCGTTGGCAACCTGGTGTTTGTCGACTCCAACAGCAATGGTCGTTACGACTCCGGGGAGGGCAAGCCTGGTGTCTGGATGCTGCTGTATCGTGATTCAGACCAGCCCGGTCAGGCCACTCCCTACCGCAGCACGCACACCGACGCCTCCGGCCGTTATGTCTTCATCAATCTGCCCGCCGGAACTTACACGATCCATGTCGCTGCCGACAACTTCAAGCCCAACATGCCCAACCCGGGCCAGCCTAACCAGACCGGTTCCGGCAACGGTCCGCTCTACGGCCTGGTTTCCGTCAGCGGCAGCCAGACGGTGGTCGCCGACGACAACCTTGGTGAGGACGGCGTGGACGCCTCCGATCCAATGCTGGTCGGCATCAGCAGCGAACCCCTCAGCCTGCAACCCGGCGCGGCTCCTTCCGGAACGGCGGAGGCGGGCTTTGACACGGCCTATGACAACGGCTTCGACACCCACTATGACCTGACTGTCGACTTCGGCTTTGTCGTGCCAGCCGGCGCTCCCCTGGCGCAGCGCGAGCGGAACCTTGCCCCCGCGCCGGCAACAGGGCAGACGACCCCGGCGGTCACCTTCGCCACATGGCAGGCGGCTCATTCGGGCGCGCCAGGAGATGACACGGATTCGGACGGTGCTGCCAACCTGCTCGAGTACGCGGTGGACAGCCTGCCTGAAAACGGCACCTCCCAGCCGTCGCTGAGACTGGCGGCGGATCCGGCCACCGGCCGCATTGACGCCCTCTTCACCCGCCCCAGCGGCGGCCGTGCCGACATCCGCTATGGGCTCGTCGCGAAGGCCGGCCTGCGTGACACGGCCTGGACGACTCTCGCCATCACGCCTTCGGTGACGCAGAACAACGACGGCAGCGAAACAGTTCGTTATGCTGACGTGGCCTCCGCCTCGGCCTTCGCGGGTTCCCAGGCGGGCCTTGTCAGGCTTGAGGCAAGACTGGACGCCAACCTCGATGGAACCGCCGAGGCCAGCGCCGCCTCCGTGCCCCAGGCCTGGATGCGCCGCGCCATCACGGAACGCATGACCTTCTCGATGCCGCTGCTGAAGGCGGCGCTGTTCACCGGCCGGGCGGCTTCCGTCACGGGCTCGAAGGTGACTCTGCCGGTGGCGGTGAAGCTGCCGGCCGCGACCGCCTGCTACCTGGAGGTTCACAGCACCGGCGACCGCTTCGAAATCGATGCGGAAGCCTCCTCGGGTCCGGAGATCCGCCTCGTGGCTGACCAGGCTCCGTCCGCCTCCCAGGTGTTCTCGATCCGCGCCCACTGGACGGTTGCCGAGCTCATGCAGGACGCCTTCAGCCTGGATGACCGGGTGATGTGCTTTGACGAAGCCGGCGCCGCCTTCAAGACCTCGACGCTGACGGCGGATGGATGGACCGGAGACTTCACCGGCGCACGCAGCGTGCCGCCCGGAGAGGGGCTGCTGCTCCATGCCCGCAGTGCTCCGGTCACACTCACCTTCACCGGCGCCGTTCGCACGGGTCGCTTCAAGCTGCCACTCAAGGCGGGGGGGCAGCTCATTGGCAGCGGCTATCCGACGGATCACAGCCCCCTCAGCCTGGGGCTTTCGGAAGCGAACGGCTTCACCTCCGGCGCTGATTCCGCGAGCTCCGACCGCCTGCGCCTCTGGCTGGGGGATGTGACCGAGGGCGGCTCCACGTATCGCAACCTCTTCTTCCTGCGCACCGCCGAAGGCACGGCCTGGGTGGATGAAGCGGATCCTTCACTGCTGGACGTGACTCGCGCCCTGCTGATCCAGCCCGGCCAGGCCTGGTTCATTCTTCCCAAGGCCGCCCATCCGGACTATCAGGAGCCGTGATCCGGACGGAGCCGACGAAGTCGATCAATCCCGCCATCCAGGGGCTGCGGGGCGCTGCGGCGCTGACGGTGATGCTGGTGCATGTGCATTTCATGTCCTTGAATGGCGGTCTGACTCAGTCGACGGGCCCTGCCTGGATCGAGGACCTCGGGCCTTATGCGGTGATGCTTTTTTTCTGCATCAGTGGTTATCTCATCACCTCCACGCTTTCTCGTCACGGCGATGTCGGGCGCTTCGCCTTCAACCGCGTGGCGCGCATCTATCCGGTCTTCGGGCTGCTGCATCTGGTCATGTTCATGGCAGGACCGTTCATGAACTACGAATGGATGGGCGCCCTGCGCGGGGATCCGCTGGCCTGGGTCGGGCATTTTGTTTCCAACCTGCTCTTTCTTCCGGGCGTTTTTGACCTGCCAATTGCACAGAAGAACGCCTGGTCGCTCAGCTATGAAGCGTGGTTTTATCTGGTCGCCGGACTCCTGTTTGCCGGGCTGCGCAGGCGCGGGACGGGGCGTGGAATCGTCTTGTTGGGCCTGGCGCTTTTCATGGTCTGCGTGGTGGCCTGGTGGGAGGTGAAGGTGGTTTTCTTCGCCGTTGGCGCCCTGGTCTGTTGGGCGCAGCAGCGAGGCTTTCTGAAAGCCCCGCCTCTGGCCGGAATCCTGGGTGTGCTGGGCTGTGCCGGCGGCTTCTGGCTTTATTGCCAGGGTTCTTTTCTGCTTTCGGCGGTGGCGGCTCTGGTCTTTTTCGCCGGACTCGCGACCGGCGTCGGCGGCCTGGCGAGGCTTTTGTCAATGGCACCCCTGGTCTGGCTTGGAAAGATCAGCTACAGCCTCTACCTTCTGCATCCTTTTGTGCTCGACGTGCTGAGGCGCGTGTGCGTGAAGACGGCCTCGCTGTTTCCCACCGTGCCTTCCCTGGCCGTGTTCTGGGGCGTGGGCATCATCGCGGCCCTGCTGGCCTCCGCCGCCTGCCATGCGCTGGTGGAGGTGCGCTTGACACGCTTTTTGTTTCCGAAACGCGGCTGAGACGGCTGCTGCTCAGGCCTTCTTGACGCGCTTGTGGGTGATGGTTCCCTGAAGGGTGGTCTCGCCCTGCTCGCCGGTGAAGGTGACCTTGGTGATGAGCACATCCCTGCTGTCGTCGGCAAATCGGTCCTGGACGGCGATGCTGCTGCTGCCGTTGCCGGTGATGGCCTTGAGCTCAAGGGTGCCGGCCACGTCGGACAGGCTGCCTTCAAACCGGATCGGCTGGCCATCCCCTCCCGCCAGGATGGCCTCGTAGCTGTCCGTCGCGGGATTGCGCGTGAAGGTCCAGGTGAATTTCTGGCTGTCGCCGTTCACGGTGCGCGTGCCTTCGATGGAGAAGCTGTCCTCGGTGTCGGCCTGGCCCTTCCAGCTTTCCTGGATGCTGACGGTGTTGTTCTCGTTTCCCTTCAGCTCGCCCTCGGCGTTCCATTCGCCGACCAGGTGCTTGAAGAAACCGTGCGTGGACAGGTCCAGCGCACTGACGGTCTGGCAGCACAGCAGCGCCAGCAGGAGGGGAAGGGCGGTCTTGCTCATGCAGGAAGCCTGCCATGGCCCCGGCTTGCTCATCAAGCCGGAAGTTGAGCCTCGGCATTGCCCCGCCGAACGGCCTGGAGCACGGTCTCGTCCAGGACCGACTCCTGCAGCTTCAGCGCGGCCGACTCCCAGTAGAAGAAGGGCGCGTGACTGCCGAAGCAAAGTTTGTCAGGCGGCCAGAGGTCCAGCAGGTTCTCGACGCCGCCGACCCCCTCGATCATGGCGATGTCAAGCCAGGTGCCGGGGCAGCCGCGCAGGGTGGTGTTGATCATGGCGGCGTTGGCGTTCAGCACCATCACCCGGGCCTCCGGCCTCGGTTTCATGATGCTGGCCAGCGGCTTCAGGTCCACCGGCGGCAGCTGCATGAGAGGCGTCTGGGTGCGCTGATCCTCGAGCTGGGCGACGATCTGCACGAGCATCTTTTGTTCGGTCGCCTCCTCCAGGACGCGGGTGAAGGCGGCGTCCGCCAGCGTGTAGCCGTGATGGTTGGGATAAAGCCTTAGAATGCGCATGCCATGCACCTCGGCGCAGCGCTTCAGGTCGTCCCCCCAGGCGGGCAGGCCCGGGTTGACGCAGCCGGCGGGACGCAGCCTTGGCGTGGCCGTGCAGCGCCTGGCCAGCCGCGCGTTCACCTGCGCAAGGTCGCGGTGCAGCAGAGCTTCAAAGCTGCCTGTCCAGGCCTCGTCGATGTTGCGCGCGGCCAGGAAGTCGTTGTCGATCTCCGGCAGGCTTCGGTGCGGATGCGGGCCGAGGTGGATGTTGCAGTCGATGAGTCCGCTGCGCTTTTCCGCCGCAGGCAGGGAGGCTGCGGCCATGGCCGCGGTTTGAATCATGAAGTGACGCCGGTTCATGCCTGGATTCCTTTCGCCTTGAGGATGGGCAGCATCAGGCTGCGCAGATTGTGGCAGAAGATCTTTGCCTTGTCGGCCTCGCTGATCTGCGCGCCGTGCACTTTGGCGAGCTGGCTGGCAAAGCTGCGGCCGCCGCAGTCGCTGCCGTAGATGACCCGCCCGGCCCCCAGTTCGCGAACCGCCATTTCGGTGATGCCCCAGGTGGGGTCGCTGCCGGCGAGGTCGGCGAAAAGGTTCTTCTGGTCGCGGATGGCCCGGATGCCCTGCTCCCAGGAGCCGCCGGTGTGGCCGCAGATGATCGGTACCCGGGGAAACCGGCGGGCGAGCTCCACCAGGTCGTCCGGGGTCGATTCGCCGGCATAATTGCCGATGGTCTTGAACCAGGTGTGCTGGAAGATCACCGCCTTCAGCTCGGCGGCACGCTGGATGATGGGGTCGATCTGCGGGTCATTGCAGCGCTTCGCCACCCAGAGCTTCACGCCGACCATGGGGCCGTTGGCCACGCAACGCTCGAGCTCGGCCAGGCTGCGCTCGACATGCCTGGCGCTGAGGTACACGAAACCAAAGGCGCGGTCGGAATGCTTTTCCAGCGCTCGCAGGACGTCGTCGTTCTGCCGGGTCAGATCGTCGGGCGAGGGGTCCTGCGCCCACTTCATGCCCATGTAGACGCACAGCCGCTCGATGCCGACACGGTCGGCGTAACGGAGCAGGCTGCCGAGCCGTTCCTCCGGTGTCAGTCCGGCCACTCCGCTGAGGTGGCAATGCAGGTCCCAGATGCGCATGGAACCTTAACGCCGTGTGCTCGTGGCTTCCGTCAGTCCGGTCATCGATCCATGCAAAAAGTCGGGCCGGATGCCTCTGCGCGGCCTAACCGGGCTCGTTCACGGGCACGCGCATCGCCTCATTCATAGGCCCTCACCTCGACCACGCGTGCGTGATCGACGCCGTTCGTGGCGGTGAGGTTGAGGCGCAGGCGGGTGATGGATGCCACCGGATCAAAGACGTGCCTGCGCAGGCGCTGGTGATTGTGGGTGACTTTAGCCAGGCTGCGCCAGCCATCGGCGGTCTCGATGCTGATTTCGTAATCGCGAACGGTTTCAGGCTGCGGGCGGCCCCACAGCATCTTTTGCGTGTATCCATCTGCCTGCGACAGGGTGAGGAGCCGGTGCAGGCCGGTGTCGAAGACCAGCATGACTTCGCGGATTGAAACGGGCCTGTCCCAATCGATTTCAAGCGTGGCGGGCAGTGCGCGGCTCATCCAGCGATGCAGGCCCGGTTGCTGACGTTCTGCCGGCAGCTTGGTGACGATGCGCGTGACGCCGCTGCGCACGCTCTCAGGATCATTTGCCGAGGCGGAGGAGGTAATCCTGGCGGCGCTGCGCACCAGGTCGCGCGGGTCTTCATTCGTGCAGTCGAGCAGGTGGCAGTCGTCGCGCAGAAGCTGCTGCTGGATGGCGTGAACAAGTTCTATGTTCGCGGTGATGTCCGCAGGCAGCACGCCCTGCCTCAGTGCAAACGCTGCGGCCGTGCCGACACCCTGGCCGACGACGGCGCAGGTGGCCATGACACGGGTGGAGGCAAAGGCGATGTGCGTGGCGGAGAGGTTGCGTCCCGCGAACATCAGGTTGCGTGGTCCGGTGGAGACGCAGCAGCGCAGCGGGATGTCGTAAAGGAAGGGCAGGTGATGCTGCGTGCAGGGCGGCTCATGCGGTGCGTCGACGCCCTCGGGCGGATGCGTGTCGATGGGCCAGCCGCCGTAGGCGATGGCATCGGGGAAGGGGCGCGAGGCGAGCAGGTCGCCTTCGGTGAGGATGTGCTGTCCGATGAAGCGGCGGCTCTCGCGTTTGCCGGGCACAAAGCCGACCCAGTCCAGCGCCCAGTGCGAGGCGTCGATGCCGGAGCGGTTCTTGACGTAGTCCCAGACGCCCAGCGTGATGGCGAGCAGCTCATCCCTGATCTTTTCGTTGTCCTTCAGCGTGTCGAGGCAGCCTCCCCATTCGATCCACCAGTAGCCGTATTCGAGGCCGAGATCGAAACCGCTCTGTCCGTACGGCCGCAGTTTGAAGTCGTCCTCCGTGAAACGTCGCGCCCATGGCGGGGCTTCGAAGGGCATTGGCTGTTCATGCCTCCGGGCCTGGAACATGATCGAGGAGCCGAGCGTCCTGGCATCCGCCTCGTCCTGCGCGAGGGATTCGCCGAACTTCGCCTTGCTCTCACGCCCGCGCATGAACGGCGCGCCGGCTTCCACGCCAAGTCTTCCGTCTCCCGTGCAGTCGACGAAGGTTGTTGCCCGAAGGATGAAGGCGTCCTCCGTGGACGGCCTTTCAGCGCGCACCTCGCGGATGAGTCCATCCCCGACCTGCGCGCTGACGACGGTGGTGTTTAACAGCAGCGTGAGATTGGGTTCGCGCCGGCATTTGTCGTAAAGCAGCAGGTCCATCAGCGCCGGGGAGCGCTGGGGATTCTGCACGGCCAGGTCGAGCCGCAGTTCCTCGATGAGGCCGCCTTCGCGCAGCTCATTGCGGAGTTCCTCGCCGCCCGCCAGGCCCGTGGCGCCGACGATGTGCATGCGCACCTCGCTGCTCGCATTGCCGCCGAGGACGCTGCGGTCCTGGCATAGGATCACACGGGTTCCAAGCCTTGCCGCGGCCAGGGCGCAGCAGACGCCCGAGATGCCGCCTCCGGCCACCAGCAGGTCCGTTTCAAGCGTGTGCAGGGTCACGGGCATGAGGCGCTGTGATCAGAATTCCACCGCTGTCCGTGCCGATTTCATGCCGCTGGAGACGCAGCGGAAGTCGCTGATGACATTGAAGAAGCGGAAGCCCATGGCGTGATACTTTTTCACCTGCTCCGGCGCGCAGGGGATGGCTGCCACCTTGCCATGACGCCGGCAGGCGTCCGCGACCTTCTCCAGGATGGCCAGCACCTCGGGATCCTCCGTCCTGCCAAACCTGCCGAGGCCGAGCGTGAGGTCCGCAGGCCCGACAAACAAGACGTCCACGCCTGCCATCGACGCGATTTCATCGATGTGCGGAACAACCTCCGGCTCCTCGATCTGCACGACGAGAAAGTTTTCATCATTCGCCTTCGCCAGGTAATCCGCCGGCGGGATGCGGCCGAAATCCGCCTCCGCATGAATGCCGTCGAAGCCGCGGGCGCCGAGCGGCGGGAACTTCATCGCGCGCAGGACCTCGCGGACCTCGTCGGGGTGCCTGACGCGCGGAAGCATGATGCCGCGCGCGCCCGCCTCGACGAGGTGCAGGACGTCCGTATAATTCGATGGGCGCAGCCGGATGAGGGCGTCCGCGCCGCCAAGCCGGCACGCCTGGATGAGCGAGTACACCATTGCCGCATCGACGCGCTTGTGCTCGAGGCAGATCCACACGGCGTCAAAGCCGGATGAGGCGATCATTTCGACCAGCTCGGGATCGGTGTAGCAGGACTTGGCCGTGATGACGGTCTGGCCGGAGCGGATTTTCTGAAGAACGACGGAGGGCTGCATGAAGGGTCAGATTTCGCCCGGCCTCGTCACCACGAGGGGCGCACGAGATTCGCGGGTGAGCCGGGCGGATGGGATACTCGGAAAAAACACGCTTTTGGTTCAACAGGGTCTCATTGACTGGTCCATGGGGTGCGGCCCTTCGGATTGCTCTGATGAGTCCGGAGGGCTCAGCCGCACTCACTTTTGCAAGCTCAGCTCCGCCATGTACACTGCGGTGATAATCTTGCCGGTCTCGTCCTTCTCGTGGCTCGAATACCAGGAGATGAGGCCCTGAGTGGGAGAGAGTTCGACGAAGCCGGGGTAGGAGTTGTCGCCGCCGCTGGGGAGTTCGGCGAACTCCTGAAGCTTGTCTCCGACGAGCCAGCAGAGGGAGGTTTTGGCGCCGTTTTCCTTTGTCGTGTGCCTGCCGCCGACGAGGGTGTGCTCACCCCATTTCGTCACGAGAGGGCCGCCAACGGCGCGGTCGAACTGCCGGCGGCTCCAGTCGGTGTAGGGTGGTTTTGAGCGCAGCAGGAAGGCTTCCATGCCGCCGCCGTGGCGGCCGATGGCGAGCACGCTGCCATCTGTTTCAAAAAGGAAGGCGGTTTCATCGCCGGCAGTTTCATTGAAGTAAGCCCGCTTCTTCCAAACCAGGCCGTCATCGCTTTCGAGCATGAGGGACTGGACGCGGCTGCCTTCGCCTTTCGCGGCGATGTCATAGCCTGGCTTGCGCCGGCCGCAAAGGTAGGCCTTGCCATCAAAGGCAGCGGCACGCCAGATGTAGAGACCGAAGGTGCCCTCGAGCATCGTGGGCTCGCTCCAGGTCGTGCCGTCGTCGGAGGACACCGCGAAGCCGAGCATCTTGTTCATGTCATAATCCTTGGGCTCGATCCTGCCCGGGCCGCTCCACCAGGTGCCGGTGTAGACAAACAGCCGGTCCTTGAAGACGAGGAAATGCGGGTCGCGGGTGTCTCGGTCCTGGATGCTGAAGCGGTGGACCTGCTTCCAGGTGGCTCCCTCATCCGTGCTGCGCATGATGATGGAGGAGGCGGTGTTGAAAACCATGTGGCCGTCCGGACAGCTGCGGAAGCAAAGGTAGAGGCTGCCCTTGAAGCGGACCAGGTCGGTGAAGGCGTTGTGCTCGCCATTGTGAAAGACACGGCGGATGTTCGTGACCGTGACGGCGGGTGGTGCCGCCGCAAATGCCGGCTGTAGAAGGATCAATGACGAAAGGAGAAACAACGTGCGCATGGAGTCAAAAAAAGTAGTCATGGGCTTTAGCCCGTGAAGGTTTGTAACGAGGGTTGGGTCAGGAAGGATGTGACAGTTGCTTTCACCATCTTCAGCTCATGTTTACTGAGTCAGCTTCGCCGCCTCCGCCCTGGCCCTGGCGAGCACTCCGGCCAGTTCAACAGGCCTGCCGCCCTGACGCAGGCTTTCATCCGCGGCTTCCATGAAGGTGAAGATTTCGATTGTTTCCTCCGCGCTCACCGGCGGCTGGCCGGTGCGGAAGAACCTGCCGATCTGGCGGCACAGGCCCTCGTAGCTCACCGCCTTGGCGGCCTGCCCGACAGCCTTGCTGCCGTAGGCCACCGCGCCGAAGTCGGCCTTGCCCTTCACGATGCCGCGATAGGCGCCGACGCGGCCGCCCTTCCACACGCCGGTTGCCACGTCATGATTGCCCGCCTTCACCCGCGACACGGTTTCGCAGCCGGTGCCCATGAGCGTGTAGAGCGCCTCGACGCCATGAATGCCGTAGAAGAAAAAGTCCGGCGTGCCGTCCTGATACGAGCAGGGGCCCCAGGTCTGGGCGCCCATCACTTCGCCGAGTTCCGTGCTGGCCTTCAGCGCCACCATCTCCGCGCCAAAGCGCGATGACGAGCTGCTGAAGAACGGCACGCCATGCTTCTTCGCCAGTTCGACGATGGCAATCGCCTCCGCCAGCGTGCCCGCGAGCGGCTTGTCGATGAAGACCGGCTTGCCCGCCTTGAAGATTTCACGAGCCTCCTGCAGATGGATGCGGCCGTCCACGCTCTCCAGCAGCACGACATCGACTTTCGCGAGCAGTTCGGGGATCGTTGGCACGATCTCCACGCCCATCTCACGAAGCTGCTGAGTGAACTTCTCCTTGCGGTCCCGGCTTGCCGGCATGTCGGTGCCGCCGGTGTATCCGGTGGTCACCTTGATGCCCGCCAGATCGCCCTCGGTCTCGCCTTTGTTGAAAAGTTTGGTAAACGCGGGCACGTGCGAGGTGTCGAGGCCGACGATGCCAGCGCGGAGCTGCTTGAGGCCGTCCTGGGCGGCGGCGGCACCGGCAACCCAAAGGGTGATGAGGAGTGCTTTGCGGATCATGAGGTTGGATGGATCAAAAAGGAGGCTGGCAGGCGATTTGATCATTTTTTCTGGCATCAAGCGTGTCTCAAGGCGCGCCAGGCCCGGCATCCAGCAGCCTGCGCATGGCGTCCATCAGCACCCTTTCAACCGCCGGTGAGGTGTTGGAGCTGGCGGCCTGGACTTCATAACCGCCCTGCGAGTAGGCGATCTCGGTGCCGATGTAACCGGGCGCGTAGTCACCGTAGGCCGCCATGCAGACGGTGGCGTCTGGACGCATCTTCTGGGCGGCGAGCTGGTATTCGACGAACAGTTCGCCGGGCATGTGCAGGAGATGAACCTTGCCAAGGCGGAGCCTGGAGAGCTCGAATTCATGTCCCGCTTCCGTGCGGTTCAGCAGGGCGAGCTTGGTGGCGGCGTTGAGTCGGTTGCGGGCTTCGGCCTTGTCATCGGCGAGCTGCTTCTCCAGGACATCGCGTTGCAGGGAGGCGGCCAGGGGCAGCCGGACCGATGCCACGCGCCAGTCGAGGTCAGCCGCAGTGATTGGTGACTTCTCCGTGGACTGCCAGGCCCGTTTCATGCCGTCGGCCATGCGTTCGGTGAGTTGAACACGGGCTTCGGGAGAACCGTCGTTGTACTTGCCTGCGGCGACATTGCCGCTGGCGCCGTTGAAGTGGATGTGCGGCAGGTTGAGCTCGTTTTCACGCCGGTTACGGGCTAGTCCCACGAACTCGGCGGTGACGTCGCCCTTGCCATAAAAGCTCTGGGGATGGGTGGCATAATAAGTCAGGCAGGCCAGCGGCGTGTCGCCGTTCCAGAAGCTGACCAGCTTCAGCATGGGGTCGATGGTGCCTTCATCGGCCACCCGGGCCTTTGGATCACGCGAGGCGCTCATGCGGCCGAAGAGCACGCGGCCGTTGGGGCCGAGGATGCGGCGGTTGGAGGCCACCTTGTCGACCTTTGCCTCGCCGATGCCGAGATGCGTCACTGGCTGCGCAGATTTGATCGCATTGCGCAGGGCTGACGCAGTGTCGGCAATGATCTTCCGGCAGAACGCCGCGTCCATGCGCGTGCCACCGAGGCCGTGTTTCGTCAAAAGCGCCTCCGCTGTGAGATCGCAGCGGACAGCGTCATGCTGGTGCAGCGCGTGCACCGTCACACGATCCTTTGTCGTGCCCGCCGCCTCCGCCAGTCCGCGCCGCCACTCATCATGCCCGCCATTGCCAATGCCAATCCAGTCCACCGCACACATCACCACCGGCTTGCCTTCGCCCATCAACACCACTCCCAGCGCGCTCAACGGATCGGTGATCGACCGCGCCTTCACATACGCCACCGGCATGCCGATCTCCGGCGTGGCGTCCGCCTTGAACGGGGCGATGCGGAGCGATTCGGCGGCAGGAAGCAGCGGGAGGCCTGGCAGGAGAAGCAGGGCAAGGCTGCGCATCCTAGGAGAGCGGATGCTGCCGCAGCGGTGGTGCATGGCTGGGCTTTGGTTGAAACGATTTTTGTTAGGCAAGGATGTCGGTGACGACTCTGCCAAAGACATCGGTGAGCCTGAAGTCCCTGCCGGCGTAGCGGTAGGTCAGCTTTTCATGATCGAGTCCGAGCTGGTGCAGGATCGTTGCGTGGAGGTCATGGACATGCACGGGGTTCTCAACCGCGTTCATGCCAAGTTCATCCGAGCTTCCATAAGCAAGACCGCCGCGGATGCCGCCGCCCGCGAGCAGCGTGCTGAAGGCCGTGTGATGATGATCGCGACCGCGTCTCATCGGGTCGGTCTTCTTGTTCTTGTCCTGGGTTTCCTGGGAGTAAGGAGTGCGGCCGAACTCTCCCGTCCAGACCACCAGGGTGTCCTCGAGAAGGCCTCGCTGCTTCAGGTCGCTGATCAGCGCCGCGGAGGCCTGGTCGCTGTCACGACAGAGCTCCGGATGGCGTTTGTAATGGTCGTTGTGGGTGTCCCAGGGCTGGTTGTTGCTGCTGGTGTAATAGACGCTGATGTAGCGGACTCCCGCCTCGGCCAGGCGACGTGCCAGAAGGCAGGAGCGGCCGAAGGCAGTGTCGCCGTACATCTCACGAATGCCGGCGGGTTCGCGGCTGATGTCGAAGGCGTCTCCTGCGGCGCCCTGCATGCGCCAGGCGGTCTCCATGGCCTTGATCTGCGCCTCGAGAGCGGAGTCCTGGCCGCGCTCTGCGGCATGCATCTGGTTCAGTCGTCCGACGAGGTCGAGCTGGCGGCGCTGGGCCACCGGGGAAAGGATGGGGTTGCGGACATTGGCCACCAATTTGTCCACGCTCATGTCGGAGGTGATGACACCGGTGGCCTGGTACTCGGCGGGCAAGAATGAATTGCTCCAGAGCGCGGGGCCCACGACGATGTTGGGCGTTGGCCTCAGCACGACGAATCCCGGCAGGTTTTCGTTTTCGCTGCCCAGGCCGTAAAGAACCCACGAGCCGAGGGAGGGGCGGATGGGCTGGATGTTGCCGGTGTTCATCATGAGCAGGGCGGGCTCATGATTGGGCACATTGGTGTGCATCGAACGGATGACGCAGCAGTCGTCGATGATGCCTCCGAGCCTGGGCAGGCTTTCACTGACCTCGATGCCGCTGCGGCCGCGACGGTGGAACTTCAGCGGAGAGGACATGAAGCCGCTGGTTTTCGGCGCCTTGTAGAGCTTGCCGGAAGGTTGCTGGCCTTCGTGCCGGGCGAGGGCGGGCTTCGGGTCGAAGGTGTCGATGTGCGACGGTCCGCCGTTCATGAACAGGAAGATCACACGCTTTGCCCGGGCGGTGTGCTGCTGTTTCACGGCGGCCTGCGCCTGGCCGCCAAGCATGCCGGCGAGGCCGATGGCGCCAAAGCCTGCGGAGAGGCGGCCGAGGATGTCGCGGCGTGAGGCAGGCATGGAAGGTTCAGTCCACATAGAGCATCTCGTTGGTGGCCAGCAGAGCCTGGGCAAGCTGTTCCCAGGCGTTCATGCCTGCTTCGGAAGGCTGACGAAGGTAGTCGAGCGCCAGGCTCGTCTCCTCCGGACGTGGGTCGCGTGCAAACAGGAGCCGGTAGGCAAGGCAGATGCGGTCCGGGTCGCCATCGGCCTCTTTTTTCAGCCTTTCGGCCAGCTTTTTTGACTGGCTGATGATGAACGGGCTGTTCATCACGAAGAGTTTCTGGGTGGGCGTCGTGCTGGAGCCGCGGCGCGCGGCATGGACGTTGGCGTCCGGGTAGTCAAAGAGCATGAGCGTCTTGTTCAGCTCCTTGCGGCTGACCTGGGAATAGAGGGTGCGCCTGTGATGACCGGGGGAGTCGAGATCCTGGGAGGGGCCGCCTTCGGAGATGAGGGAGCCGGAGACGGCGAGGATGCTGTCACGCCAGGGTTCCACGGCGAGCTGCCGACGGTTCATCCGCCAGAAGCATTCATTCGCCTCGTCAATCTGTTCATTCGCGGCGCTGCCGGTGCTGGACTGCCGATAGGTGGACGAGAGCACGAGCTCACGGACCAGGCGCTTGACGGACCAGCCGTCCTGCATGAAGCGCGCACCCAGATCGTTGAGAAGCTCCGGGTGCGTGGGGCGCTCGCCCATCATGCCGAAGTTGCTCGTGGTGCGCGCCAGCGGCCTGCCAAAAAGCATGTCCCAGATGCGGTTGACGAAGACCCGTGCGGTGAGCGGATTTTCAGCGCTGGCGATCTGCCTGGCCAGCTCGGCGCGGCCGCTGCCGTTCTGGAAGTTCACCGGACCGTTTTTGCTGAGCACCTGAAGCCAGCCGCGTGGAACCGTTTCGCCAGGTGACTCGACATCGCCGCGTGCATAGACGGGCAGGTCGTGAGGCAGGTGGTCACGGACGATGTGCAGCGTGCCCGGGTCCATCTTTTCCGCATGGGTTTTTTCATCCTCGTCCTTTCCATCAGGGCGCAGGCTGACCTTCTTCAACGACGCAAACACGCCTGCCATGGCGTGGTAGTCACGGGTGGTGATGGGATCAAACTTGTGGTCATGGCAGCGTGCGCAGGCCACGGTCAGGCCCAGGAAGGTCTGGGAGACGGTGTCGACCTGCTCGGCCCATTCCTCCGCCTGAACATCCAGCCGGCTGCGGGCGTACAGCTTGTGACCAAGCCCGAGGAACCCGAGCGCGGGCAGGTCGGTGCGGCCGCCGGGCTCCACGAGGTCCGCGGCGAGCTGCTTGAGGATGAAGCGGTCGTAGGGCATGTCGCCGTTGAACGCGGCGACCACCCAGTCCCGGTAGCGCCAGGCGTTGGGAAGGTTCAGCGTGGTGTTGTTGCCGACCTGGTGAGCCTGGTCCTCGGCATAGCGGGCGAGGTTCAGCCAGAGGCTGGTCATGCGTTCGCCGAAGGCACGCCGGCCGAGAAGGTCATCCACGAGCCTTTCATAGGCGTCGGGCCGCGTGTCCGTGAGGAAGGCCTCCAGCTCCGCAGGCGTGGGGGGCAGGCCGGTCAGGTCCAGGAAGACGCGGCGTAGAAGCATCCTTGGTTCGGCCGGCGCCGAGGGCGTGAGGCTCCGTTCCTCAAGCCGGGCGAGGATGAAGTGATCCAGCCTCTGGCGCGGCCACCGGCTGTCCTTCACCGCCGGCGGCGTGTGCTGGCGGGGCGGCACAAAGGCCCAGTGCTGCCTGGCCTGGTTCCAGTCGATCACAGCCGGTTCCGCCGCGTGTCCGGGCACGGACGCGAGCAGCAGGGCGAGGAGAAGGCGACGGGGGGCTTCGGGCACGTGCAGAATACGCGCCCAGGGGCGGTGTTTTGCGCCGGATGCAGGTTCAGGCCACCAGTCCCTTCACCACCTTCGCCGGGTTGACACCGGTGAGGCGGAAGTCGAGGCCCTGGAAGCGGTAGCTGAGTTTGTGATGATCCAGGCCGAAGAGGCTGAGGATGGTGGCGTGGAAGTCGTGGATGGAGACGGGGTCGCGGGCGACGTGCCAGGCAAAGTCATCGGTCTCGCCATGCACCTGGCCGCCCTTGACGCCGCCGCCGGCCATCCAGAGGCTGAAGGCGTAGGGATGATGATCGCGGCCGGTGACCTTCTTGAAGCCCTTGCGGTTTTCGCCGAGGGCGGTGCGGCCGAACTCGCTGCCCCAGACGACAAGCGTGGTGTCGAGCAGTCCGCGCTGCTTGAGGTCCTTGAGCAGGGCGGCGATGGGCTGGTCAACCATCTGGCAGTTGTGTGCGAGCTGGGGGTCGAGGCTGCTGTGATGATCCCAGGAGGCGTGGATGATGTTCACGAAGCGCACGCCGCGCTCAACCATGCGCCGGGCCTGCAGGCAGTGGCGTGAGAAGGTTTGGAAGTTGCCGATGCCGCCGAGGTTGCTCTTGATCGGAGGTTCCACGCGGTTCAGGCCGTAGGCGTCGAGGGTGGCCTGCGACTCGCCCTTGAGATCGACCAGCTCCGGCGCGGCGCTCTGCATGCGGAAGGCGAGCTCGTAGCTGTTGATGCGCGCCGCGATCTCGGGGTCGCCGATGTGCCTGTGCTGGAGGCGGTTGAGGTCGTTCAGCGCACGGATGCTTTCCGACTGCATCTCCGGGCTGATACCGTCCGGGTTGTTGAGGTTGAGGACGGGCGAGGCGCCGTTGCGGAACATCACGCCGCTGTAGGAAGATGGCAGGAAGCCGCTCGACCAGGTGGAGCTGCCGCCGGGCAGGCCGCGGCCCTTGCTGACCATGACAACATACGAGGGCAGCTCCTGCGAAAGGTTGCCAAGCCCGTAGGTCACCCAGGAGCCGATGCTCGGGCGTCCCAGCAGCGCCGCGCCGCAGTTCAGCATGAGCTGGCCGGGCAGGTGGTTGAACTGGTTCGTGTGCATCGAGCGCACCAGGGCGATGTCGTCGGCGCAGGTGGCGATGTGCGGGAGCAGGTCGCTGATCTCCATGCCGCACTGGCCGTGCTTTTGAAACACTCGGCTGGTGCCCATGACCGTGGCGGTCTCCTTCTGCAGAAACGCAAACTTGGCGTCGCCCACGATCGAGTCGGGCAGCGGCTGGCCGTCGTACTTGTTGAGCAGCGGCTTGGGGTCAAAGAGGTCCATCTGGGAGGGGCCGCCTTCCAGGAAGATGAAGATGCAGCGCTCCGCCTTCGGGGCGAAGTGCGAAAGCCGCGTGGAGAGCGGATTGGCGGGAATGCTGGCCTCCTCCGCGAGAAGGCCGTCCTGCTTGAGCAGCGAGGCCAGGGCGAGCGTGCCCAGGCCGCAGGAGCTCGTCGCGAGGAAGTCGCGGCGGGTCCTAGTGATGAGCTGCTCGTAGGGGGACATGCGTGAGAGGTTACGACACCTGAGTGACGGCTTTTGCGTGGCGGGTCGTGATCCGTTTCAGAGGGACTTCAGGTAGGCAAGCAGGTCGGCGATCTGCTGGGGGCCGAGCCCGAGCTGCTCCACGGAGAGCATCAGCGAGCGGCGCAGGGGCTTGTTGCCTTTTATCTGGGCGGCAGGGATCATCTGGGTCAGGCCTGCCTGCGAGCGGACGATCACGGGATCGCCCTGCGACAGCAGCATGCCGTGGATGGTTTTGCCATCCTGGGTGAGGATTTCACTGCCTTCAAAGCCGTGTGAGATGTCGGACGAAGGCTCGATCAAGGCGCGCAGCACGACCTCCGACGGCTGCATTCTGGCATAGGCGGTGATGTCCGGGCCGTAGTCCACGCCCTGGTCCTGGATGCGATGGCACATGAGGCAGATGGAGGCAGTGAGCTTGCCGCGTGCGGCGTCTCCCTGGAGCTTGAGCAGCTCCGCCACCGGAGGCAGTTTCACCGGCGGCTGCGGCGGCACCCTGGCCTCGGTGATTTGCACCTTGTCGGGATCATAGATGCCTGCGGTTTTCAAACGATCCGCCAGACCCGCCTGCTTCCATTGATCATCCTTGCGGTTGAGCAGCCACCAGACGGCCTGCGACTTCATGGGTTCCCCAGCTTGTGCGGCGACATCCGCCATGGCGAAGGCGGCCTCATTGGAAGGAATGCAGCCAAGGGCCACGAGGGCGGCCTGGCGTTCCTGCTCTGGCAGAGTTGAAGCGAGCGCCCGGGTCTTCATGGCTGTGGCGACCTGCGGCGGATGCAGGCGCCAGGCCAGACGAGCAAAGGCTGGCGACCATTTCAGTGGATCATCATGGCCCATCTTCGCGGCGATGGCGTCGAACACTTCAGCTTCCTTGCCGGTGCTGCCGATGCCGATGGCCTCGATCTCGGTGCGGTCTTTCGCATCGCAGGCCTGGGCGAGGGTGATGAGAAGCTCGCGCGCCTTGGCGAACGGCACATCGCGCAGGGATGTGGCGACTTCACGGCGCACTGCGGCAGAAGCATCGTTGGATAGGCGGCGTGCGAGAGGCAGGACGTTGTCGGAGTTCTGCCTGAGGGCGCGGAAGGCGGTGACGCGAAGCTGCGGGTTCTTGTCGGCAAGCAGGGCCTCGGCCTTCACGCGGCCGGTCTCGCCCAGGGATGCCAGGATCCACACGGCTCTGGCCCGGACAAAATCAGACGGGTCTTTGAGAAGTTCGGACAGGGCCGGGACGGCGCTTTCACCCTGGGCGCGCAGCCTGGCGGCGGCTGCGGCGCGCCCATGAATGGCGGGGCTGCGCAGCGCGGCGGCCTGGCCGGAGGTCTGGCTGAGGTCGAATTTCGGAAGGGATGGCTTGAAGCCCTTCGGCGCGATGCGGTAGACGGCGCCGGCGGCGGCTTCATCCAGGTATTTGTGACCGCCGCCGACCACGGGGTCGAACCAGTCGCTGACATAGATGGCGCCGTCGGCCCCCACGACGACATCGGAGGGGCGGAAGAGGAACTTGTCCTCCAGGCGCACCTCCTTCTTGGAACCGAAGTCGGAGCTGTTGAGCGCGTGGCCGGGGTTGCTGGCGAGAAAGTGAAAGCGCTCCAGCTTGAAACCCGCGCCATCGGGTTTTGGCAGGTAGCCAAACACTTCGTTACGCCCGGCCTCGCAGCTCAGGAGCAGGCCGGACAGTTTTTCACCCAGGGCGCCGTTTTCATAAAAGGCGATGCCCGTGGGTGCGCCGCCGCCATAGACGTCGCCCGCCGGCATGGTGCCCGGGTCGTTCTGCCGCCATTCAGCGTCGGGCACGCTCTGCCCGGGGCGTCGGTCCGCCTGCCAGGTGCGCCGTCCGTCGAGGGACGCGTAGCCCGCGTTTCCATGCGTCATCACATAACTGGTTCGGCAGGCGGGCGGGTCGTCGTTGTCGTTTTGAAACACGTCGCCGAAGGAGGTGACGGTGTGCTCGTAGCTGTTGCGGAAGTTGTGCGCGATGACCTCCACCCGCGAGCCGTCCGGCTTCATGCGTGCGGCGAAGCCGCCGAGATAGACGTGGCCGTCGTCGCTGCGCTGACCGGTGAAGTCGCGCGGATCCATGTCCAGCGTCATGCCATAGCGGATGTCGTAGGGGCTGCCGATGCGGAAGGTGCGGCCTGACTTGTCGGTGAAGACCGCGCCGCAGTTGCCCATGCTCCAGTACCACAGGCCGTCGGGGCCGACAGTGAGCGAGTGCAGGCCGTGGTCGTGGTTGTGCCCGTTGAAGCCGCTGAGCAGGACCTCGCGCTTGTCCACGGCCGGGTCGAACCTGCGGTCGCGGTTCACGTCCGTGTAGACAAGAAGGTTAGGCGCCATCGAGACGACGACCTGGTTGTCGATCACCGCGATGCCCAGCGGGGCGCGCAGGGCCGGGTCCTGGACAAAGGTCGAGGACTTGTCCGCCACGCCGTCGCCGTCCGTGTCCTCGATCACCACGATGCGGTCCCCGCCCGGCTGTGTTTGGTAATGCTTCGCGCCGTAGTCCACGCCCTCAGCGACCCAGATGCGGCCGTCCATGTCCGTGTCGATGCTGGCCGGGTTTCGCAGCAACGGCGAGGCCGCCCAGAGCGTGACCTCCAGCCCCTCGGGGACCTGGAGGAGGTTCAAGGGCACGACGTCCGCGGCTTGAAGAACGGAGGTGAGGAGCAGGGCGATGGAAAGGCGGCCGGGCATGAGGAGATGAAGAGCTGGGGGGATTGCCGAGGCTCTTAAAGAAGCTTTTCGCCGCGGGTGTATTTCGCCACGGCATCCGGGTCGAGTTCCAGGCCGAGGCCGGGTTTCGTGGGGATGGCGAGCATGCCGTCGGCATCGAGCTGCCAGCCGCCGGCGGTGATCTCGTCGATGAACGGCGAGCCAGTCAGGTATTCGACCAGGTCCGTGCCGGGGAAGGCGGAGGCGAGGTGCAGGTCCGCGGCGAGGCCGACGGCGGTGTTCCAGCCGTGAGGGATGAACTGCACGCCATGCTCCTGGGCCATCCAGGCGATGCGCCGCTCCTCGCTGATGCCGCCGACCTTGGTCACGTCGGGCTGGATGATGTCGAAGGCGCGGGCTTCGAGGAAGGGCTGGAAGGCCTGGCGGCGGGTGAGCACCTCGCCGCCGCTGATGGGCACGGGCGAGTGCTCGCGCAGTTTGGCGAAGTCCTCGACGGCATCGGGCACGAGGGCCTCCTCAAACCAGTGCACGTCGTAATCCGCGAGCATCCTGGCGGTGTTGAGCGCCCACTTGTAGCCGTTGGTCCAGTGGGCGTCGCTGCCGCCGGCATCCACCATGAGCTTGTTCTCCGGGCCCACCGCCTCGCGCGCGGCCCGGACGATGGCCTCATCGGTCTTCGCATTGCGGCGGCCAAAGGGGCCCCAACCAATTTTGAAGGCACGGAAGCCCTGGGATTTCACGGCGAGCAGGTGATCCTTCATCTTCTCCGGTTCATCCATGAGCAGTGAGGCGTAGGGCTGGACGCGCTCGCGGTAACGGCCGCCGAGCAGGCGTCCCACGGGCTGGCCGGTGGCCTTGCCAAGAATGTCCCACAAGGCGATGTCGATGCCGCTGATCGCGTGGGTGATTGAGCCGCCGCGTCCGAGCCAGAACATGTTCTGGTGCAGCTTTTCGCTGACGCGCTCCGGTTCGAGCGCGTTTTCGCCCCGGTAAAGAGGTTCGAGGACGGCCAGCGCGGCCTTCACCAGGGCGTCGTTGGTGAACACGCTGCCGAGGCCGACGAGGCCTTCATCGGTGTGGACCGTGACGAGGGTATGGACGCAGTCGTCGGGCCGGAGTTCATTGCTCCAGCCGCCTTCAGGGGTGGCTCCGCGCAGTCCTGCGCAGCGGATTTCGGTGATTTTCATGGGTGTCGTTGGAAAAGCTTTGCGGCGGGTTTGAATTCTACCGCCGCATCAAGTGGGAACATCGGGCGCTGGCAGCGGGTGTGGCCGAGGTAGGGAAGGTTGGCGCTTGAGGAACCGGGCGCGTCCACGTTCACCATGCGGGTGCACCAGTCGGCGTACATGTGCGGCTGGCAGTGCGGGGACTTGATGACCACGGCGTCGAAATGCGCGGGATTGCGACCGTGGGCGAGGAAGAAGGATCGGTCATAAAGGTTCACGGCCCGGCTGCTGACCACGAGGGTGAAGCCGCCGCTCTCCAGCACCGCCGTGGGGCCGGCGTACCATTCTTCGCCAAAGGATTCGCTCTGGAAGCGGCCGTCGGCGAGCAGACGAACCCTGGCGGTGATTTCGAGGGGCGTGAAACGCGCCGGATCCAGCGTGCCACCGACGGTCGTGGTGACGGTGGCGCCGACGCCTGCGGCAAAGGCCTTCTCGACGGCGGGGGCGTCCACAAGGGGCAGCAGCACGCGGGCGCTGAAGCCGGTCTCGACCAGCTTGCGCAGTATGGCGTTGCTGTCGCCGGAGGCCCCCGAGCTGGTGGCGTCCGCCGCATCGACCAGGCCTAACGTTCCGTGTGTGTGCGCCTTCACGATGGCCGCCATCTCGTCGAGGCTTTGCAGCGGCACGCGCATTTTTTCGTGATGCTCCCAGAAGAGCCGGGCGATGCGCAGGGCCTCGCGTTCGGCGAGGGCGGGATCGTGGTCAGCCACCACGAAGGCCCAGGAGGCCAGGGCGGGCACGTCGGTGAACGGATTGCCCCACATCATGGCGGCGGAGAGTCCACGCGGGCCTTGCTCGACCTGCTTCGCGGCGTTCACGGCGTGACGGATGGAACCTGTGGCCGTGATGAGTTCATCGCCGCGCACCAGGGCGGGCACGTTGACCTTGGCGGTGACCGGCTTCACCTCGCCACGCAGGATCCGCAGCAGCAGCCTGGCGGCGCGCTGGCCGGTCTCGAAGAAGTCCACATGGGGATAGGTGTGGTAGGCGACGACGGCATCGCACTGCTCCAGCATGCGGTCGGTGAGGATGCCGTGCAGGTCGAGCGAGGCGACCACAGGAATGGATTCGCCGACGATTTTTCGCAGTTCGGTGAGCAGCCAGCCTTCGGGGTCGAGCTCTGACTTGCTGGCCATCGCGCCATGCAGGCAGAAATAGACGGCATCCACGGCGGGGGCGGAGCGCACGGCCTCCAGCAGTTCGCCCGAGATGCGTTCCCAGGCCTGCCGGGACAAGGTGCCGCCCGAGGTGATGAAGAAGGCGCTGTAGGCGGGGACGACCTCCACGTCGGGCTGCTCATCCAGCACGCTCAGGGCGCCGCCGACCTCGTTGCGGATGCTGCGGTGGTAGTCGAGGATCTCGCGGCCGCGCCTAACCGCAAAGTCGTCATAACCGCTGAGGTGCGGATTGAAGGTGGAGACCTCCTGCTTGCATTCGACGATGAGGATTCTGGGCATGGACTGGCGGACGGATGATTACGCTGCCATGCCGGGGCTGCTTCCAGACAATGCGGAGGGATTCACGAGGCGGGTGTTTCTGGGCTTCGTGGGGTATTGGATACAGGATTCACAGGATTTTCAGGATTCACAGGATGGGGAAACCGGTGTGCATCCAGCACATGGAAACCGAATCCACCTCGCCCGGGAAACAGAGGGTTCGGGGTTCTGTCAGGATGCCGGGGGCATCGCTTCCGCCGGAATTGATGATTCGAGTTGCCAATCCGGTTGGGTGTCCTGCAGTGAGGCCTCAGGCGTAGAGCGAGTCGTAGGCGCGGCAGATTTGGTTCAGCCAGTCCTCCTGGGGCATGGACCAGTAGCGGTTGGAGAAGATCTCCACCTCGCGGCAGCCGCTGAAGCCGGTTTGATCGACCCAGTCGGAGATCTGGCGGATGTTGATGCAGCCCTCGCCCATGAGGCCTCGGTCGTTGAGAAGATCGGTGGTGGGCGTTTTCCAATCGCAGATGTGGAAGGCGAAGAGGCGCTGGAGCTCGGCGCTGAGACGGATCTGCTGCTCGAGCTCGGGATCCCACCAGATGTGATAAACGTCGGCGGCGATGCCGACCAGACGGTGTGAGCCGAGCCTGTCACAGATTTCGTTCGCCTGGCGCATTGTGTTCACGGCGCTGCGGTCGTCGGCATACATGGGGTGCAGGGGCTCGATGCCGAGCTTCACGCCCGCGGCCTCGGCGTCGGGCAGGACGGCGGCGATGCCGTCGGCGATCTGCTTCCGGGATTCCTCGAGGGGCTGGCCGGGGACGGCGCCGCAGACCAGGACGATGAGCGGGGCGCCGAGCTCCCGGGCCTGTTCAATGCAGCGCCGGTTGTCGTCGATGGCCGCCTGGCGGGCGGCGGCGGTGGAGCCGGGGAAGAAGCCTCCACGGCAGAGGCTGACGATTTCCAGCCCGGCCTCGCGGGCCTGCCGGCCGACCTGGGCGGGGTCGCGGTTGTCGAGGTTGTAGCGCCAGAAGGTGATGCCGCCCGCCCCGGCGTCGGCATAACGCTGAATGCAATCTTCGGTGCTCCAGGGCTTCGTGGTGATGGTGTGGATGCAGAGGCGGGGGCGGCGGGGCATGGAGGGAGGTTGGGCGGGGAAGGGCGGGTTTCCAGCGACTTCCACTTTGTCTTGGCAGAACGGCGGGTTTTGAGTCAAAGGAGGGGCGTTCCTTCCGACCCCACCCATGTCCAGCTCACCCCTTCTTCCTCCCTCGACCCTTGGCATCCTTGGCGGCGGCCAGCTTGGCCGGATGCTGGCGCTGGAGGCGCGTCGCAGCGGCTACCGGGTGGCGATTTACACGGATGAGCGGCCCGGCTGCCCGGCGGGGCAGTGGGCGGATGCTGAATTCAACGCGGCGTATGATGACCGCCATGCGCTGGAGCGCTTTCTGCAAAAGGTGGACGTGGTGACCGTGGAGTTTGAGAACATCCCGGACGCCTGCCTGGAGATCGTGGAGGCGGTGAAGCCGTTGAGGCCGGGTCGTCGGGCCATCCACACCACGCAGCATCGGGAGCGCGAGAAGCTGTTCCTGCGGGAGCAGGGCATTGCCTGCGCCGAGTTTCGGATTGTCGAAAACCTGGCGCAGCTGGAGCAGGCCGTGCAGGAGCTGGGGCGTCCCTGCGTGATCAAGACCGCTGCTTTTGGTTATGACGGCAAGGGACAGCACAAGGTGAACGCGGACACGGATCTGGCCGAGGCGTGGAAGGGTTTTGAGGGGCATCATGCCGTGGTCGAGCAGTGGGTGCCGTTTGTGTGCGAAGTCTCCGTCGTCGGGGCTCGCGGCTTGGACGGCCGGATGGCCGTGCATGGCGTGGTGGAAAACCAGCATGCGCATCACATCCTGGATCTCACGATCGCGCCGGCGCGGGTCGGTCTGGAGATTGTCGAGCAGGCCCTGGAGCTTTGGGAGGCCGTGGCCGAGGGGCTGGACTATGTCGGCACGATGGCGGTGGAGATGTTTGTCACCGCGGAAGGTCGCGTGCTGGTCAACGAGATCGCCCCGCGGCCGCACAACAGCGGGCATTACACGATCGACGCCTGCATCACGAACCAGTTCCAGCAGCAGATGCGTGCCATCTGCGGCCTGAGCCTCGGGGATCCGGGGCAGCACACGCCTTCGGTGATGATCAATCTGCTGGGCGACGTGTGGCCGTCGGAAAAGGTGCATCCGGACTGGAACGCCGTTCTGGGGCATCCGCGTGCCAAGCTGCATCTTTACGGCAAGGCCGAAGCGCGGGCGCGGCGCAAGATGGGACACATCAACGTCCTTGGCGAAACGCTGGAGGAGGCGCTGGAGAGCGCGACCGAAATCAAGCAGGCGCTGGGCATTCCCGCCTGAACAGGACGACGTTCGCGCGCCGGAACGATGATATCAATGCTTGTTCGGCGTGCCCCGGCTGCGGAAGAGCAGCAGGCCGACGGCGCCGAGCAGCACCGCGGAGGAGGCGAGCAGGATGGTGCTCTGAGGGATGCCCTCGGTGGATGAGACGGGCTGGGCCGATGCCACAGACGGCGTGGGGCTGGACACGACGGTTTCCGGAACCTTCAACGGCGTTGGAGCCGGTGCAGCGGCTGCTGTGGAAGTGGTGGCCTTGGTTTCACCGGCTTGCTTGAGGGCCTTCTCCCAGTCCACGTTGAGCAGCAGGTCCCAGCCGGGGTTTTCATTCTTCACCCGGCAGGAGCAGCGGCCGACCAGGAACATGGAGGACTCCTCCAGCGTGGCGTCGTCGAGCTGCTGGAGCGGCCAGGCGCCCAGTACACGGCCTCGGCCGAACACAGGGGCGGCGAAGGCCTGGCCCCGGGGGATCCTGCCCTCGGGACCGGCGAGCATGGACACAAGAATTTGTTCGGCGGGGTCTTTGGAGTTGATGTGCAGCGTGGTGAACTTCAGCAGCAGGGCCGGGCCTGGGCCGAGCTGGCTGTCCGGGTCATTCGGGTCCTGGATGGGCAGGCTGGCGACGTTTTCGAGAAACCTGAGGC
>CAZXPU010000056.1:0-33651 GCA_964642905.1 uncultured Prosthecobacter sp.
CCTCGATCAGCGGCGGGGTGGCGTCGGTGCTGGCGGGCGGGAAGTTCGCGGACGGGGCGTATTCAGCGGCGTTCTTCCATTTGTTTAACTCCGAGGTGCACAGAATGGCCGATACCAATGAGCCTCGAATTGAAGCAATTGCGAAATCAAAAGCTGATTCAAAAGTGTTCCTTTATGATGGGAGAGAAGGATTAATGTTTGAATGGGCTAATAGTATGCGAATTGAAAATGATGCAGTAATGATTGATACTTCAAAAGCTGACTGGATCAGCAAATTGAACAATGCTACAAGTAAAAACCAAGCAGCTTTAGTTGCCGTCTTTCATCACGGAAGATCCGGTTACCAAAGAATTAGCAAATCGCCCAATGTCTGGCTTGATCCCAACGGTAAGGAGTGGGCGTCGATTGTTGAGAGTGTAAAACCAGGTGGACGTGTGCTTTTGATGGGTTCACCACAGGATTACAGGCTCAATAATATTGGGTTGCGAGCAGGCGCTTCAATTAATGGAGGTAGCCTTTGGCAATTCGGTCATTACATGAGAAAGGTGTTAAAATGAAGAGATTACTTTTTGTTACAATTGCATTTATCCTGATATTTATTTCAATTAATTTGATCTCATCTCAGAATAAAAAGTGGATTACACAAGGCTTTGAAAGCCAATTAGACGCATGTAATTCAGGTGATATTAGTATTTCAAACTTTTGCGAGCCTTCAGCGCAGATCTTGTTTGAGATGATGATTTCTGATTATTCAGCTGGTAACTCGCAAATAAAATTCATCGATAATGACTTTGGTCACATAACATTAGAAATGTATACTGATCGCAACCGGATCTCATATCGCGTCGCGATATCTAAAGATGAAAAAAGTGGCTTTTTCCACGTATGGAACGTTGAAAAAATGGGGGGCTTTGGCAATTAGTGCGGCTTTGAGTTGAGGGAATGAAAGAGTGGGGGAGCGCTTGGATGCAATTCGGATGAGGCGGCGGCGAATCCGATCATGGCGGGAGCGTTGGTGGGCGGCATCTACAGCGGAGCGCAGACGGCGATCAACGGCGGCAGCATTAGCGACGTATTGAAATCTGCGGCGATCGGGGCGGTGACGGGAGCGATCGGGGGCGGTGGTAGGAGGAGCGCTGGCAGGCATCCCAGGCCAAGTGACTGGCGGGCTGACACCCGCAGGGGCATCACCGAGCATGGCTGCGGTGGCTGCGGGAAAAGTGGTTCATGCGGCGGCACATGGCGTGGCAGGAGGTCTGACAAGCATGGCGATGGGCGGCACGTTCCAGGACGGGTTCATCGGCAGCGCGATCGGGGCGGGCGTGAGTTCGGCGATGGGGGCGATCCCTGGCCTGGGTGTGCTGGAAGGCCCTGGTGTGGCGAAAGTGATCGGCAGAACGGCGGTGGCCTCGATCAGCGGCGGGGTGGCAGCGCGATCGGGGTTTTTGTGGAGCCGCCATGCCCAGCCGCCGCTTCTCGCGCCCTTCCAGGGCGCGCTCCTGATTTCGGTGATCGTCCTGCCTCGTGGATCCGGTGGTTCTCGCTCGCCAAGCCTCGCTTCACCACCGGCTTTTCTCTTTCGAGCCTCTGGCTCGGCTCGATGCATCTGGCAACATGGCCGAGCACCGAATCAATCCGCTTTCCTTGGTGGAGGGAAGGCGCTTCCCAAGTGCCGGATTCATAGAATGCCCAAGCCCGATGAATTGCAGGCTTTGAAACAATGTGAGCTGACGGCCGGCTTGTTGAAGCAGGCGGTGTCTGGCGAGAAGCTGGCCAAGATCGGTGACGGGCTGAAGCCCGTCGCTGCTTTGGGTGACTGCTGGGAAAGGACCTCGCGATGGAGGGCGGGGGGCCGGGTCAGTCCAAGATCTCGTGGAGGCGGCGGCAGGTTTCGCTCCAGGCGGCGTCGGTCATGGCGGGGGTGGCGTTGGCCAGGAGGGGCAGGCCTTCTTCGGGCAGGTTGATCCAGGAACGGCAGCCGCCGTAGCTTTTCGAGTAGGGGAAGGTCCAGCGGTGGGGCAGCTTCCAGGCGCGCACGAGGGCGATGTGCAGGCAGCTCTCGTCATCATAGACGAAGCGGTCCTTGACGGTCTCCTCATTCCAGATGTGCAGGGGGGCGAGGGCTTCGACCTTGGCCCAGTCGGTCACTTTCCAAACCTGTTCGAGGGTCGCGAAGCCGTCGATGTCGACGCTGGTGCGCTCCTCCTCCGGCGGGAAGGCGCGCTGGGCGTTTTCGGGCACCCAGCGGAGTTTTTCGCCCTGGGTGTGGAACCAGGTGGGAAACAGGTAGAAGGCCTGGTGCTTCCATTCGAAGCCGCCGCGCCCCTCATGGATGCCGCCCTTGCGCAGGATCATGGTCTGGACGCCCTGAACGAGCGAGTCGCAGACATAGGACCATTCCTTGAAACCGATGGCGGAGGCGGGGGGCGTGAGGGACATGCGTTGGGGAATTACGCATGCACAGGGGTCGTGCAAGGGGCTGATCCTGCGCAATGGCCCTCAATATCTGGGCACGGTCGGGTCGATGAGCTGCGACCAGGCGTCGATGCCGCCGTGCATGGACTGGGCCTCGGTGAAGCCGTGCTGGCGCAGCCAGGAGGCGGCGCGCAGGCTGCGCATGCCGTGGTGGCAGTAGATGATGAGGTGCTGCGCGTTGTCCTGGAAGCGTCGGGGGGCGAGCTCGCCGAACTGGGAGAGCGGCACGAGCTCGGCGCCCTCAAGGTGGCAGAGCTGCCATTCATCGGCCTCGCGGCAGTCGATGAGGCGCGGTTTGTCGCCGGGGAGCTGCATCAGACGGCTGACGTCGTCGATGCTGATTTCCAGGGGCCTCTCGTTCATGGGATGAGGCGGGCCGGGGGTCAGGGACGGACGGTGACCGGGGTGCCGACGGCCACGTTGTTGAAGAAGATGGCGGCCATGTGGCCGGGCATGCGGACGCAGCCGTGGCTGGCGGGGTAGCCGGGCAGGAAGCCCTCGTGCATGCCGGTGCCGCCGGTGAAGCGCATGAAGTGATGCATCTTGGAACCTTCGAAGCGGGTGCCGGCAGGGGGCTTGTCCTTGGTGATGTCGATGTTGGCGACGACGACCTGGCCGGTGGCGTCCACGAAGTCGCCGTAGAGGTTGGATTTATGCCACTGGTCCTTCTGGATGACCTTGAAACTGCCGGTGGGCGTGGGGTGCTTTTCGTCGCCGGTGGAGAGGGCGGAAACGCCGGCGATGGCGCCGCCTTTGTAGAAGTAGGCCTTCTGGTCGCTGATGTCGATGATCACGCTGGGGGCGCCTGCCATGCCGTCGCCGTCCCAGTAGGAGTCCTGGTCCTGGTTGTAGAGGGCGGAGTGGGGGACCGTGGCGGGGTCGAAGGCCTCCAGGTACTGGGTCTGGCCGCGGGAGCCGCCGCCGCTCACGCAGGAGCTGAGGATCGCGGCGAGGGCGAGGCAGAGGAGGCGGGGGAGCAGGTCACGCATGGGCATCTCGGTCAACGTATCGGAACGTGTGGGGAAGGAAAAACGGCGCGGAGATTGCCGCACGGACCCGGTGCTGTCCAATGCTTCCTGCCTCAGCGCCGGGCGGGGAGACGGGTGGTTCAAAAGCTGGTTGGGCCGGTGGCGAGTGAAAAGACTGCGGGCGTTTCTTGAAATGAGGCGAGGATGGATCATACTCGCCCGAACAGCATTTTTCACCCTCCAGCCGCGCCATGCTCTCCTTTCTGAAAATCCGCAACCTTGCCCTCGTGGAAGACGTGACCTGGGAGCTGGGGGCCGGGCTGGTGGGGGTGACGGGCGAGACCGGGGCGGGCAAGTCGATCATCGTCGGCGCGCTGAAGCTGATCCTGGGGGAGCGTGCGGACCGGAGCCTGATCCGCACCGGGCAGGACACCTGCACGGTGGAGGCGTGTTTTCACCTGCGGAACACGCGGGCGGTGGATGCGGTCTTGGAGGAGGCCGGGCTGGAGCCCTGCCAGGAGGGCGAGCTTCTGATCAAGCGCGCAATCAGCGCCGGCGGCGCGAACAAACAGTTCGTCAATTGTTCGCCGGTCACGATCCAGGTGCTGAAATCCCTGGGGGAGCTGCTGGTGGACCTGCACGGGCCGCATGACCATCAGTCCCTGAACTCGCAGGAGCGTCAGCTGGAGATGCTGGACCAGTTTTCCGGTTCCGAGGAGGGGCTGGCGGCCTACCAGGAAGCGTGGAAGGGCTGGCGGGCGGCGGTGGCGGAACTGGCGGAGCTCGAGAACAGCGAGCGGGCCGGGTCCCAGCAGCTCGACATGCTGAAGTTCCAGGTGAATGAAATCGCCGGTGCCGGATTGAAGCCGGGAGAGGAGGACGAGATCGGCAACCGGCATCGCATCGCCGCGAACGGTGCGCGGCTGGCGGAGCTTTGCGGCGCGATCACCGGGCGGCTGGCCGGGGAGGAGGGGGGCGTGCTGGACGCCCTGCGCGAGGTCGGGCGCAGCATTCACGAGCTGGAGAAAATCGATCCCGGCACGGCGAAGATGTTTGAAGGGTTCCAGTCGGCGTTGATCGAGCTCACGGATCTGGAGAGCAGCGTCCAGGAGTATGCCGAGGATCTGGAGACGGATCCGGCCGAGCTGGCGCGGCTTGACCAGCGGGTCACGACGATCCAGGCGCTGAAGCGCAAATATGGGCCGAGCGTGCAGGCGATCCTGGATTTCCAGGCCGAGGCCGAGGCAAGGCTGGCGAAGATCGAGAACCGGGGCGAGGAGCTGGAACGGCTGGGGCGGCTGGTGAAGGAGCGCCGGACGCAGGTGGACAAGCTGGCCCGGCAGCTGTCCGACAAGCGATCGAAGGCGGCGCCGAAGCTGGCCAAGGAGGTGGCGGCGCACCTGGCGGACCTGGGCTTCAAGCGCAGCGTCTTTGAGGCCCATCTGAATCGTCTGGACGAGCCGGGGCGGAACGGGCTGGAGGAGGTGGACTTTCAGTTTGCCCCCAACCCGGGCGAGCCGCTGAAGCCGCTGCGGCTGACGGCCAGCTCCGGGGAGATGTCGCGGGTGCTGCTGGCGGTGAAGAGCGCGCTGGCGAAGCAGGACATCGTGCCGCTGATGGTGTTTGACGAGATCGACGCGAACGTCGGCGGCAACATCGCGGAGGCGGTGGGGCGCAAGATGGCCTCGCTGGGCGGCACGCATCAGGTCATCGCCATCACGCACTTCCCGCAGGTGGCCTCGCTGGCCCGCACGCAGTTTGTGGTGACCAAGGACATCGAGGACAACCGCACCCGGTCGACGATCCGTGAAATCGCCGGGGACGAGCGGGTGGAGGAGCTGGCTCGGATGCTGGGCGGCAGGCTGGAGTCGGCCCGGGAGCATGCCCGAGCGCTGCTGGCGGCTGGACAGGGGGGCGTCTAAGCGCTTGATTTCCCGTCGCTTGACCCGACTATAAATGCCCCCTGAACCCCACCTGCACCTTCGCTGCTGATGAAATTCGCCATTTTCGGAGACATACATGCCAATCTGGAAGCCCTCCAGACGGTGCTCTGGGATGCGCATGAGCAGGGCTGCGGGAACTATGTGTGCCTGGGGGACATCGTGGGTTACGCCGCGAATCCGGCCGAGTGCCTGGAGACCGTGCGCCAGATGGGCTGCCCGGTGGTGCGAGGCAACCATGACGAGGGAGCGGCCAGTGAATCGACCCTGGAGGAGCTGAACCCGCTCGCCCAGGCGGCGCTGCTTTGGACGCGGGCCCAGCTGACCGAGGATCAGCGCCAGTGGCTGCGTGACCTGAAGCTGGTGCGCCAGGTGCGTGATTTTACCATCGTCCATGCCACGCTCGACTCCCCGGGGAGCTGGGGATACGTGACCAACCGCTTCGATGCGATGGCCAGCTTCAGCTACCAGTTCACCCAGGTTTGCTTTTACGGTCACACCCATGTCCCGCGCATCTTTGAGAAGGATGACTCCGTCAGGGCCGCCCGCGGCACGGACGTTCAGCTCCAGCGTGGCGTGAAGTATTTCGTCAATGTGGGTTCGGTGGGCCAGCCACGTGACGGGGACTGGCGTGCCGCCTATGCCATCTACGATGTGCAGGCGCAGACCATCTCCATCCGCAGGCTGGAGTATGACATCCAGACGGCGCAGGAAAAGATTCGTGCCGCCGGGCTGCCCGGGCTTCTGGCTGACCGTCTCGCCCTCGGCAAATAACACCTTCATGAGTTCACCCGGGTTGCCAGACCTCGCGGATTTTCAGTCGGCTCTCATCATCAAGCCGAGTTCGCTGGGGGACATTGTGCACACCTTGCCGGCGGTTCATGCGCTGAAGCAGGCCCGGCCCTACCTGCGGATCCGCTGGCTGGCGAACACGGAGTGGACGCCACTGCTCCAGGGCGCGCCGTTCCTGGACGACGTGATCGCCTTTCCCCGCAAAAGCTTCCGGGGGCCGCTGGCCATGATCCAGGCCGCCCGCTGGGCGCTTGACGAGCTGCCGCCGACCTTCAAACCGGAGATTGTCCTGGATTTTCAAGGCTTGTTCCGCAGCGCCTTGCTCGCCCGGGCCAGCGGTTCGAGGCCGATCATCGGCCTGTCCGACTCCCGTGAAGGGGCGCGGTTTCTGCATGACCGAATCGTGCCGGTGGACGCCTCGGCCCATGCGGTGGATCGTTACTTGGCGATGCCGAGGGCCTTTGGGATCCCCGTGGATGCGGGGCGTCTCCAGTTTCCCCTGGCTCCTGGCAGCCTGCCTGCGGACTGGCCGCGACGGGATGACCTGATTGTCGTGCATCCCTGGTCACGCGGCGAGGGCAAGTCGCTGTCACCCGAGGCCCTGCAAGCTCTGTGTGACGCCCTCGCCCCGCAGCCCGTGGTGCTGGTCGGCATGACCGAGGACAGGTCGCGGCCCCTGGGCGGGCACATCCTCGACTTCAGTCATCGAACGAACCTGGCGGAACTGGTGGCCTGTCTACGGGCCGCCCGCTGGGTCATCAGCGTGGACAGCGGCCCCATGCACATCGCTGCGGCCGTCAATGACCGGACCCTGGGCATCCATACCTGGAGTGATCCTCGCAAGGTGGGGCCCTACAATCCCAAGGCCTGGGTTTGGAAGGCGGGTCGCATGGCGCATCGAGGGGAGTTTTCTGACCTGGAAGCGCGGGCGGAGGCTGAGGTCACGCCCCGGGCCGCCAAGAAAATAGGCGAGTGGGTTTTGCAGGCTTGAGCGGGTGCTGGCAGGCGGTTGCAACAACGCGGCTTTCCATCCCTGGAGGAGGTCATGGCAACACGTCATCCGTTGCGCCAACCCTTTCGCGCCTTGCAACAACGTGCCTTGGCGGCCTGCTAAACGCCTGAGTTTGTGCTTTGCCCGCTATCCCAGCATGGTACAGTCGATTCTTTCCCTTCGAAAAAAGGTGAAAATCAACCCTCTGACCGTCCGCCGTGGAGCTTTGCCTGAAAGCGACCTAGGGCGGCAGCATGCCCGGATTTTTGACAAATGATCGTTCTTGGACTGAACGCCTATCACGGTGACTCTGCCGCCGCCCTGGTCGTGGATGGAAAGCTGGTTGCAGCGGCCGAAGAGGAACGCTTCCGGCGCATCAAGCACTGGTCTGGCATGCCCACGGAGTCCATTCGTTGGTGCCTGCAGGACGCCGGGCTGAAGCTGGGTGACGTCGATCACATCGCCATCAACCGGAACCCGAAGGTCAACAACCTGCGGCGGGCGCTGTATGTGCTGCGCAAGCGACCGAGCCTGGGGCTGATCCTGAAGCGCCTGGGCAACATTCGTCGTGCGGCCAGCTTTGAAGACCAGCTTCAGGCTGGGTTTCCCGGCCAGTCACTGAAAGCGCAGGTGCATCGGGTGGAGCATCATCTGGCGCATCTGGCCTCCGCCTACCTGGTGTCTGGTTTTGACGAGGCGGTGTGCCTGTCGGTGGATGGCTTTGGCGATTTCGCCAGCAGCGCCTGGGGGCTGGGAAAAGGCGATCACATCGACATCACCGGCCGCGTGTTCTTTCCGCATTCGCTGGGCATCTTCTACACCGTCATCACCCAGTTCCTCGGCTTCCCGCATTATGGCGACGAGTACAAGGTGATGGGCCTGGCTCCTTATGGCGAGCCGAAGTATCTGCCGCAGATGCGCCGGATCGTGCAGCTGCAGGCCGATGGCGGCTACCGGTTGGACCTGAAGTATTTTCGTCATCACAGCGACGACGTGCATTACACCTGGGACGACTGCTGCCCGGAGGTGGGCACGCTTTACCGGAAGGAGGCCCTGGAGGAGTTGCTGGGCCCCGAGCGTGCCCAAGGCGAGGCGCTGGAACAGAAGCATCGCGACATCGCGCGCAGCGCCCAGGCCATGTATGAGGAGGCTTTGTTTGCCCTGCTGAACGCGCTGCACCGTCGTCATGGCTGTGACAATCTTGCTCTGTCCGGCGGCTGCGGCATGAACTCGGTGGCGAACGGCAAGGTGTATCTGAACACGCCCTTCAAGCAGATGTATCTTCCGGCTTCGGCGGGTGATGCCGGCGGCGCGATCGGCTCCGCGTTTGTCGTGGCGCGTCAGGCGGCGGCCGGACCGCGTTTTGTGATGGATCATGCTTATGTCGGCCCCAGGGCTGACGAAGCCGAAATAGAGTCGCTGCTGACTGCGCGCGCGGCCGACCTGCAGGCGGAGGGGTGCACGGTGAAGAAGATGGCGGATGAAGGGGAGCTCTGCCGTGTCACGGCCGAGGCGATCACGGAAGGCCGGGTCATCGGCTGGTTTCAGGGGCGCATGGAATGGGGGCCGCGGGCGCTTGGCAACCGCAGCATCCTGGGGGACCCGCGCCGGGCGGACATGAAGGACATCCTGAACCTGAAGATCAAGCGCCGTGAATCCTTCCGTCCGTTTGCACCGAGCATCCTGCGCGAGTGCGTGAGCGAGTGGTTTGAGCAGGATGATGATGTGCCCTTCATGATGGAGGTGTTCCAGGTGCGGCCTGAAAAGCGCGCCATTGTGCCTGCAACCACGCATGTGGACGGCTCGGGGCGGCTGCAGACGGTGCATCGTGAGACCAATCCGCGTTATCATCGCCTCATCAGCGCGTATCGGGAGCTGACGGGGGTGCCGATGCTGCTGAACACCAGCTTCAACGAGAATGAACCGGTCGTCTGCCTTCCGCAGGAGGCGCTGGACTGCTTCCTGCGCACGAAGATGGACGTGTTGGTGCTGGGGGATTGGATCTGCGTTCGTTCTGACAACCGATAAGCCTATGACTGTGCTGGGCCGGCCGCTTTGGCTGATGACATTGGGGGCGCTGGCCGTCTTGCTATGGTCGGCGTCATGGTGGATGCGCATGCATTGGTCACCGTTGAACGGAGACGCCTATTACTTCGTGCCAGTTTCCACAAGTCTAAGTCGTGGCGAAGGAATGAATCATCCTTGGTGGCGGCAGCCGTCTCCTGCTGTGGCGGATAGTCCGATGCGCTACAACTGGCATGGGCCGATGGCACCCTGGTTGTGGAGTGTCCTGGCCTCGGATGCCACCTTGGCCGGTGCGAAGGCGGGTTTGTACCGCAATGCGCTCATTGGTTACATGCTGATGATTGCGGCCATGCTGCGTCATGCGGGCGGCTGCGCCTCGGGTGCTGGTTGCAGGTCCGGGCTTGTTGTCGGAGGAGCGCTCTTTGTGTTGTTGCTCGGCTCGGGGTGGCTGTTTCAACCCCACGGCCGCCCTGAAATCCTGGCGAGCACTTTTGTGGCTCTCGGATTTCTGATCGAGCCGAAAGCGGTCTCGCATCCATGGTCGATTTTGTGGGGCTGCATGATTGGTTCCGTGGGGGCATGTTCACCTCTTGCCGGCCTGCCCGTGGCGGGAATGGCGCTCTTGAGGCTTGCATCAAACAATCACTCGAGGCGACTGCTGGCGGATGTGCTGCTGATGGGTTTGTGCTCGATTGCCGCCTTCATCTGCCTGCTTGAGACATTAGGCCATGGCACACTGGAGACTCTGCAGGGCATCAGGCTTCATGCGCAAAGCGCCTTGTGGGGCAAGCCCGAAGGAAGCTTCTCCCCTTATTGGTTGTTCCTGACGGATTGTCCGGGCCTGCTGTTTCATGGAATCATTTTAGCAGCGTTGTGCGCCGGACCCGTGGGCGGGTGGATGAAAGGCAAAAGCCTGGCAGCATGCTCGGTGATGGTGCTTGCTGCCCTGCTGATGGTCGTCACGGCAGGCGAGCTGGTGCCGGTGCGAGGCAAGAACTACTACAATGTGCTGCCATTCCTGGCAGGGTTGATGATCCTGGTTGCAAAAAAGTCATGGTCATCCTTCACGACCAAAAACTGGACGGTCGTGGCCTTATGCATGTCACTGCCATGCGTCGGCCTTGCACGTCACGCACTCATTCTAAGGGATGCTTGCCGCCAGGAGCCCAGCGTTCGGCAGGCAGCCGATCAGCTGGCCGGTGACCTGGCAAGCCTCAAACTGTCTTCAGGGAGCGTCGTTTTGTCCGAGTCTCTGTTTGAGCTGGCCGATGATCCTGCCCTGGGTGGGCATGTGCCCGTTCGCGGAGGCGTCAATGCAAATCCTGAGGCAGGCCTGGTTTTTGCCCAGGCTTATTCAGGGCTGGTTCAACCGCCTCGCGAATTCGGAGGCGCAAAAATTTGGGTGAATCGGTTTAGCATCAACCAGCCAAAAATATTGGGTTTCAGAATTGCGCGCACCGCCGGCGCCTATGGCTATGCGATTTATCTGAGGCGTCATGATTAATCGCTGTCCGATCACACGCGTGTCTATGAAAGGGATTCTTCTCGCCGGCGGAACCGGGTCTCGCCTTTATCCGTTGACCCGGGTGGCGAGCAAGCATCTGCAGGCGGTGTATGACAAGCCGATGGTGTATTACCCGCTGACCGTGCTGATGGCGGCGGGGATCCGTGAGATCTGCATCATCACCACGCCGCAGGACCAGGACCGGTTCAAGGCGCTGCTGGGAGATGGTGGGGCGTGGGGAATCCGGCTTGAATACCGGACGCAAGAGCGGCCTGCGGGGATCGCGGAGGCGTTCCTGATTGCCGAGAGCTTCATCGGTGGATCACCTGTGGCCTTGATGCTTGGCGACAACATCTTCTTTGCCGGTGACGCCTTCCCACGGGCGGTGACGGAGTTTCAAGGCGGTGCGACTGTTTTTGCCTATCACGTCAACGACCCGGAGCGCTATGGCGTGGTGGAGTTTGACCGGGAGGGCAGGGCGGTGTCACTGGAGGAAAAGCCTGTGGAGCCGAAGAGCAACTTTGCCGTGCCCGGTGTTTATCTGTATGACGCCGGGGTTGTGGAGAGGGCCCGGCGTCTGTCGCCCTCCGCGCGTGGTGAACTGGAGATCACGGATGTGAACCAGGCCTATCTTGCCGAAGGCCGGCTGCAGGTGGTGCGGATGAGCCGCGGCACCGTGTGGCTGGATGCCGGGACGAGCAGCAGCCTGCATGAGGCCTCGTCGTATGTGGAGACCATCGAGAAGCGTCAGGGAATGAAACTGGGCTGTCCGGAGGAGGCGGCGCTGAGGCGCGGCTTCCTCAGTCTGGCGGCTTTTGAATCCCTGGTCGCGGCCATGCCTGACTGTGAGTATCGCGATTATCTGGCCGACCTGGCGTCGGAGGTGCGTCGCGTGGGGCTGACAGCCGCCTGAACCCTCATGAACCTGCTTGTCACCGGCGGTGCCGGATTCATCGGCTCGAACCTCGTGAGGTTTCTCGCGGGGCGCGCCGAAGTGAAGCGGTTGGTCAACCTGGACTGCCTGACTTATGCAGGACATCTGGAAAACCTTGAAGGCGTGGCGGAGCATCCCGGTTACGTCTTTGAAAGAACGGATCTGCGTGACAAAACTGCGGTCGTGGAAGTGGTGAGGCGGCATCAGGTGACGCATGTCATGCACCTGGCGGCCGAGTCGCATGTGGACCGTTCCATCACCGGTCCTGCGGATTTCATCCACACCAACATCGTCGGCACCTTTCATTTGCTGGAGGCCTGTCGGGATGCCTGGATGTGCGGGGGTTCGACTGTGGAAGGACGGCGGTTTCTGCATGTCTCCACGGATGAGGTTTATGGTTCGCTGGGAGAGGAGGGCTTTTTCACGGAGACCACCGCCTATGCGCCCAGCTCACCCTATTCAGCGAGCAAGGCGGCGGCTGACATGCTGGCGCGTTCCTATCATCACACCTACGGATTGCCAGTGCTGGTGACGAATGGTTCGAACAACTACGGCCCTTGTCAGTATCCGGAAAAGCTGATCCCGGTGGTGATCCAGAGCCTGCTCGAACAGCGGCCGGTGCCTGTGTATGGTGACGGTCAGAACGTGCGCGACTGGCTGTTTGTCGGCGATCATGTGCAGGCGCTGTGGCGGGTGCTGAACGCGGGCCGCGTGGGCGAGACCTACAACCTTGGTGGTCGTCACGAGATGACCAACCTGAAGCTGGTGGAGCATCTCTGCGACCTGGTGGATGAGATGAAGCCGGAGCTGGGCGGGCATTCGCGAAGGCTGATCCGCTTTGTCGAGGACCGGCCCGGTCATGACCGGCGTTACGCGATCGACGCGACCAAGGTCGAGCGTGAACTGGGCTGGCGTCCGGTGCACACCTTTGAAGAGAGGATCCGGGAAACCGTGGCCTGGTATCTCGAGCATCAGGACTGGGTGGAGGCGGTGACCCGCAGGAGCAGGGACAAGCAAGCATGAACAAGCTGATCATCGAAGCCGGACGGGCCTCCCGTCAGTATTGGAGCGACCTCTGGCGCTACCGTGAGCTGTTTGGCTTTCTGGCCTGGCGCGACATCCTGGTGCGCTACAAGCAGACGGCGATCGGCGTGGCCTGGGCCGTTCTGCGGCCGTTGCTGACGATCCTGATCGGTGCGGGCGTGTTTGGCACCCTGGCGCAGCTTCCTTCCGACGGCGTGCCTTATGCGGTGCTGGTCTGCGCCGGCACGCTGCCGTGGTACTTTTTCTCCAATGCACTGAGCGAGTCGGCCGGCAGCCTGGTGGGCAACGCCAACCTGATTTCGAAGGTGTACTTCCCGCGCATGATCCTGCCGGCCAGCGCGGTGGTGGTGGCCTTTGTGGACTTTGCCATCTCGATGGTGATCCTTGGCGGGTTGATGGCCTGGTATGGCATGATGCCGACCTGGCGGCTGTGTGCGCTGCCGCTGTTCACGGCCCTGGCCTTTGTCACGGCCATGGGGCCGGGGTTGTTGTTCACGGCGCTGAACGTGAAGTACCGCGACTTCCGCTACATCATCCCGTTTGTCGTGCAGTTCGGGCAGTTTGTGTCGCCGGTCTTCTACAGCACCACGGTGATCCAGGAGCGCTTTGGCGACTACGGCCGCCTGGTGGTCGCCCTGAATCCGGTGGTGGGCGTGATCGACGGTTTTCGCTGGGCCATCTGCGGCACGACGGAGATGCACTGGGAGAGCTTCGCGCTGTCCTCGCTGCTGAGTCTCGGCTTCCTGGCTTTTGGCGTGCACTACTTCCGGCGAACTGAACGCACCTTTGCGGATGTCATCTGATGGCCTTGATTCACCGCTGCTGGCCTGGTCGCAGGACGAGATCCTCGCGCATCGCTCCGGCTATCATGTGCTGGCTGACTACCTTGACTGTCCCCGTGTGGTTGCAAGGCGCTGCGATCCGTCTGGTGGGGTGGCGCTGCTGCGGACCCGCGTTGCCCGGCGGTTTACGGCCTCGCGCTGGTGCGTCGGCGGTTCGTTTCAGCTGGAAGCGGAGATCCGCCGCCGGATTCGCGACGGGTTTTCAGGACCGGTGCATTATCTCTGGTGCGACCGGGACCTGGCGTTTCTTGATCTTCTCACGCCTTTTTTGCGGCTGCCACTCATCGGCACCTTTCACCAGTGTGCGGAGGATCTTCGCCGGATCATCCGCCGTCCTTCGGCGCTGCGTGGGTTTGCCGCCATCATTCTCATGAGCGAATCTCAGCGCGGTTATTTTCTGGACCAGGGCGTGCGTGAGGAACGGCTGCATCTTGTGCTGCATGGCGTGGATGTGGATCATTTCCAGCCCGCGAGCCTGGAGGCTCCGGCGGCGTTCAACGTGCTGAGCGTCGGCGGCACGCGTCGTGATTTTGACCAGATGCGGCGGGTGATGGAAGGCTGCGCGAATGACAAGGCTTTGCGATTTGAGGTGGTCGGTCCTGAGGACAAGGCGTATCATTTCAGCGGGCTGGACAACGTCAGCTACCGGGTGCGGGTGAGCGACGCGGAACTGCTGCGGCTCTGCCGATCCTGCGCCGCGTTTCTGCATCTGCCGGAAAACGCGACGGCCAACAATGCGATGCTGGAGGCGCTGGCCTGCGGGGCGCCGGTGATCAGCCAGAGGGTGGGCGGAGTGCCTGAGTATGTGAATGCGGATTGTGCGCTGTTGTCGGCGCCGGGAGACGTGGCGGCGACGGTGCAGCATCTGCGCCTGCTGGCCTCCAATCGCGAAAAACAGGCGGAGATGCGGCGGGCGGCGAGGGCTCAGGCCCTGGCTCATGACTGGCGGATGGTGGCGGAGGCGACGCGTGAGGTTTACCGACGTGTGGCATGAGGCATGCGAATTTTGATGTCCATTCAAAGCCTGGTGGCGGGAGGTGCCGAGAGGTTCTTCGTCAACCTGGCCAACGGTCTGGCGGAGAGGCACGAGGTGACCTGTTACCTGCCCTTGAAGCGACTGGGCGATCCGGCGTTGACCTCGGCGCTGGCGCCGGAATTGAGGGTGCATGAGCAGCCTGGATTCACGCCGCTGACCTATCGAATTATTTACAAGCTGACCCTGATGCTGCGCCATCGCCTGCCGGCCTTTGATCCCGAGGGGATGCTTCATGCCATGACGCTGCGCGCCCTGCATCGGCGGCATCGGTTTGACGTGGTGAACACGCATCTCATGCCTGCGGCGAGGCAGGCCTGTGCGGCCTTTGAGCAGGTGCGACTGCCGCTCACCAAGACGGATCATGGCGACACGGCCCATCCCGACTTGAGCCAGGATGGCATGATCTTCAGGCGGCTGGACGCGCTCATCTGTCCTGCGGCCGCGAATGCGGTGAAGGCGCGGACGCTGCCCTTTTCCTCACGCTGCCGCATCACCCACATCCCTCATGGTCACCGCGTTTCAGCGGCTCCTTCGGTGCTGCCGCCTTTCGAGGGCGTGACGTTTGGCATGGTGGCTCGGGGGGTGGTGGACAAGGGCTGGCACGAAGCCGTGGCTGCGGCGCGGCGGGTGCGTGAACGCAAGGGGCGCGCCCTGCGGCTGGTGCTGGTGGGTGACGGTCCGGCCTTGGCACGTTTGCGTGACGAGACGCAGGCCGAACCCTGGATTGTGCATGCCGGTCATCAGCAGGACGCCGCAGCATGGATCCGGGGAGTTGACGTGGGCCTGCTGCCCTCCTGCCTGGCGGAGGAAAGCCTGCCCTTGAGCGTGATCGAATCTCTGCTCTGCGGCAGGCCGGTCATCGCCACCGCCGTGGGAGGCATTCCTGAGATGATGGGTAATGCCGGCCTGCTTGTGCCGCTCGCAGCAGACGGGCGTGCGGACATTGGAGCCCTGGCGCAGGCCATGGAGCAGATGATGGACGCCGGAGTGAGGGCAGGCTTTGCCGGCCGGGTGCCGCAGGCGGCTTCCGCCTTTGACCTGGGGCGTTGTGTCTCGGCCTATGAGGAGCTTTTTGAAGAGTTGCTGCGATTGAGCGCATGAGCTTCGCCTATCCCTTTTCCCTGGTGCGGAAGCCGCTGAACATCCGGCTTGCCGACGGCCTGCGCCTGGTGCCGTGCCTGGGTCGACTTGCGCCGCTGGCAGCATCCATGCCCTGGCTTCCTGCGCGTGGCATCATGCGCTATCAGGAGCGGTTGCTGGAGTTTGACGGGCATAACAGTCAGTTTCATGCCCTTTACGCGCCGCAGTATGCCGCCGGTTATGAGCTGGAGACCTGCGTGCTGCTGAGCCTGCTGCTGCGCGGGGCGGACACCTTTGTGGATGCCGGGGCAAACTGGGGATTCTTCACCCTGATGGCGCTGTCACTGCCGGCTTTCAACGGGCGCTGCGTGAGCTTTGAGCCGCATCCGCGCAGTTTTGCGGACCTGCAAAGTCTGATCAGCCAGGCCGGCATGGAGTCACGCGTCACCCTGCATTCCAAGGGGCTGGGCTCGAGGCCGTGCGGCCTGCGCCTTCAGGGCGGCATGAGCGACAGCGGCTGTGTGCGGCTGGTGAGCGGGGGCGAGGGCGCGGAGGTGGCCGTGACGACGCTGGATGAGGCTGTCTCCGGCGATGTCGGCGTGATCAAGATGGACGTCGAGGGCATGGAGCATGAAGTGCTGCGCGGCGCTGAACGACTGATTCTGGAGCAGCGCCCGTTCATCATCCTGGAGAACACGCTGGATGATGAGGCGCATTTTCGTCAGCCCATCGACTGGCTGGGCGCGAAAGGTTATCGCTGCCTGGTGCCGGCGTTGTTTGTGCATTCGGGCGGCACGACGCATCTGCATCATTATGGAAGCCCGCCGTTGAACGAGGGGGCAAGGTTTGAGACGGACAAGCTGGCGTTCATGCCCGTGACGGAACGGACGCGTGAATGGTTTGCCCGGCAGGTGAACCTGCTGGCCTGCCCCCAGGAACGTCTGGGTGAACTTCCCGGAGAACTGCATGGCTGAGAACATGTCCTGGCTGAGGAGCCTGCGTGAATGGCTGCGCCTGCTGCCTTTCATCGGCAGGCCCTGCCTGATTGTGCGGAGGTATGGCGGACTAGGGGATTTGCTGTCGTTGATGCCCGGCCTGGAGGCCTTGAAGCAGAAGCATCCGGCGCATGCCCTGATCCTGGTGACTTCGCCCGGGCTCGTGAAGATCGCCGCCCTGGCAGGCGTGGCGGCGCTGGTGGTGCCGAGCACGCTGCGTGGCAGCGGCTGGCTGGCCTCGGTGCTGAAGCCGACGCTGGATCTCACGCCGCGGCTTGCTGATGAACGGGAGCCGCCGCAGCCGCGTGCGCGCCGGTTGTTGATGGAGGAGTTTGCGGGCCTGTTGAAGGTGGAACTGAAGGCGCCGAAGCCTGTGCGTATCGCCCCTCTGTCTGAAAGCATGGATGCGGTTCGAGCCCGCCTGGCCGACGCCGGGGTGTCGGTGCAGAAGCTGGTGGTGATTCACACCGGGCCGAGCTGGCCGGTGAAGCACTGGCCTGATTCGCATTGGTGCACGCTGGTGGAGGGATTGAAGGCGCGGGGGCAGGTCGTGGTTCAGGCGGGGGCGAGCGGACACGATGGCAATGCCCGGCTGCAGATGCCCGCCGTTGCCGGTGCCATCGACTGGCGTGACCGACTGGAACTTCCCGAACTGGCGGCGCTGCTTTCCCTGGCGCGGCTGTTCATCGGCATCGACTCTGGTCCGCTGCATCTTGCCGCGTGCGTCGGCGTGCCGGTGGTTGGGTTGTTTGGTCCGACGAATGCGTCCAGCATCCTGCCGCCCTTGGTGGAAGCCACGGCCCTGCATGCGGAGGAGCTTGCCTGCCTGGGCTGTCATCATCATGCCGACGGCCCGTTGCACTGGCGCAGCGGCTGTCCGCATGAGACGGCCTGCATGAAGTCGATTGACCCGGACATGGTGATCCGGGCTTGTGAGCTGAGATTGAACCCAGAGGGCGCGCGTGCCTGACACGTCGCGGCCCCAGAAAACCATGCCTGAAGAACCCATCATCGCCGTCGAAGGCGTCAGCAAATGCTACACGCTGAACCATCTTTCGGGGCAGGCCTCGTACCGGAAGTTCAGTGATGCGCTGATCCAGGCGGCGAAGGCGCCGATGCGCTGGATGAAGGGTGGCACGCAGAGGGAGACGCGCGACGAACGTGAGGAGTTCTGGGCCTTGAACGAGGTGTCGTTTGAAATCCAGAGGGGTGAGGTGGTGGGCATCATCGGGCGCAACGGCGCGGGCAAGAGCACGCTGTTGAAGATCCTCAGCCGCATCACGGAGCCGACAAAGGGCCGCATCACGCTGGGCGGACGCGTGGCTTCGCTGCTGGAGGTGGGCACGGGTTTTCATCCGGAGCTGACCGGGCGCGAGAACATCTATCTGAACGGCGCCATCCTCGGCATGACGAAGGCGGAGATCCGGGCGAAGTTTGACGAGATCGTGGACTTTGCGGAGATCGAGAAGTTCCTGGACACGCCGGTGAAGCGCTACAGCAGCGGCATGTATGTGCGGCTGGCGTTTGCGGTGGCCGCGCATCTGGAGCCGGAGATCCTGATCGTGGACGAGGTGCTGGCGGTGGGCGATTCGCAGTTTCAGGCGAAGTGTCTCGGCAAGATGGAGAACGCGGCGAGCGGCGGCCGAACAGTGCTGCTGGTGACGCACAACATGCTGATCACGCGCCGGCTTTGCTCCAAGGCCATGCTGCTGGAGGCGGGCCGCATCCGTGGGTTTGGCGAGACAGCGGGCATCGTGTCCGACTATGAGGAGCGCGGTCTGACCCAGGCGCAGCCGCATCTGGCGCATTTGTTTCATGTGCGGCGCTGGTGGGCGGGCGGGCCGGAGGCGGCTGCGGAATCCAGTCATGTGTATGATGAGAAGCAGGCGCCGGAGTTCTGCTTTGAGCTGCATGCCCCGCGTGCGGCGACCCGGTCGAACCTGGGCCTGCATCTGCGGGATGCCTCCAACACGCTGTTGGTGAGCCTGCACATCGAGCCCTTTGAAGCTCCGGAGGGAAGGCTGCTGATCCGTTTGAAGCTGGCCTCGCTGCCGTTGCTGCCGGGAGTGTACCGCTGGCAGGTGGGGCTGGTGGTGCAGGGTGAACTGGTGCTGCAGGAGACGCTGCTGCCCGAGCTGCATGTGACCTCGGAAAGCCACGGGCATCCTCAGCCGGGATGGACGCCGTTGATGAACCTGGCCTACGACTGCGAGTGCAAGCCGCTATGATCTCGGTCATCATCCCCGCCTGGAACGCGCTCCGCTGGCTGCCGGAGACGCTGGGCAGCGTCATGACGCAGGAGGGGGCCGTGTTTGAGGTGGTCCTGGTGGATGACGGATCCACGGACGGCAGTGGCGATTATGTCGCCCGTGAGTGGCCGCAGGTGAGGCTGGTGCGTTCGGAGAACTGCGGGGTCAGTCATGCGCGCAACCTGGGCACGGCCGAGGCGCGTGGGGATCTGGTCAAGTATCTGGATGCGGATGATGTGCTGATGCCCGGCACGCTGGCCAGGCAGGCGGCCCTCATGGCAGCACATCCGGAGGCGGACGTGGTGTATGGAGACTGGCAGCGGCTGGAGGAGCAGGCGGATGGCGGATTCAGTCCTGGCGAGCAGGTCAGACGCAGTCTTGAAAATTTGGATGCGGATCCGGAGCTGGCGTTGTTTGCCACCTTCTGGTGTCCCACAGGCGCGTATTTGTTCAGGCGTGATTTTCTGGAGAAGCTGCTGCCTTGGAAGGAGTGGCTGCCGGTGGTTCAGGACGCACGTTTTGCCTGGGATGCGGCGGCGGCCGGGGCCTGCTGGCTGCATGACGAAGCTGTTTCGGTGCTTTACCGCCAGCATCTCCAAGGCTCGGTTTCCACCCGCAGCCGGGCGGGCTTTTTGAGAGACTGCCTGAAGAACGCGCTGAGCATCCAGGAAGAGTGGCGGCGGAGGTCCACGCCGGATCAGTGGGCGGTGCGCCAGGGCAGGATCATCGACACGCTGGCGGCTCTGACGCGGCAGGCGGCGGCGCTTGATGACACGTTGTTCGAGGAATGTGCGCGGCATCTGAAGGCTGTCAGTCCGGACTACCAGCCGACCGCGCCGCGCTGGCTGGCGGTCTGCTCCCGCGTGACGGGCTTCAGGCGTGCGGCGAAGCTGGCGGGTCTGGCGGACCGGGTGCGAAGCCGAATCTGGATTGACGGTCAGGCCGCGGCCAGATAAGCGCAGACGAACCCACTTTTGATCATGAGCCATTTCGACGCCCAGGCCTATTGTACACAGCATTATTCATCCTCGAACACGGCGGACTGGGAGGGCATGCATGAGAGGGGTGGCTGGCCCTCGGCGATGTGCCGGCTGTCGGTGCAGCAGACGCCTCAGGAGCATGGGCATGGCGTGGTTGATTCTTTTCTGAGAGCCTGTGCGCCCTTCAACCGCACCCTCGACGTGTTGCGCACGTTGCTGGGAGGCGAACTGACGGTGTCGACATGCAATCAGGACAACAGGCCATGACATTCTTGGAAAACATTGCGATCCGTCTGCGGCATCTGCCGGGGCTGCGGAAGCTGGATCCGCTGTGGTCGGCCCTGCGGCCGCTCTATGAGGGGGCGTTGAAATCCATCGCCGGTGACAGGGGCTTGCCACGGGTCATCAACGGCATGGACCCCATTCGCGTGCTGCCGGAGTGGCGGAACCTGGGCGGCACCTATGAGCCCGAGGTTTGGAGGCTGCTGCTGCCTGCCATCCGTCCTGGAGACATCATCGCCGACGTGGGGGCGAATGTGGGGTTGTATGCGGTGGCCATGGGGGCGCGCACCGGAGCCTCGGGCAGGGTGCTGGCGGTCGAGGCCGACCCTGCTACCTTGCCGCATTTGCGAGCGCATCTGAAGCTGAATCAGGTGGACGGCATCGTGGAGGTTGTGCCGAAGGCGCTGGCCGATCGGGAAGGCCGTGCGATGTGGCATAGCGAGTATGTGCAGTCGGGGCTTTTGCCCGGAGCGGATGAGGGGCAAGGCCTGAGCGTGGAAATGACCACGCTGGACCGGTTGGTGGGGGAGGGAAGGCTCGACCTGATGCTGATCGACATCGAAGGCTTTGAGGAAGCGGCGCTGCGTGGCGGTGCACGGCTGCTGGCGGATCCGTCCCGGCGTCCGCGCATGATCGTGGTGGAGGTGCATCCCTATGCCTGGCCGGCGTCCGGCGGCAGTTCTGTCACGCTGCTTAACCTGCTGCATGGGCTGGGGTATGAGGTGAGCTGGCTGGATGGCAGGCCGGTGACGGAAATAACCGCCTACGGCCACGTGATGGCGGTGCCTGTGAAGGAGCGAAGATCATGAACTGGACCGCCCTCCTGCGCCTTTTACGTCCGCATCAGTGGAGCAAGAACCTGCTTTGTCTGCTGCCGCTGCTGCTGAGCGGGCGCTGGCATGAGAAGGAGTGCGTGCTGGACTCGGTTTCGGCGATGGCCGCCTTCAGTCTGCTGGCCTCATTCATCTATGTGATGAATGACTTGATGGACGTCAGTGCTGACCGGGCGCATCCAAAGAAGTGTCTTCGTCCGCTGGCTGCGCGCGAAGTGAGCGTGCCTGCGGCCCTGGTGGCTGCGGGGGTGCTGATCGGCCTGACCACCCTGCTGGCCTGCTGGCAGCAGGCGCGTGCTCAGCAGTGGCTTGTTTGCTATGCGGCGCTGGCCCTGGCCTACAGCTGGAAGCTGAAGACTTATCTCGCGCTGGATGTGGTCGCCCTGGCCTCCTTTTATGGCATTCGCGTGCTTTATGGCGGTGCGGCGGCGGGCATATCCGTTTCGGTATGGACCATGGTGTTCTGCCTGTTTCTGTTCTCCACCCTGGCATTGGTGAAGCGTTACGCCGAGGTGGCCGCGCAGGAGGAGGCTCCACCGACGGATGCCGCCGCGTCCCGCCGTCCCTACCGGATTCAGGACCGCTCGGTGCTGCTTGGCCTCGCCTGCGCCGGGGTCAATACCTCGTTGCTGGTGGTGGCCTTGTATCTGAACAGCCCCGAGGTCAGGGAGATCCATCAGCATCCGCAGTGGCTCTGGCTGGTGCTGCCGGCGCTGATGTACTGGCTGGCGCGCATTTTGATCATCGTTCATCGCGGGGAGATGCACCATGATCCGCTGGTGTTTGCCCTGCGTGATCGTTCCAGCTGGGTCGTGCTGACCTGGATCGTGCTCATCCTGGTGGTGTCCAAATAAAGCCGGTGCGGCCTCTGTCGCCCAACAACCTGTCTTCCCGTTCCCTGTGCTTCCTCGTCGTCTGCTTCAGCGTCTTCGCCCCTTGATCTGTCCGTTTGAGCCGCTGCTGGCCCACATGCCGGAGCATGCCTGCGTGCTCGACATCGGCTGTGGTGCCGGATCGCTGATGCTGCGTGCGGCGGCGGAGGGACGGGTGGCGGAGGGCCTGGGAGTGGATGTCAGCGAAGCCGCCCTGGAGGCGGCGCGCACGGCGTGGCAGGCGCTCAGTTCCAGGCTTCCTGCAACCCGTCTTGGGTTCGCCCGTGATGATGCTTCCTGCATGACGGGGCGGACCTGGGAGGTGGTGACCATGATTGACGTCGTGCATCATGTGCCGCCTGCGGAGCAGGAGGCTTTCATGCGCCGGGCCTTCCGCTGCGTGGCGCCGGGAGGCCGGATGATTTACAAGGATGTCTGCCTGCGGCCCTTGTGGAAGCGCGCCATGAATCGTCTGCACGACCTGGTGATGGCCCGGCAGTGGATCTGTGAGGTGCCTCTGGAAAAAGTGCGGGACTGGGCTGTGCAGGAGGGGCTTCAGGTGCTGGTTGAGCAGCACTACGGCAGGCTTTGGTACGGCCATGAACTGCTGGTGCTGAGGCGCCCGGAGGCCGGGCAAAACCCATGAGCGAGGGCCTGCATGCCCTGAGCCTGGCCGCAGTCATGCTGCTTGCTGCGGCCTGACCGGTTCCGAGATTGAAAAAGTCATGAAGGTTCTGCACGTGCCTTATGTCTGGATGCCGGATCCCTGCGGTGGGACGGAGATTTATGTGCGCGCCCTGATCCGTTGCCTGGCTGGTCTTGGTCATGAGAATGAAGTGGTCGTGGCTTCACCGCGGGTCAGGCATGCTGTCACGGAGCAGGTGGACGGTGTGACGACGCATCGGCTGCCATGTCCGGAGCAGATGTCTGCCGAGATTCTATATGGGGCGGGCGAGCCCGTTTCGGCGCAGGCGTTTGCGCGTTTGCTGGAGGAGCGTCGGCCGGAGGTGGTGCATTTTCACGCCTTCACGCCCGTGGTGTCCCGGCTCTGGATGCTGGCTGCGAAGGCGCGGGGTGTCAGTTGTGTTTACACCTTTCACACGCCCACCCTGGTCTGTGCACGCGGCACGCTGATGCTTCGGGGGCGGGCGCCGTGCGACGGTGAGATGAAGCCGCTGCGCTGTGCCGGATGCGCCCTGCAGGGGCTTGGATTGCCAGAGCCGGCGGCCTTCCTGCTGGCCTGGCTTTCGCCTTTCACCGCGCCCCTGCTTTCCCAGGTGCCCTTCCGCATGTGGCCGTTGATGCGTCTGCGTGTTGAGGCGGTGCGTGGCTGGCTGGAGGGCATGAACCGTGTTGTGGCACTCAACGCCTGGTCGAAGGCGGTGCTAAAGCGCAATCGTCTGGCAGAATCGAATCTGCGTGTGGTCCGGCACGGTCTGGCTCATCCGGCCGAGTCCTTGCAGAAGGCTGACCGGATGGAAAAAACGCTTCAGGTGCGTCTGGGTTTTTTGGGCCGTGTGGACCGGGCGAAGGGGTTGGAACTGCTGGCGCGAGTGCTGGAGGCCAGGCCGGATCTCAAGCTGGAACTGCACTGCCATCTCATCGGTGAAGATGCGGCCGAGCCGGGGATGCAGGAAGTGCTGAAGCGCCTGAGGGGCGATCCGCGCGCGCGGCTGCATCCGCCGGTGCCGCCGGAGTCGGTGATTCGTGTGATGTCGGGCTATGAGGCGGTGCTGGTGCCATCTCAGGGGTTTGAGACCGGGCCGTTGGTGGTGCTGGAGGCCTTTGCCGCCGGGGTGCCGGTGATCGGATCCGACCTGGGCGGGATTGCCGAATGGGTGACGCAGGAGGTGGACGGTCTGCTGTGCCCTCCTGGAGATGTCGTGGCCTGGGGACGGGTGCTGGAGAGGTTCACGACGGATGCGGCGCTGCGCATGAGGCTGCGTGAAGGCGTGAAGCCGCCGCCCTTGATGGCGGACGTGGCGGAAAGGATGGTTGAAGTTTACAGGGAGGCGAGGTCTGATACGCCATGAATTCCGTTCCTGTCAGCGTGGTGATTCCCGCCTTTCTCAGCGGCCCTGGGCTGCGTCGGGCGCTGGAGCGCATCTGCGCCTGTGATCCGCTGCCGCAGGAGATCGTGATGCACTGTGATGGTGGCTGGCGGCCTGAGCCGGCGATGATTGAAGGGCTGCCTGTGCCGATGCGGTTTCTTCATTCCGAAGCGCGCCTGGGGCCGGGTGGGGGCAGGCACCGGCTCTTTCAGGAGGCGGCCTGCGAGATCGTGGCCAGCTTTGATGATGATTCATGGCCGCTGGATGTGGATTACTTTGCCCGTGCCCTGGCGGTCATGGAGGCGTTTCCAAAGGCGCTCGTGATGTCGCCCGGCGTGTATTTGAAGGAACGTCCCGTGCTGCCCGCCATGCCGGAGGTTTCCCTGGTCCGTTCTTTTACGGGCAGCGCCTCGGTAACGAGGCGGTCGCTGTATCTGAGGCTTCCGGGCTACGTGCCTGTGGCGGCGGCCTACGGTGTGGAGGAGACCGACCTGTCCATCCAGGCACATGCGGCGGGTCTGGAAATCCTGTTCTGTCCGTGGATGCGTGCCTGGCATGACCGGCCTGGAGTGGACAACCAGCACGCCGTTCTGCCGTGGATTCGCAACGAGGTCCTGCTGGCCAGCCTGCGTTTTCCGCTGGTGATGCAGCCCTGGGGCTGGATGCGGGCTCTGCGTCATGTCTGGCGGCATCGGCATGAAACCGGGTGGCGTGCGCCGTTGCGCGCCCTGTTTTCGGCCCTGCCTGCAATGGTGGAATACCGCAGCTATCAGCGGCGCTACACCTTGGGGGAGGTCTGGCGGCATCACCGGCATGTGGAGCGGCGCTTTCTGCTGACGGGGCCGGGCGTGGAGCACAGGCATGCTTCGAGTGAAGCGCAGGCGAGACGCCCTTGCCCCATGCTGCTCCCCGTGCCGGCTCCGCCTGCGCGGCGTGTGCTCTACATTCAATACACGAACCCGGGCGATTATCCGCCGCTGGAACATAGTTCCCGCATGCTGGCCCGGGAAGGCTGGGAGGTGGAGTTTCTGGGGCTGGCTGGCAGCAGGGCGGTCATGCTTGAGTTTGTGCCGCATCTGCGGGTGAAGGTGAGGAGGATGTGGTATCAGGCGCCTGGATGGATGCAGAAGCTGCACTTCCTGCTGTTCATCGCCTGGTGCCTGTGGCGGGTCTGGCGCTGGCGTCCGCACTGGGTGTATGCCTCGGACGTGCTGGCCACGCCGGCCGCCGAGCTTATCCGGCGGTTTTTTCCACGCTGCCGGGTTTTGTATCATGAGCATGATTCACCGATTCCGGGCACGGTCATGGAATTCGGCGTGGCGAGGCAGGTGTGGAGGGTTCGTGAGTTGCTGGGCCGGCATGCGGAGGGGGTGGTCCTGCCCAACCAACAACGCTTGGAGGCCTTCAAGGCGGCATTGCGTCCGCAGGGGCGTTGCTTCTGCGTGTGGAACTGCCCGAGCCTGGACGATGTGCCCGCGCTTCCGCCGGAACGTGAAGGCGGCGGTCCGCTGCGTGTGATCTACCACGGCTCCATCGTCCCGGAGCGCTTCGGCCCCTATGTGCTGGAGGCGGCGGCGCGCTGCGGCCATGATGTGCGGGTGCGCCTGATCGGTTATGTCCCCTCGGGCTCCTCCCACTATGTGAATGAACTGGAGCGGCTGGCGGTGCGTCTTGGCATCAAGGAGCGTTTTGAATACCTCGGATCCATGAGCCATCATGAGGTGCTTCGGCATTCGAGGGACTGTGAGGTTGGCCTCTGCCTCCTCAAGATGGACGAGGGAGACATCAACATGCGGCACATGGCGGGGGCTTCGAACAAGGCGTTCGACTACCTTTCGCAAGCGGTGGCATTGATCGTGCCGGATGATCCGGACTGGCGTCGGATGTTTGTGGAGGCGGGCTGTGGGCAGCCCTGTGTGAGCCATGATGCGAAGGCGCTGGCAGAAGTGTTCCGCTGGATGGCGGAACATCGGGGGGAGGTGGCGGAGATGGGGCGTCGCGGCCAGCGGCTGGTGCGTGAACGCTGGCACTATGAGGCGCAGTTTGCGCCGGTGCTGCAATGGATAAGCGGATCCTCGCAGCCTTGATCATCGTGGTTGCAAGCACACGCCCGCATGGTTTCCTGCAAGGCTGGTCTTGTCTGTCTAGAATCGTAGAAAGCAGAAAAATATCGGTTAAGCCATGATTTGCTGGATCAAAAAAGCGCTCTCTTCCACTTGGTTCCGCCCCGGCTCCGAGCATCGTGTCCTTGTCGGGCCTCTAAGTGGCATGTGGTTTCGCTCCAGCGAGGACACGGGCTTTGCCGCGCTTTATTCTGGCAACGAACGTCACAACCAGCGTGCCTACGCGGCTCTGGTGAGGCCAGGGGACACCGTGCTTGACGCCGGGGCCAACTGGGGCCTCCACACCCTGTACCTGGCCCGTCTGGTGGGGCCTGCCGGTCAGGTGCTGGCCTTTGAGCCGCATCCTCATGTTGTTGAGGAACTGCGCTGGCATGTGAAGCGCAATGGTCTGCCCCAGGTGCGAATTCACGCCGCCGCGCTGGGCGACCGGCCGGGCAAAGTGTCTTTCGCGTTGGGTGAGTCCTCCAAGACGAGCCATTTCGCCGATGTGGAGGACGGGCACGCCGCCACCATTCTCGAGGTGCCTTGCCGCACGGTGGACGAGGTGGTCGCGGAGGCGGGACTGACCTCCCTGCGTTTGATCAAGGTGGATGTGGAAGGCGCGGAGTCCCGCCTGCTTCAGGGGGCTGAGCTGACGCTTCGTCGGCTGCGTCCCGCGTTGGTGGTGGAACTCCACAGTCCTGAGCAGGATCTGGCAGTGGCGGATCTGCTCATCCGGCAAGGGTATCGCCTGGCGGGTGTTGATGGCAGGGTCATCCGGCACCTTGACCGCTCCTGGCCTGATCCTGACGGGGTCTGGGGCACCCTGCTGGCACTGCCTGAGGAATGTTGAAATGAGTTGCCGGGCGAAGTCAGTTTCCAACCAGCCAATCAATAAAAAGATCGAATGAAGAAATCTAGGATTCGACGGCTTCTTCCTGCCACCCTGGTCAGGCTGTACCGGCGGCTTCGGCTGGGGATTGAGTCCTGGATGAACCGCCGCAAGTCGGTCGAGCAGGTGTTCACCCGCATCTACCTGGGACGAAAGTGGGGAGGGGATGCTGAGGGAGGGCTTTGTTCGGGGGCGGGCTCGCTGGAGGAGGATGCGGTCGGGCCCTACATCGGCGCGGTCCAGGCCTTTCTGGAAAGAGAGAAGCTTTCGTCATGCAGGCTGGTGGACCTTGGCTGCGGAGACTTTCGGGTCGGAGCCAGGCTGGCTCCCCTGGCGGCGTCGTATGTCGGCGTGGATGTGGTGCGGCCCGTGGTTGAGCAAAATCAGGCCGGCCATGCTTCGGACCGTGTGAGCTTTCTGCATCGAGACATCTTGCGGGATGAGTTGCCTGAAGGAGACGTGGCGCTTCTGCGTCAGGTTTTACAGCACCTTTCCAACGATCAGATTCGCACGGTGCTGCAAAGGGTGGGAAGCCGGTATGCCTGCGTTCTGATCACCGAGCACTACCCGGGGCGGGGTGTGTCCGTCACGCCGAATCTGGACAAGACGCATGGTTGTGATGTGCGTGTGGGAAGAAAGTCAGGCGTGTATCTGGACCTGCCACCGTTTTCGCTGCCTTCGGAAAGGCTGGAATGCCTCCTGGAGGTGCCTGGCGCCGGCATGGGGGAGGATGAGGATCCTGGGGTGATCCGCACGTTTGTTTATCGCACGGAGGTGCCGCCAAGGAAGTGAAAGCCGAACCGAATCCCAAGTCGATGCGCGGCCTGGCCATCGTGGAGACGCATCCGGTGCAGTACCATGCACCGGTCTGGCGTGCTGCCGCCGCTCTCGGTGTGCCGCTGACCGTGATCTATGGCGGCGACTTCAGCGTGCGTGGCTACCGGGATCGTGAATTTGGCGCGTCCTTCCGCTGGGAGGCGGACCTGCTGGCGGGTTATCCGAGCCTGGTGCTTCAGCCGGAGGCCGATGGCTATGATGCCGTGACGGCTTCGGGTTTGAAGAATGCCCTGGATCAGATCCATCCTTCGGCAGTGCTGACGCTGGGGTATCATCACCCGCTGGATCGTGCGGCCATCCGATGGGCGCTGCACCGAAACGTGCCGTTGTTCTTCCGAGGGGAGACGAGTGACGCCCCGCGAGCCGCCCGCAGCCGGTGGCGTGCGCTGCTGAGGGATCTGCTGCTGCGCAGGCTTTACCGGCGTTGTGCGGCCGTTCTCTATCTGGGTGAAAATTCACGGTCACATTACCGGCGGCTGGGAGTGCCTGAGGAGAAACTGGTTCATTCCCCTTACTGCGTGGACACGACAATGTTTGAAACAGGGGAGGAGGCCCGGGCTTTGCTGCGCGTGCAGACCAGGCTTCAGGCCGGAATTGCCGAGGATGCCTGGGTGCTTCTTTTTTCAGGGAAGCTCTCGTGGAGAAAGGGGGTGGACCTGATTCCGCAGGCGGCGGCGGCCCTGCCTGAAAAGCTGCGCCGACGGGTGTTTCTGGTGTTTTTAGGGGACGGTGAAAAGCGTGATGAACTGGAGGCCGCCTGCGAGAAGCTGCTGCCCGGCCGCTGCCGCTTCACCGGATTTGTCAACCAATCCGGGCTCAGCGCCTGGCATCATGCGGCGGATGTGCTGCTGCTGCCAAGCCGTGAAATGGAAACCTGGGGCCTGGTCGTGAATGACGCCCTTCATCACGGCCTGCCGACGGTGGTCAGCACGGCGGTGGGCTGTGCTCCCGACCTGGTCAAAGGCGGGGTCACGGGCGAGGTCTGCCTAACCAATAGTGTGGAGAGCCTGACGGAGGCCCTGGTGCGGACGGCGGAGTGGTCTTCCGGCGTCCCGGCGGTCACGCGTGCGGCCTGCCGTGCGCAGGTCGCTCGTTACAGCATCCATGAGGCGGCGTCGGGTGTCCTCCGCGCCTGGCAGGGCTTGAACCTGGAGGGCTGTTCCTTCTTGTAAGCGGGGCCATCATTCGCATGCCACGTCTTGTTCTCATCGGCATCAACCAGCCCACCCATGTGGGCAGGCATCTGTTCAGGGCGGCCTGCTCCCTGGGCTGGGATGTGGAGGTCAGGGACATTGGTCCGGCCTACGATGTGCCGCGCTGGGTGCGGCGTGTGTTCTGGCACCTGCTGGGCAAGCGGCCGCCTAAGTTGCGGGCCTACAGCCGGAGCGTGCTGCAGCATTGCCTGTCATTTCGGCCGGACCTGGTGCTGGGAACCGGCATCGTGCCGGTGGCGGCCCCTGAACTGCTGTGTTTGCGTCAGACCGGCATCCCAGTGGCGAACTTCCTGGTGGATGATCCGTGGAACCGCGCGCACCGCGCTCCCTGGTTCATGCAGGCGCTGCCCAACTACGCCCATGTGTTCACGCCGAGGCATGCGAATGAGGCCGATCTGCGTGCCCTGCGCGGGCCGACGGTCTCCTGGCTGCCCTTTGCTTATGCACCCGAGGATCATCACCCGCCCCAGGCGGTCTCGGAAGAGGATCGCCGGCGCTGGGGGCATCTGGTGGCTTTCATCGGCGGGGCGGACCGGGATCGCGTGGCTGCCGTGCGCGCCCTGATTCAGGCCGGCGTGCCCGTCGGCCTCTGGGGAGGCTACTGGAAGGAGCATCCCGACCTGGCTCCGCACGCCCATGGCCATGCGGATGAGGAGCAGTGCCGTCGCATTGTCGCCAGTGCCGGAGCCAACCTGTGCCTGGTTCGGAGGGCGAACCGTGACGGTCACTCCATGCGCAGCTATGAACTGCCCGCCATGGGGGGCTGCCTAGTGGTGGAGGACACGGAGGATCACCGTCGCTTGTTCGGCACCCCGGGGGCCGCCGTCTTCATCCGTCTCGACAGTCCAGACTGGCCGCTGAAGGTGCGCGAGCTCCTGCAGGTCCCGGAGGATGTGCGTGCCGGGATGCGCCTGTCGACCACGCGTGCCGTGGCGCATGCCGCCAACACTTATGCCAGCCGCCTGGTTGCCATGCAGGAGAAAATTGTGCATGAACATCCCGCCTGATCCCTCCTGGTCCTGGCGGACCGCCATCCCAATCCCTAACTGATTTTTTTCATGTTCAACCTGTTCAGCGTTCCGGACAAGGAGAGCCTATTCACCCTGTGGATGATCTTCATGGGCCTGATGGTCGCGCTGCTCTGGCTCCAGTGGCGGTCGCGTTATTCCGTGGGCCTGCCGCTGGTGTATGCCTTCCATTTTGCCATCATTCACGCCATCGGCGCGTTCATCCACAGCCTGTCGTATTACACCGCTCAGAACGCCGTCCTGATCCAGACGGGGGTGACGCTGACCACCACGTTTTATGGTTTCCGGATGTCCACGGCGGCGCTCCTGTCGTTTGTGCTGGGGGTCATCCTGTGCTCCCTTTTCGTCAAGCCGGTGCGTGATCCGAAACCATTCATGCCGGTTCGTGAGATCACGACACAGCTGCCTGCCACCCTGCTGATCCTGGCCATCCTGTCCTTCTTTGTCTTTGCGCCCGTCTTCAGGCTGATCCCCAGCCTGGGCACGCTGACGACGGCCGGCTGCTCCGCGTCCGTCATCGGCTTCTTCCTCTCCTGCCGCAACGCCTGGTTGCAGAAGAATTACCCCAGGCTGCTGCTCTCCCTGGGCGGCACGGTGCTGCTGCCGATCATCACGATGATCTTCATGGGCTTCGCCGCCTTTGGCATGGTGGCCGCCGCCGCAGTCTGGACGCTGGTCATCGTCAACTACCGTCCACGCTGGGTCGCCCTCGTGGTTTTCACCCTGGGTTTGTTCCTGGGGATCAACTTCTTCTTCAACTGGATGCGCAGCCGTGAGGATCTGCGCGTAGCCGTGACCGAGCAGAAGTCGCTGGAGACGCGGATTGACCTTGTCACGGGCATGATCACTGACTTTCTATGGTTGGACTGGTCTCAGAACTCGCATCTGGAGGTGATCGATATGCGGCTGAACCAGAATGATCCCGAGGGCAAGGCCTGGCGGCATCTCGACCAGGGCCGGGTGGCGTTTGCGAACGGCGGGACGCTGAAGGCTGCGGCCGTGGCCTGGGTGCCGCGAATCCTCTGGCCCGGCAAGCCGGTCATCGCCGGGGGCAGCGCCATGGTGGCGGAATACACCGGCCAGCGATTTTCCGAGGGCACCAGCGTCGGCGCCGGACAGGTCTTCGAATTCTATATCAATTTTGGATGGACCGGGATTTTCGTCGGTTTCGTGCTGCTTGGCTGGACTCTGCGCTGGTTTGACCTGCGGGCGGCGGAAAACCTTGCGCGCGGAGACTGCTGGAGCTTTGCCCGGTGGATGCTTCCTGCGATCGGACTGATCCACCCCGGGGGGCAGATGTCCGAGGCGATCGGCTCCACGGCGGCGTTTGCGGTCTATGGCAGCATTTTGCACCACCTGCTGTTCAGCAAGTTTTATGAGATGGGCGGGGGGCCGTCCTCCGGCCGTCCGGGCCGTCGCTCCTCCCTGGTACGTCGCCGCTATTCCTGAAATGACCGGTGAGCCAAAGTGCATCCACCTCTGGGCCAGCGGCCTGGAGGAGACCGGGGGCATCCAGCATTATTCCGCCTGCTGCCTGAGGGCGCTGCGCGCGATGTTTCCCCGGGCGCGGCTGCGGATCTTCAGCAAGAACGACGTGGCCGGCGGTGAAGGCCTGCACACCTTCGGCCACCTCATGGGGTGGAAGCGGACGGCGGCCTTCACGGCTTCCGGGCTGGGATGGGCCGTGCGTGAAAGGCCTGACTTCATCCTGACCACGCATCCCCATTTTATGAAGGCGCTGGCTCCGCTGGTTCATCTGGGCATTCCCTGCCTGACGGCGGCGCATGGCATTGAAGTCTGGAGCCGGCTGCAGGGGGCGCTGGGAACGGCCTTGCGTCAGGCGAGCGGGCTGCTTCCGGTGAGTGATTTCACCCGCAGGGTGATTCACTGTGAGGCAGGCATCCCGCTGAATAAAATGCCGGTGGTGCCGAACACGTTCCGGGAGGAGTCGTTTGCGCCGGGGCCAAAATCCGTCGCACTGCTGAAGCGCTACGCTTTGCAGGAAGGCCAGCCGGTGATCCTGACCGTGGGGCGCCTGTCGGCCGCTGAGCGCTACAAGGGGCAGGATCAGGTGCTGCGCGCCCTGCCGCTTGTGCTTCAGGAGCTTCCGGACCTGCACTACCTGATAGGCGGCAGTGGCGATGATGAGGGCCGTCTGCGCGCCCTCGTGACAGAGCTTGGGCTGCAGCGACAGGTCACCTTCACCGGCTTCATTCCTGCGGATGAACTGGCGGAGCACTACCGGCTTTGCGACCTTTACGTCATGCCGAGCACGGGAGAGGGGTTTGGCATTGTTTACCTGGAGGCGCTGGCCTGTGGACGCGCCTGCCTGGTGGGTTCGGAGGATGCTTCGCCGGAGGCGGTGGATGATGGCAGGCTTGGATTGGTGGTGCCGCCGCGGGATGCCTCGGCCATCGCCGCCGCCATTCTCGGATTCTTCCGTCGCAGCCATGACAAGCCCTGGCTGCACGAGCCAGAGACCCTGCATCATGAGGTGGTGCGCCTTTATGGCTTCCAGGCCTTTCAGCGATCGCTCGCCTCCGCCCTGGCGTCCCTGGGCCTGGCCTGCCCGCCTGCTTCCGGAAGCCTGGATGGCAGGACGCAGGAACTTCAGCAGGAAAGCCGACCCTAATCTTTCATGTGTGGCATTGCCGGAATTTTGCAGAGTGAACCAGGCATCCAGGACCTGGAGCTGCTGCTTGCGGGGCTTCAGGGCGCCTTGCGGCATCGCGGGCCGGATGACTGCGGCTTGTGGATGAATGCGAGCCGTCACGCCGGGCTGGCGCACACACGGCTGTCGATTCTTGACCTGTCACCCGGCGGCCATCAGCCGATGATTTCGGCGGACTGCCGCCGCGTGATCTGCTTCAACGGCGAGATCTACAACTTCCGAGAGCTTCGTGCCTGGCTGGAATCCCAAGGCACCGTTTTTCGAACGCACTCGGACACGGAGGTGCTGCTGCACCTGCACGCCCGGGAGGGGGAGCGCATGGTGGAGCGGCTGCGCGGCATGTTCGCCTTCTGCATCTGGGACGAGGCTGAACAAACGGCGCTGCTGGCCCGTGATCCCCTCGGCATCAAGCCCTTGTATGTGCATGAGTCCCAGGGCAGGCTGGCCTTTGCCTCGGAACTTCGGGCGCTCACCGGCAGCGGACTTTTCAAGCCGACGCTGGACGGGGCGGCGGTCCAGGGGTTTTTTGAAACCGGCACGGTGCCGGAGCCGCTGACGCTGGCGAAGGAGGTGCGCATGCTGGAGGCGGGTCATGTCCTCGTCTGGAAGGCGGGTGCTTCAAGCCGCCGCCGCTACTGGCGTCTGCAGTTTGGCGCCGCCTTTGAAGGCGATCCCGTGCGGCACGTGCACGAGGCGCTGCTGGACAGTGTGCTGCATCACTTTGTCAGTGACGTGCCGGTGGGGGTCTTTCTCAGCGGCGGCATCGACTCCACGGCGATCCTTGCTCTGGCGAACGAGGCCGGCCACCGCGGCATCGGCAGCTTTTCCATCACGGTCGATGATCCTGCGGCGGATGAGGGCGAGGTGGCCCGGCGCACGGCCCGGCACTTCGGCTCGGATCATCATGAGATGCGCCTGGATGCGGAGGTGGCGCGTGGGGTGTTCACTGAATTCCTGGAACACACCGACCAGCCCAGCATCGACGGTCTGAGCACGTTCACCGTCTCGGCGCTG